>NZ_CP022297.1:1247167-1558958 GCF_017310015.1 Marinobacterium iners
CCGCTATCCATCAAGCGCTGATTAATCGCCTCAAGACTTTCAAGTGCCGAGGCGTCGATCAGGTTGACGGCCGGGCACATCAGTACAAGGTGTCGCAGCTCCGGGTTGCGTGCCACCTGATCATAGATGAGATCTTCCAGATAGCGGGCATTGGCAAAGTAGAGGCTTTCATCCACACGCAGGGTGAGGATGTGCTGCTCGGTTTCGACCTGGTGTCGGTCGATATTACGGAAATGCTCTGTACCGGGTACTCGACCCACAATGGCACTGTGTGGTTTGCTGGTGCGATACAGGTAAAGCAGCACAGACAGGCCGACACCGGCGATGATGCCCAGCTCAACGCCATGTACCAGGGTCAGCACAATGGTGGCGAGCATGGCAGCGAAATCACTGCGTGAGTAGGCCCAGGTTCGTTTGAGTGCCCCCAGGTCAACCAATGACAGGACTGCTACGATGATGGTGGCCGCCAGCGTTGCCTTGGGCAGGAAAAAAATCAGGGGTGTCAGTACCAGTGTAGCCATTGCGATGCCGACTGCCGTGAAGGCACCCGCGGCGGGTGTTTCGGCACCGGCATCAAAGTTGACCACTGAACGTGAGAAACCGCCGGTTACAGGGAAGCCACCGGACGCTGCAGCGGCAATGTTGGATGCGCCAAGCCCCACCAGTTCCTGATCCGGGTCGATTCGCTGTCGTCGTTTGGCTGCCAGCGTTTGCGCGACTGAAACAGATTCAACAAAGCCGACAATGCTGATTAAAAGGGCGGATACAAACAGCTGCTTCCAAAGTTCCAGATCAAAAGAGGGCAGGGTCAGCCCTGGCAGCCCTGAAGGCACCTGTCCGACAACCTTCACGCCCTGTGCCTGCAGATCCAGTCCCCAGACAGCCAGTGTAGTGGCAACAACAGCCAGCACAGGCCCTGCCTTGGCGATAATGTCGGCAAGGCGAGGACCCAGCCCCACTTTCACCAGCAGAGGCTTGAGTTGCTTGCGCACCCAGAACAGAAAGGCGGTGGCGCTCACCCCGATGATCAGCGTTGGCAAGTTGATATGCGCCAGCTGGCCCGCCAGCGCCATCAGGATATCAAGCAGATTGTGACCGCCGGCATCGACACCCAGTATGTGTTTGAGCTGGCTGGCTGCGATGATCAGGCCGGAGGCGGTGATAAAGCCCGAGATGACCGGGTGGCTGAGAAAATTGGCCAGAATACCGAGACGAAACAGCCCCATCAGGATCAGGATGACACCGGACAAAAATGCCAGTGCGATGGCCGCTGCCAGATATTCAGCTGTACCGGCCAACGCCAAATTGCCCACCGCAGCGGCAGTCATCAGTGAAACCACCGCCACAGGCCCCACCGCCAGGGTGCGGCTGGTACCAAAAATGGCATACGCCACCAGCGGCAGGATGCTGGCATACAAGCCGACTTCCGGCGGCAGCCCGGCCAGCAGGGCGTAGGCCAGCGACTGGGGGATCAGCATGATCGTGACGATCACGGCAGCCACCAGGTCGCTGGTCAGGGTTTCACGGTTGTAGACCTTGAGCCACTGTAATATGGGCAAGTAGCGTTGCAACATCAATCAGGCTTCCTGAGTCAGGGGGCTGTATAGGTGTTATTTCCGATCACCGAAGTCACAAGCCTGAGTGGCCTCGTGATCGGCGGGTCGGTGATTGAGAATCTCGGGTCCTGCCATCCACTCATGCCCTTTTAGCATGGCATTCCAATAGATCCAGGGCAGCATTTTTTCCTTCAGCAGCCAGGCAAAGCGGCTGGGTTCCTTGCCGTCGACCAGCCAGAGCGGAAAGCTCGGCTGCAGTTTGCCACCATAGCCGAATTCCGCCAGCACGATCTTGCCACGCTCCACTGTCAGTGGGCAGGAGCCGTAACCGTCGTAGATGGCTCGTGGCGCTTCTCCCTTTAGCGCCAGCAGAATGTTTTCGGCCACGACCGGTGCCTGCTTGCGCACGGCAGCGGCAGTTTTGGCATTGGGGGTGTTTCCGGCGTCGCCAAGTCCAAAGATATCGCCGAAGCGGCTGTGCTGAAGTGTTTCCGGATTCAGTTCAATCCAGCCGGAAGCATCCGCCAGCGGGCTCTCGCTGATCAGTTTCGGTGAGCGTTGAGGCGGGCAGACATGCAACATATCAAATGGTTTTTCGACTTCCTGGCTGTTGCCTTCTGCATCCGTAACCTTGAAAAGGGCAGTTTTGGCCTGTCCGTCCACTTGAATCAGATTGTTCTGATAGTTCAGGTTGATGCCGTACTTCTCCACGTATTTCATCAAAGCTGGCACATAATCGGCTACCCCGAACAGGGCAGCACCTGCCGTACAGAACTCGACTTCGATATCCTTCAGCACGCCCTGACGCATCCAATGGTCACAGGACAGATACATCGCCTTCTGCGGTGCGCCTGCACACTTGATAGGCATCGGTGGCTGAGTGAACAGGGCACGCCCCTTTCGAGTACTTTGTACCAGCTCCCATGTATAGGGTGCGAGGTCGAACAGGTAGTTGGATGTGACACCGTTACGACCCAGACTTTCACGCAAACCGGGTATCGCGTCCCAGTCCAGCGTCAGGCCGGGCGCGACCACCAAAATGCGATAGCCGATCTGTTCGCCGTCTTCCAGCAGAACCTGCTGCTGTTCGGGGCGGAATCCTGACGCGGCCGCATGGTACCACTTGACGCTGTCGGGCATGACTTTGCCCATCTGACGTACGGTCTCACGGCGTTCAAATACACCACCTCCGACCAGCGTCCAGCCCGGCTGATAGTAGTGTTCGGAACGTGGCTCAATGATGGCAATATCCAGATCCGGCTGGCGCTGCAGCAGGCTGCCGGCGACTGACTGACCGGCAGCACCGCCGCCAACAATAAGTACATCGTGACGCTTGCGGCTGGCTGTATGCATGGCCTCAGCATGGCTGTGAGTACCCGCCAGAGCCTTGATGCGATCACGCTGTGCAGTCAGGTCATATCCGGCTGCTGCCGTGGTTTTGAGAATGGCGTCCACATCCAGACGTGGGGCTTCTGCCAGCGCCCACAGGGTAGTACAGCGAGTACCGGTACGGCAGAAAGCCAGTACAGGTCCATGCAGGCTGTTCATCAGCTCATGAAACGCAGCTACATCCGTATCGGCTATCTGGCCTGAAACCACAGGCTGATAGCGCCATTCCAGCCCATGCCGTTCGGCAGCGGCGCGGATGTCGTCGGTGTCCGGCTGGTCATGACTTTCCTGATCAGGCCGGTTACAGATGATCGCCTTGAACCCCATGGAGGCGGCGAGCCCCACATCGGCGGCCGTCAATTGGGGGCTGACACTGAGAAAAGGCGTAAGCTGATGAACTTCCATAAAACTCTCCCGCGGTACTGTTGTTATTATCGGTTTAGTTGGGACGGTTAAACTCAGAACAGATCGATCGGTACCTTGAGGTAAACCTGACCGTTGCTTTCTGCCGGCGGCATCTTGCCGGCACGCATGTTCACCTGCACGGAGGGCAGAATCAGGCGCGGCATATCCAGAGAGGCATCGCGTTCGGTACGCATGCGGACAAAATCAGCCTCGTTGATCCCTTCGTGCACGTGGACGTTGTGTGCGCGCTCTTCAGCCACGGTGGTTTCGTAAGCGTATTCATCACGGCCCGGTGCCTTGTAATCGTGACACATGAACAGGCGTGTTGCGTCCGGCAGGGTAAATACCTTCTGAATTGACTGGAACAGGATATGGGCATCGCCACCGGGGAAGTCACAGCGGGCGGTACCGTAGTCCGGCATGAACAGAGTGTCACCAACAAAGGCGGCATCACCAAAGACATAGGTCATGCAGGCCGGCGTGTGGCCGGGGGTATGCATCGCCTTGCCCTCCAGTGTGCCGATACGAATGCTGTCGCCATCGTTGAACAGCGCATCAAACTGGCTGCCGTCACGGGCAAACTCGGTTCCGGCATTGAACGCCTTGCCAAAGGTGTCCTGCACGGTGGTGATGTGTGCACCGATACCCAGTTTTGCACCGGTTTTTTCCTGCAGAAACGGTGCTGCTGACAGGTGGTCGGCATGAACATGAGTTTCAAGAATCCACTCCACCGTCAGGCCCTGTTCGGCAATGAAGGTCAGAATGGCTTCGGCTGAACGGGTATCGGTTTTGCCGGCGGCATAGTCGAAGTCCAGTACGGAGTCGACGATGGCGCAGCTGGAAGAATCCGGGTCCTGAATCACATAGCTGTAGGTGAAGGTCGGTTCATCAAAAAAGGCTGTAACGATCGGTTGCATAATAAACCCCGCGTATATTCTTAATAGTTATATTCTTATAATCTATTAATAGATACTAATCCTCATTGCACACTCTGCCAACCCCCTTGGGACTATGGAGATGATTGAGTGGCTAAATCGGATCAATGCAAGGCTGGGAAGTGGCTGGATGTGAAATGATACCGGCCGGGTGGATCCGGCCGGTGAAGGGGAGGGGTTATTCCTGTTTTGGGCCGACCCAGACCTGTTGAATATTCACGAATTCAAGGATGCCGTGGGGGCCAAGCTCTCGTCCGAGTCCCGACCGTTTGATACCGCCACTGGGCAGCCGAGGATCGGTTTTGACCAGTCCGTTGACGACCACCTGACCGGCCTCAATTTCTCGGGCCATCGCCTCGCCACGGCTCTGTTCGGTCCAGATTGAGCTGGCCAGACCGTATTCGGTGTCGTTGGCCAGTGCCAGAGCATGCTCTGCATTATCGGCCTTGAGTACCACGGCGACCGGGCCGAAGGTTTCTTCCCGGCAGGCGGTCATGTCATTGGTTACATCCACCAGCAGGGTCACGGGGTAAAAAAAGCCCGGGCCCTCCGGTAGCTTCCCACCGAGCAGGCAACGGGCCCCGGCGGCAATGGTTTCATCCACCTGACGCGCCAGTTCGTTGCGCAGATCCTCTCGTGCAATGGGGCCTATGTCGGTTTCGGGGTCGGCCGGATCGCCCTGATTGAGCTTCTCGAGCCGTGCCTTGAGCAGTTCCACAAAGCGGTCATAAACCGAAGCCTCGACAATGATGCGCTTGGCCGCGATGCACGACTGTCCCGCATTGATGATGCGGGAAAAGCCTATCAGGTCCGCGGCCTGCTCCAAGTCTGCATCGGCCAGGACGATGGCCGGGTCAGAGCCGCCCAACTCCATTACAGCAGGCTTGATTTCGGATGCGGCCATGGCCGCAACCTTGCTGCCCCCGGCACTTGAGCCGGTAAAGGATACAGCCCGTATACCGGGGTGACGGATAGCGGCTTCCACATCCGGTGTCTGCAGGGGCAGATTCTGCATGATGCCTTCTGGTGCTCCTGCACGATCGAATAGATCCACTATCGCTTCAGCACAGGCCGGCACATTGGGGTCATGCTTGAGCAGGCATGTATTGCCCGCCATCAGTGCCGGTGCGCAGAAGCGAAACGCCAGCCAGAAGGGGGCGTTCCAGGGCAGAATCCCCAACACCGGCCCAAGAGGCAGATGCTGGACATAGCTGTGACTGGCGTCCGAGGCCAGACTCACGGGCTGCAGGTAGCTTTCGGCATGCCCGGCATAGTGTTCGGCACACCAGGCAGCCTTGAGAACCTCACCCCGCGCTTCCTTAACTGGTTTCCCCATCTCGTCGGTCATATGACGGGCCAGTTCAACTTCTTCGGCCCGCATGAGAGCGGCGACCTGATGCAAGACCTCGGCTCGCTCTGCAAAGCTGCGTGTGCGCCAGTCGGCAAAGGCCCTGTTCGCCATGTCGATGCGGCTGTTCATGCTGTCGCGATCCAGTGCGGGATATTCATGCAGCAGCTGACCGCTGGTGGGATTGATCACTCTGAGCATGTGGCTCTCCTTAGTGTTTCTTGCCGGATTTTTGCTTTGATGGATGCTTTTTGCCTTTGGTGTGGCAAGGCGTATCCGGTGGGGCAGAGCTCGCAGCCGTCATGACGGGCTCCCCGGTCTTGGTCGCTGCGCTGGCACCCGCTGCACCGGGCTTGACCACAAAGTCCTGTGGCATGTCCTCGAAAAACGAGCCACAGCCGTCATCGGTTATATAGAAGGTATCCGATATGCCACAGGTCTTGTCGCCATCTACACCCCACATCCAGGGGATCAGGTGGAAGGTCATGCCTGGCTCCAGCACCGAGCTGTCACCACCCTTGAGGCTCATGATATAGCCTTCATCCCAGCTGGGCGGAAAGGCGATGCCGATGGAGTAGCCAGATCGGGTGATCAGGCGGGCACCTACATCGTTTTCGGTAATGATGGAGCGCACAATGTGGTCGGCGTCAGATACGGTAAGCCCAGGCCTCAGCTCAGCCCTGATGTGCTTGAGAGCACATTTCATGGTTTCCTGAGCCTTGTACATCGATTCACTCAGTTCACCGCAGATTACCGTGCGCATCAGGGCGGTGTGATAACGACGGTAGCAACCGCCCACTTCCAGAAATACATGCTCACCGGGCTGAACTTCACGTCCCTCCCAGGTGGCATGGCCAATCATGGTGCGTGGGCCAGAGGTGACGTAGGGCATCACGGCGGGAAAATCGCCGCCGGCCCGAAACATGCCGTCACTGATGGCGGCACCGATCTCGTTTTCGGTCACACCCGCCTGACAGGCCTCAATGCCGGCCTCCATCCCGGCTCGGGCGGCACGGGCAGAGATTCGCATCACATCCAGTTCATGCGAGGACTTGCACTTGCGGCCCTCTTCCACGATGCCAAAGCAGTCCATCAGCCGCCCATCCTTGAATGCCGTGCGAAAGTAATCCTGATGGTAGGCCGGGAAAAAATAGCTGTTACGCTCATAGCCCAGCACCTTTTTTGACAGGCCAAACTCTCGCAGCGATTCGATCAGCATCTGGATTGCATCGCCGGTATCGGAATAGGGCCGCGTTTTTTCCACCCAAGTGCGGGCATGAACGTTGGACTCCTCCATCATACGGGTGATCATGAACGGCTCGTCTTCCAGTGGTACCACCAGCGCCTGAAAATAGGAGTAGCCGGTGGTCTGGTAGTCGGTCAGATACATCAGGTTCTCGGGGTCAGAGATGATGACCGCATCCAGCAGGCGTTTTGACATGCGCTGGCGCAACTCATCGATGCGGCGCTCATACTCCTCGAACGGGAACGTCATATCATCGCGTTTGCGCATCAGGCAGCCTCCATGATTTTTATGACGGCGGCTTCCAGTCGGTTGAGACCGGTTTCCAGATCCTCATCGGGGATGGTCAGGGGAGGGATCAGCTTGATGACCCGACCACCAATACCACAGGGCCCTACCAATAGGCCTGTGTCAAAGCACTCACGGGCGATGGTTTTGGCCAGTGCGCCATCGACCACATCCAGTGCCTGAATCATGCCGCGCCCGCGCACGGCAAAGCCGGCGTCGGGGAAGCGTGATGCCAGTGACTGCAAGCGCTCGTGAATCATCTCACCGCGCTCGCGGGTCAGTTGCATCAGCCGGTCATCTTCGAAGTAGCGCAGAGCTTCGCGCCCGGCCACAAAAGAGAACCCCTGTCCTCGGAAGGTGCCGGTATGCTCGCCAGGCTGCCAGTGGGCATCGTGCTCAGGCTTGACCAGATTCATCGCCAGTGGTGTGCCGAAACCGCCGATCCCCTTGGCCAGACAGATGATGTCTGGCTCCAGCCCGGTGTTGTCAAAGCTGAAGTAGCTGCCAGTGCGCCCACAGCCCACCTGAATGTCGTCTACGATCAGCAGGGCACCGGTGTCCCGTGCCAGCTGTTGCAGCTCCAGCAGCCACTCGGTGCTGGCAATGTTGACCCCGCCTTCTGCCTGAATGGTTTCAATGATAAACGCGGCGGGCTGCTCGAAACCGCTGGAGCTGTTCTCCAGTGCTTCACGCAGGGTGTTCAGACACCCCATGCCGCAACCGGAAGTGGTCTCGAATGGTGCATGAGTGACGTGGTTCAGGGGTACGCCTGCAGCCTTGCGGAACACCTGATTGGCGGTGCACGCCAGTGAACCCAGAGTCATGCCATGAAACCCCTGGGTGAAGGCGATCACTTCGGTGCGGCCGGTGACACGACGGGCCAATTTTAGCGCGGCTTCCACTGCGTTGGTGCCGGTGGGGCCCATGAACTGCAGCTTGTAGTTCATCTGACGCGGTTCAAGAATGGTGTCCACAAAGGCGCCGATGAATTCGCGCTTGACCGTCGTGCTCATGTCCAAGCTGTGGGCAACACCGTCTGAGCGGATGAAGTCGATCAGGGCTTCCTTCATGTGCGGGTTGTTATGGCCAAAGTTCAGCACCCCGGCCCCAGCAAAAAAGTCGATATAACTTCGCCCCTGTTCATCCACCTGACGGGCGTTGGATGCGCTTGCAAACACGGTTGGGTAGGCACGGCAGTAGCCACGGATTTCGGATTCCCATTTTTCAAACAGATCCATGTCGATCTCCTTGTGTAGCCAATTGTGAAATGGAGCCAGGCAAGGCAGGGGCCTCGCCAGAATTCGGACTGTTATGTGTTTGCCGGTGAGTCACCGGGTGGATGTACAGCTGAGATGTTCAATTGAGTGTTAGCGGAATACGTACAGGCTTGCACAGCCCTGCAACTTCACCCTAGAAGAGAAAGTGCAGGGCAGCAAGTAAAGGGGGCGTTTTTTATGTACAGGGACGTACGGTATGCTGCAAGAGCAGGGACGGGTACTACCAATGGATTATGAGTTCTGATATTGAACCATAAATTCTTTGAAATCAGAGGGGTGTGAGCGTACTGGGGCCGGTAGTGTGTGGGCACAATTAAAGCCCAGGTGGGGTGTTCGTTTTAGCGGGGGCAACTACAGTGAGGCACTTGCGCTCAACCTGGCCGGTTCGGCGAGCGCACCAAACTGTGGCTGCTGCACATAGGCATAGCCGCTGGCCAGCAAAGCAACGAGGACAACGGCGCTTGCAGCCGAGGTTTTTTCCAGTTCAAAGCCAACCTCCTTTCAGTCTTTATCTGATTCCAGCGCACGCAGCACCAACACGCTCAGGGCCGCGGCCAGCAGCAATGCTGCGCTCAGGCTAAATGAAACCTGATAGCCGTAATGATCGAACATAATACCGCCGACAGTGGAGCCAAGGCCGATGGCGAGCTGTACAAATGCCACCATCAAGCCGCCGCCGGCTTCCGAGTCCTGTGCCATTGATCGGGTCACCCAGGCCCACCAGCCGACGGGTGCGGCAGTCGCGATCAGCCCCCAGAAGCCGAGCAAAACAACCACTGCTGTCAGGTTGCCTCCGAACTCGATCAGCATGATCGCAATGAACGCCAATATGGCGGGCATGATACAGAGCGTCAGATGCAGGCTCGCCTGCAGGAAGCGATTGATAATCGTGGTGCCGATAAAGCCTGCGACCCCCAGCAACAACAGAATCGAAGAGAGCGTCACGCTATCCACACCGGTGGCCGTTTCAAGATAGGGCCGGATATAGGTGAACAGCGAAAACTGTCCGGCAAAAAGCAACGAGACGGCGCTAAAGCCGAGCAGAATCCGGACCTGTTTCAGGTGCTTGAAAATGTCGACCAGTTTCTTTCTCCGCTGTTCGGCAGCCATGGACGGCAGCGCCAGCCACTGCCAGACAAAGGCCAGCGCAGCGAGCGGCGCCAGACAGAGAAACGCTCCTCGCCAACCGACGATAGCGCCCAGATAGCTGCCCATCGGCGCCGCAATCACCATCGCCAGTGCATTGCCGGCATTGAAGATGGCAAGAGCCTTGGGGACTTTGTCGATAGGCACCAGGCGCACGGCTGCGGCGGCCGACAGCGACCAGAAGCCGCCCAGGGCAACTCCCACCAGGATACGTCCAAGCATATAAAGGGTGTAACTGGAGGCGAAACCGACTATCAGGGTCGACAGCACCATGACCCCGGTCAGCCCAAGCAGCAGTGCACGACGGTTCAAGCTGCCGGCAAGTGGAGAGATGGATAACGCGGTCAGCAGCGCAAACAGGCCTGAAATCGAGATCCCCTGACCCACCGCTCCTTCACTGACGCCCAGGTCGTTGGCCATCAACGTGAGCAGACTGACCGGGAGAAACTCGGCGGCGACCATGATAAAGGCGCACAGAGACATGGCGAATACGGCGCCCCAGCGCGCTACCGGCTTAGCCGGCTCCTGGGCAGGTAAAATGGTGTCGAAAGACGCTTCACAGGATTGAGTCATGCAGCGATACCTGTTGCTGAACACGGCGAGCCCGACCACTCGCACAGGCGATGATCAGGAGTGAGAATGAGGGCGGCACCGCGCCCCCCCAAAAAAAAGGGAGCGCAGTGCCGGTACGAGTGGGCTGGCCTTGGGTGGCTCAGCCCAAGTGCTGCTGGAAGAAGGCTGCCAGCTTGTCAAACGGGATCACATCCATCTGGTCGTACAGGTCGGTGTGATTGGCGCCCGGTATGATCATCAGTTCCTTTGGTTCTGCTGCCGCAGCGTAGGCGGTTTCGCTGAAGTAGCGCGAGTGAGCCTGTTCACCATGGACGAACAGCACCGGGCGCGGCGAGATCTCCGTGATGTAGCTCAGGATCGGCATGTTCATGAACGACAGCGGAGTGGTCAGCGTCCAGGCCGCGTTCGAGTTGATTGCGCGCGGATGGAAGCCACGCTCTGGTGATTTGTAGTAGGCCGCATATTCCACCACAAATTGCGGTTCACCGCCGCTCAGCTCAAGCGAAACCGGGCCATAGGCCGGGGCACCATTTTCGGCATCTTGCCAGCGCTGCCGACCCAGTTGCTCCAGGGTCTGGGTGCGTTGTTCCTGGGTCAGGCTGTCGTTATACCCCTTGGACATGACGCGGGTCATGTCGTACATGGTGCTGGCTACAACAGCCTTGACGCGCTTGTCCACTGCCGCGGCGTTCAGCGCCATGCCACCCCAGCCGCAGATACCGATAATACCGATACGCTCGCGATCGACATCCGGCAGCAGGCCGATGAAATCGACCGCGGCACTGAAGTCTTCGGTACTGATATCCGGTGAAGCAACGTTACGCGGTTCACCGCTGCTTTCGCCGGTGTAGGAGGGGTCGAACGCCAGGGTAACGAAACCACGCTCGGCCAGGGTCTGCGCATAGAGGCCGGATGATTGCTCTTTCACCGCGCCAAAGGGGCCACTCACGATGATCGCTGCCAGCTTGCCGCTGCTGTTTTTCGGCTGGTAGATATCCGCCGCCAGGGTGAAGCCATAGCGGGTCTTGAAGCTGACCTTGCGGTGGTCAACCCTGTCGCTCTTGGCAAAGGTCTTGTCCCATTCATCGCTGAGTGTCAGTGCAGACGGCTGTTGTTCTGACTGAGCGAAGGCCTGACCGGTGGTCATCGCGGCCACGCCCGCAGTCGCGGCACCGATGCCGGCCAGCTTGATCAGGTTGCGGCGTGCCATGTTCGGTTCCTCCTGGTGAATGGGGGTGTTGTGGGTTTCATTGTTCATGATGGAGCCTCCGTTAAGTGAGCCATTCTGCGCCAGCGACTCAGTCGGCAAGCGTGGCGATATCCATGACAAAGCGGTACTTCACATCGCCCTTGAGCATGCGCTCGTAGGCATCATTGACCTGATCGGCACGGATCATCTCGATGTCCGCGACGATGCCGTGCTCGGCACAGAAATCCAGCATCTCCTGGGTCTCCGGGATACCGCCGATCATAGAGCCGGACAAACTGCGACGTTTCATGATCAGGTTGAACACCTCCGGCGACGGATGTGGCGAGGACGGGGCGCCTACCAGTGTCAGGTTGCCGTCACGCTTGAGCAGGGTCAGAAACGCATCCAGATCGTGCGGCGCGGCCACGGTGTTGAGGATGAATTCGAAGCTGTTGGCATGGGCTGCCATCTCTTCGGCATTGCGTGAGACCACAACCTCGTCCGCACCCAGTGCCTTGGCGGCTTCGCGCTTGGATTCCGAGGTGGTAAACGCGACCACATGAGCGCCCATGGCATGGGCCAGCTTGATGCCCATATGACCCAGACCACCGATGCCGACGACACCGACCTTGTGTCCCGGGCCGACCTGCCAGTGGCGCAGCGGTGAGTAGGTGGTGATACCGGCACAGAGCAGCGGCGCCACGGCGGCCAGCTGGGCTTCAGGATGACGGATACGCAGCACGTACCGTTCATGCACCACGATCTGCTCGGAATAACCACCCAGGGTATGCCCCGGTGCGTCCGGCGTGGGGAAGTTGTAGGTGCCGATCATCTCATCGCAGTAGTTCTCCAGCCCCTCGGCACAATCCGCGCAGTGTTTGCAGCTATCGACGATGCAGCCGATGCCGACCAGATCACCAACCTGATAGTCGGATACATGTGCACCCACCGCCGCGACGCGACCAACGATCTCGTGGCCGGGCACGCAGGGGAACAACGTGCCGGCCCATTCGGCGCGTACCTGGTGAATATCGGAATGACAGACGCCGCAGTAGGCGATGTCGATCTGCACATCGTGCGCACCCGGAGTGCGGCGAGTGATATTCATCGGTTCAAGCGGTTGGTCGCCGGCGTGGGCACCGTATGCGTGAATGGACATGGGAACTCCTCGACATGAATTATTCGGGTGACCGCTGGCACGAGTCACTGATGATGTGGCATAAATTATTGCTGCCTTTTGTCATGCACCGATATAACGATCCATTGGTTCTATTGCCTGATCCGATGAGTTTGCATCCGTTCAGGATATTTTGGTTTCAGTTTGGGGTAGGCTTGAAAAGTACGGCAGGCGCTGTTTTGCCTTGCCATGAGCCGCTTGGAAATCGTCAAACCGGGGGAACAGGAATCAGGCATGAACACGTCAACCAGGCTGCATGCGTCTTGCAGCCCCCTGCAACAGGCACTGGTGCCTCTCATCGATCGTTGGACTCTGGAGCAGACGGATGTCGCGACCGCGATCCCGGGGTTCAACCTGTTCCGCCGCGAAGCGCCCACACCGCCAGCGTTTTGCCTGATCAAACCGAGCATCGTGCTGGTGGTGCAGGGCAACAAACAGGTGTTCGCCGGCGATGAGGCCTATCCCTACGATATCTCCCGTTTCCTGATCACTTCACTGGAGCTGCCCGCCAAGTCGGAAACATTGACGGCGAGCACCGAGGCTCCCTGCCTGGGGCTGAATCTGGAGCTGGATTCTCGACTGATAACCGAGATGCTCGCGCACGGAGAGGTACCGGCTGCCGAGAGCAGTGCCGGCGACGGTTGTTTCGGCACTGGCGTTGTAACGCCGCTGATACTGGATCCATTCAAGCGACTGCTGGAACTTCTGGACGAGCCTGCGGCCATCACGGCACTGGCCCCCGGGATCATACGTGAAATCCATTACCGTCTACTCACCAGTGACCAAGGCAGTCGGCTGCGCCAGATCGCCTCGGTGGGGGGGCAAGGGTACAAGATCGCAAAAGCAATCGACTGGCTTTGTCTGCATTATGCCGAGCCACTGCGTATTGATGCCTTGGCGGCCTCCGTGCAAATGAGCTCGCCCAGCTTTCACAGCCATTTTCGCCGACTGACAGGCATGAGTCCGCTGCAATATCAGAAGTGGCTGCGTCTTAGCGAAGCTAAACGGCTGATGTTGAGCGAATATTTGGATGCCGCCAGTGCTGCTTACACCGTGGGTTATGAGAGCCCATCCCAGTTCAGCCGCGAGTATAGCCGTATGTTCGGGACTTCGCCCAAGCGTGATATAGAGGCGTTGCGTGCCCAGGCGGCCAACTGATAGATTGATTGGTAATGGCCGCTTTTCCGTTAACGTCCCTGACACTGGGAGCCATCAACAAACTCTGACGTATGCAAAGGGCCAAATACTGCTGATTGGTTGTCCGTCAAAGCAGCCCACCACGAACTCAATAGCATTGGTCTCATAGGCCAGGGTTTTAAATTTGAGCTTCATTGGGCTATTGCCTACAACAGTTTGTAGAGTCTGCAGACTTTACTACTGAACTTGAGGAGTATGTATCTGACTTTGCGCTCCACAAGGTCTTTTGTTGCCATTGCGACGTCCACAAACGGTTAACCATCCCGGTTGTGCTCCAGGTATTCGATAGGTAGTCAATCGGCCTTTTCCGGCAAAGGCGCTCCTGTCAGTCGAGCAAAAACCTCTACCACTCTGGGCAGCAGGTCGTCATTGAACTGGTAGTGTGGGCTGTGGCAGGGTGCCTGGAAGTTGTCCTCCCGTGCCATGCCAATCAGCGCGAACGCCCCCGGCACTTCGTTCAGGTAATAGCTGAAGTCTTCCGATGCCATGATCGGCAGCGGCAGGTTCTGCATCTGCCATTCTTCCCCAAGGGAGGACTCAAGTGCGCGGCGGTATTCTGTGGCCGCTTCAGGATGATTGATGGTGGCTTCATAGCGCTTCACGGTTTCAACCTGCGCCGTGACACCGTAGGTGCGCGCGGTGTCTTGGGTGATCTGCTCGATGAGTTCGTTCACCAGTGGACGCAGCTCGGGCTGTGCTAGACGGATGCTGCCCTCAATGCGAGCGGTCTCGGGTGTCACGGTCGGTGCACTGGGCGCTTCAATGGAGGCAACGCTTATCACGGTCGCGGACTGTGGCGGCAGGCGTCTGCTGACGATCTGCTGCAGGTTAAGGGTCACGGCTGCGGCGGCCAGCACCGGGTCGCGACAGATTTCGGGCTGACTGGCGTGGCCCCCTTTGCCGGTGAGGGTGATATGAAAGGTGCCGTTGCCGGACATGACCGGTCCATCGGGACAGGCCGCCTGTCCCCAGGGTATGGCGGGCCAGTTATGCCAGCCGTAAATACGGTCAATGCCGTTCAGCGCCCCCTCTTCAATCATTTTGCGGGCGCCATGACCGCCTTCTTCAGCCGGCTGAAACAGCAGTGTAACGGGGCCCGGAAGGTCTGTTTCGTGAGTCTTCAGCCAGGCTGCTGTTGCCCAAAGAGCTGCGGTATGGCCGTCGTGGCCGCAGGCATGCATACAGCCGGGCGATTCAGATCGGTAGGGCAGGTCGGTAAGCTCTTCGATAGGCAGGGCGTCTATGTCGCCGCGCAGGGCGATATGAGGTCCGCTTGCATCAGCAGCCAGAGTGGCAAGCGTGCCGTATTCTGCACAGCTGCGCCAGGCAATCCCCAGTTTGTCCAACTGTTCTCGGATCATTCGGCTGGTGTTTTGCTCCTGCCAGGTCAGCTCCGGCTGGCGATGCAGCTGGTGTCTGAATTGAACAGCCTCTTGCATGATGGCCTGCCATGAATGAGACATGCCCCCTCCTTGTCAGTGGGTTGTACATCTTGTCATGTCACACAGTCTGGCAGAGAGTCTCGCCAACCCCCAAATCGATCGTCAGTCTGCCCAGCCCGAACCGATCGCTCTGAACGGCAGTTCCAGTTGCAGATCAGGCACTTTTTGAGCGACCCAGGCCGGAAAGGTATTGCTGTTGGGGCCGGGGAATACCCGGTATTCATGTTTCCAGGGGTAGTTTTGTGCCGTGCTCTCGATCTGGGTGATCAGCTCATCCACGCCTTCGCCACGACGATCCAGAATCAGCTCAGGCCTGGCGCCAAACCAGTGGCGGTCAGGTGTGTCCTGCTCGATGCGCAGCACCGGCAAGCCGCGCCGCTCGCGCCAGCCAACGACCTCGTATACGGTGTACTGATCCGCGTTGCGTGGTTTGAGCGCGATCCATGTGTGCACAGCGAAGATCCCTCGCCAGCCCCAGGCGTCTGCGGCATAGACTTGTATCACGGGCTCGGGTGTTGTGCTTGGGTCGGGAGCGATGCCGGCACTGGCACGGCTGGCGGTACGCCAGTCGTTGTTGGCACAGGCCGTCAGCAACGGTAACAACATCAGAATCAGCAGGTGTTTGGGTTGTATCATCAAGGGGCCTCCTGATTCAGCTTACGTAGCGTGCTTGCATACGGATTATTCGGTACCCATGTCACCCACGGCCATAGCGATCATCCAGCCGTTCAATATCGGCTTCATCCAGTACATCACCTGACTGGACTTCAAGAATCAACAGGGGTTCCATGCCATTGTTGGATAGCCGGTGCAGCTGTCCCTGCGCAATGGCGATGGATTGGTTGGCACCCAGCTCAATATGTTCAGCATCCCGCGAGATGCTGGCATGGCCGCTTAGAACGACCCAGTGCTCGGCACGATACTGGTGGCGTTGCAGAGACAGGGCAGCACCGGGGTTGACGCTGATCAGCTTGACGCGAAAGCTGATCAGCGTCAAGAAGATGCTCGTAAAAGCCCCAGGGGCGGTGGACCCGGGGATGGTTGATCAGCTCGGATCGGCCCTGTTGCTGCAGTTCGGCTACCAGTTGCCTCATCTCGTTGGCGTAGTTCTTGTCGGCCAACAGCAAGGCATCCGGGGTATCCACCACCAACAGGTTGCTCAGCCCCAGGGCTGCAATCAAGCGCTCCCCACCCATGAACAGCGTGTTGTGGCAGTGTAAACGTGTCACCTTGCCCTGAGCGCGACAACCATCGGGTGTCTCAGGCAGCTGCTGTTCGAGGGCTGCCCAGCTGCCCAGATCCTGCCAGTGGGCCTGCAGTGCGGTAACGTGGCAGCTGGAAGCATGCTCCAGCAGCGCATGATCGATAGAGATCTCCGGGCAGGTTAGAAAGGGCTCGACACCCACCCGGATGAAGTCCAGATCGGTCGTGCGCTGTTGCCAGGCATGCTTGCAGGCTGCAATAAGATCCGGCTGCAGGGGCGTCAGAGTTGCCAGTAATGTGTCCGCCCGAGTGAGTAACACCCCAGCATTCCAGAAGGCTCCGCGCTCAATGAGATCAGCCGCCTGCACCGCATCGGGCTTCTCGATAAAGCTTTCAACCTGCACCGGGTCTGCAGGGTCTGGCAGAATATATCCATATCCGGTTGCGGGATGATCAGGCACTACGCCAAAAAGGCAAAGCTGGCCGGATTCGGCGGCGGGTCTGGCACTTTCAGCCGCCTGCGCCAGAGAGTCAATCGGTTCGATCAGTTGGTCAGCCGGCAGGGTCAGCAACAGCTGGCAGGGTGTGCCCCGCTCAACGGCATCCAGTGCAGCCAGTACAAGACTTGCCGCCGTGTTACGGCCTTCGGGTTCCAACACAATGCGGCCTTGCAACCCCGTTTCCTGCAGCTGTTGGGCCAACAGAAAGCGATGCTCTTCGCGTCCTATCAGCAGTGCGGGGACTTGACTGATCTGAGCGGCGCGCTGCAGGCACTGCTGCAGAAGGCTTTGCTGGCCGGCCAGGCTTAAAAACTGCTTGGGATGATGCTGGCGGGACAGGGGCCAGAGGCGGCTGCCACTGCCACCGGCCAGAATAACGGGCTGCATCTTGGGTCTCGGGTTGACGAAAAGCTGCAGTGTACCGCAAAGCGTTGCGAGATGGAGTGAAGAGAATCCGTCTCGGCTTTGCTAACATGTTGAAAACCCGTACGGATGAGACCGTTATGCCTGTTGAAAATCTGCTTCCTGCTATTGTTTCTTCGCTGATCATCGCGCTGCTGGTTTGGGCGCTGGTCAGCTGGCGCAGCGGGTTGAAGCTTGAACGCGAGCGACAGGTTGCTGCCCAGCTTCAACTCCAGCTTGAGCAGCTGCAGGATGAAAGTGACATGCTGCGTGACCAGACTCAGCAACAGCAGCAGGAGCAACTCAGGCTGAAGGTCGAGCTGAGCCGGCTGCAGGTGCAGCATGACGAACGTCAGCAGGCCGAACGGCAATATGCAAGCTGGTGGCAGGAAGAGAAATCACGCCTCCAGTCACTGCAGCAAGAGTTGCAGCAGCTGCAATCTGAACACAGTGCCCTTAAGACACGGCGTGAAGAGCAGGAACGCCATTTCCAGCAGCAGATGGAACAGCTCGAAGCCAGTCGTGAGCAGCTGAAAAAGGAATTTGAGCAGCTGGCCAGCGAAATTCTGGAGCGCAAGGGCAAGGCGTTTACCGAAATGAGTCAGCAGAGCCTTAACCATTTGCTGAATCCAATCCAAAGCGAGATGAAGGGGTTTCGGGAAAAGGTAGAGCATATTCACCTGCGGGAAACGGAGCAGCGTGTCCAGTTGCGTACCGAATTGCAGAATCTGCAACAGCTCAACCGAGCAATTACCGAACAGGCCGAAAAACTCACCACTGCTTTGCAGGGACAGAAAAAGGTTCAGGGCAATTGGGGCGAGTTGATGCTTGAGAACGTACTGGATAACGCGGGCCTCAGGGCCGGCGTCGATTACCGGCGTGAGGTGAGCTTCAACGGTGAAGATGGACGCCAGCGTCCCGATGCGATCGTCTATCTGCCCGGTGACAAGCACCTGATCATTGATGCAAAGACCTCGCTGGCGGCCTACACCCGTTATGTCAATGCTGAACAGGACAGTGAACGTCAGCAGGCTTTGCGCGAGCATGCCCGTGCGGTTGCCGATCGCATCAAGGAGTTGGCCGAGCGCCGTTATGATCGTCTGCCGGGATTGAATTCACCTGAAATCGTGATCATGTTCATCCCGGTGGAGTCGGCCTATGTAGAGGCGCTGAAGGCTGATGAAACCCTGTATCAGCGGGCACTGGAGCAGAATGTACTGGTGGCGACACCAACCACGCTGCTGACCAGTCTCAACATCGTGCGGCAGCTGTGGCGCTTTGAGGATCAGAGCAAGCATACCGCTGAGCTGGCTGACCGGGCCGAACGGTTCTACAACAAGCTGAACAGTTTTCTCACCAGCATGCAGGATGTGGGCAAGAAGCTGGATGGCGCTCGCATCAGCTATGAGCGTGCGTTTGCACAGCTGTACTCGGGTCGAGGCAATTTGATCAAGCAGGCGGCCGAGTTCAAGGAACTCGGCGTTTCGGTGCAGAAAGAGCTGCCTGCAGACCTGGTCGACAAGGCCAAACTGGAGCTGGATACCGGTAGTTGACGTGAACTGTGCGCGATAGGTCTGACGCGTGACTCAAGGCGTCACCCACGGATCATGTCGTCCTGGCCGGTACTTCGGCTGAAAACGACCAGTTTGGACGTCATGATCTGGACAATATTCCCATCCTGATTGGATGTTTCCGAACGGACAGTGACAATGCCCCGGTCTGGCCGTGATCGGGAGGGTGTAACCTGGGTTATCTCACTTGTCACCTGTAAGGTGTCACCAGGGCGTGTAGGTTTTGGCCAGCTGACTTCGACGCCGGCACCGATCAGGCCGCCTGCAACCGGCATTCCGCCCTCCACCAGCAGACGCATGGTTGTCGATGCGGTATGCCAGCCGCTGGCGGCAAGCCCTTCGAACAGGGTGTCTTTTGCCGCTGACGCGTCTAGATGAAAAGGTTGCGGATCGTAGCTGCGGGCAAATTCCACAATGGCCTTTTCATCAAGTTGTGCCGTACTGCTGGTGAATATCTGTCCAACGCTCAAATCTTCTAAATAAAACTTTGCTGGGGTAGGCAAGGCATCACTCCTGTGCAGTGGGATTTTTAATGGTGACCATTATCAATCGGATCGAAGGATAGGTGATATTTATCATCAAAAAAAGCGGTTCTTTTATCCGAGGAGACACTGCACATTCTTGATGAGCGAGCGTCTTGTCCCCATTTTCAGATGACAGGCTCGCGGCACCAATCCTCTAGTCTTCTTACAACCAACAAACGCAAAGACGGGCTAAAGTCATACTGGCCCTGCGAATAAGGATAAGAGGATCGCGTAATGCAATATCATCTAAACGGTTTCAAACCCGGCAACTACCAAATTCCTGATGCTGCGCGTGAGCCGGTTGCCCCGCCGCCCATTGTGGACCTGCCGAAGGAAGTGGATGTCCTGATTGTCGGTTGTGGCCCCGCAGGGCTGGCACTGGCGCGTCAGTTGTCCGAGTTTGCCGATATCAAAACCTGCATCGTTGAGCAGAAGTCCGGCCCCATGCTGTTTGGCCAGGCCGATGGCATCTCCTGCCGCACCATGGAAATCATGGAAGCCTTCAACAGCAGTGAAATGCTGGTCAAGGAGTGCTATCAGCTGCGCCAGAATGCGTTTTGGGAGCCAGACACAGATCATCCCGAAAACATCAAGCGCACCCACAAGGTACCGGATGCGCGCCTCGGTCTGTCTGAGTTCGTGCACGGCGTTGTGAATCAGGCACGGTTGCATGAACTGTTGCTGGAGGGGATGCAGCAGTCGGTTACACATCTGGTGCCACACTACAGCCGCCGCCTTCTTGAACTGGAGGTGGATGAAAGTCTTACCCAGGACCTGAATGCACACCCAATCACGGCGACCTTTGAGCGTGTTGATGCCGAGCAGTCGGCCAAAGTTGAAACGGTCAAGGCGCGTTATGTGGTCGGTACTGACGGTGCGCGCAGTGCAGTGCGCAAGAGTCTGGGCATTGAGCTGCAGGGTGACTCTGCCAACAAGGCATGGGGCGTCATGGACGTTCTGCCGGTCACCGACTTTCCCGATATCCGCGTCAAAACCTTTATCCAGTCCAGGGAAAACGGTGCCGTGATGATCGTTCCCCGAGAGGGTGGCTATCTGGTCCGACTGTATGTGGAGCTGGGGCTGTTGGAGAATAATCAAAGGGCATCTCAGCTCGAGTTGACGGCTGATGACCTCATCGCCAGGGCTCAGTTGATTCTGCAGCCATATTCGTTTGATGTGAAGGAAGTAGGCTGGTGGTCAATCTACGAAGTGGGGCAGCGTGTTGCCGAACGATTCGACAACAACCCGGTGGGCAATCCTGACGGTCTCATTCCGCGCGCCTTTGTGGCCGGTGATGCCTGTCATACCCATAGCCCCAAGGGTGGCTGGGGCCTGAATACCTCGCTGCCTGATACGTTCAATCTGGGCTGGAAACTGGCCGCAGTGCTGCAGGGCAAGTCTGATCCCAAGCTGTTGCAGACCTATGTTACGGAGCGCCGCAAGGTGGCGCAGATGCTGATCAATGCCGATCGTGAAATGTCCGCCCTGGTGGCCACGCGTCCAAGTGCAGACAAGGCAAAGGGACAGGCCAGGAAGACCAGCACGGCGGATATCGAGAAGTTCATCGCCAGACAGAACGGCTTTATCGCGGGTACATCCATTGGTTACGACGAATCCTACCTGTGTACCGGTCATGAACATCAGGGGCTGGCAACGGGCTTGCCGATTGGCCAGCGCTTCCACTCAGCCGAAGCGGTTCGCGTGGCCGATGGCTGTCCTGTCCACCTTGGCCATCTGAACAAGGCGGACGGTCGTTGGCGCGTATTCGTGTTCGGCAACAGGCAGGATCCGCGAGATACCGCTTCAGAGACCGGCCAACTGGTACAGTTTCTCGAAAACGCGGAATCATCGCCGGTCAAGAAATATACGCCTGCCGGTGCAGATATTGACTCGGTGATCGATGTCTACGCCGTGTTCCAGCAGCAGGATCTGGCTATAGAAACGCTGCCGAACTATCTTTGGCCTGCCAAGGGCAAATATGGGCTGAGGGACTATGAGAAGGTGTTTCAGACCGATGCCAGCCACGATATTTTCGAGCAGCGTGGTATCGATCGCGACAGCGGCTGCATGGTTGTGGTTCGGCCGGACCAGCATATTGCCACTATCCTGCCGCTTGATGCGCATGCAGAGCTGAGTGCATTCTTTGATGAGTTCATGATTGCATAAGGCAAAACCGGCAGACCTGATCGCCTTCCGGAATGGCTGTTCCGGGAGGTGATCACACCGGTGGTGTGTTGCCCGCCTTGGGCGGATTTTCGCACTGTTTACACCTGCTGCACTTCTTAAAGTATCAAGTTGGATCGCATGGTTCATAAAACCTGATCGTATTTCGTCCCGCCGCTTTGGCTTGGTACATGGCAACGTCAGCGCATTTCAGAATGTCGTCCGGGCTGACTGCATGGCCCAGAAATACAAACACGCCAATACTTGCTGAACAGTGGTGTTCAACAACGTGATCAGCATCGCCAGCTTCAGTGATATTCAGCTGGTAAACATCGGAAATCTTCATACGGATCTTTTCAGCAACAGCTCTGGCGTGAGTGATCGATTCCGCATGGTCTGTCGCCAGTTCGCCGAGCATCACCACAAACTCATCACCACCAAAGCGCGCGACAGTATCCATCTCGCGGACGCAGCTCTTCAAGCGATTGGCCGCTTCCATCAGCAGCAGGTCACCGACAAAATGCCCATGTTGATCATTAAGTGGTTTGAAATTATCCAGGTCGACAAACATCAGGGCGCCATGGTGCCCACTGCGTGTGCTGGCGGCCAATGCCTGGTGCAAGCGATCGCTGAGCAAGCGGCGGTTGGGAAGCCCCGTCAGTGTGTCATAGAACGCCAGTTGTCGAATCTGGTCCTGCATCTGCTTGCGTTTGGTGATCTCGCGAGTGATACCGTGAAAGCCGATAAGTTTTCCATGTTCATCTCGTACTGCTTTAGAAAATACCTCTCCCCAGATGATGCTGCCGTCTTTGCATATGTGGGGAACTTCAAAGCTGATAAAGCCGAGATCCTTGCCTTCCTGCTCCGCTTGCTGTCGTTTTTGCCATGCTTCGGTGACGATAGCAGCGCCTTCTTCATTGAATAGCTCCAGCACATGACGACCAACCACCTCATTGGCCTTGAAGCCACGAAGGCGCTCATCCGATGGGCTGATATAGGTGATAAAAAGATTGCTGTCGGCGCGCCAGAGCACATCCAAAGTATCCTCCGTCAGCAATCGATAGAAGGCCTCTCTTTCGTTCAGCTCTCGGGTGCGTTCCTCTACCAGAGCCTCAAGGACCTGGTTGCGTGCCTGCAGCTGATTGACAGGGTAGACCTCTCCATCCTGAACCAAGTGATAGGGGATTGATATGCCGCTGTGGACAATTTTCCAGGCCGCATCTTCAAGGCGAAAGATCAACACCAGTCGCGCAATCTCACGCGAAAGAATATGTTCCGGCTGCGGCAGGTGGATATTGAAGAAAGCGGTTACCGCCACGACCTGCTCGCTTAAATCCTGCAGCGAGAGATCACGCATTTCGATCTGTATGCGTCCCGGGATTTCAGAAAAATCCTGCCGAGTGATTTTGATCCACTCGTCACGATCTGTTACCAGCACCGTTCCGCCGCCCGTATAGCCACTGAAATCTTCACTGAACAACGTCGTCAGTCGATCATCACGTGAAGCATAGAGCTTAATGTACTCATCAAACAGCGCTCGGATTTTCTGATGGCGGTCCGTATGAAGAGTGACAGGGGGCATGTGGGATACTCGTTTTTGATATATGTGACAGTATATGACGTCAATGCACCTGACAGAAACCGCGCAATCGCAGCTTGCATAAAAGGGATTACTCTCCCAATATAAAGTAATTAATTACTTTCTTTAGGTTTTGCCATGCCTGAAACTGCCGAGTGTCCCAAAAGGGTCTATCAGAGTACTGAACAGCGACAATCCGCCACCATAGAGGCCGTTGTACAGCTCTCTGCCGACCAGGATCCCTCCACGTTAACGACAGCCAGTATTGCCGAAAGAGTAGGGCTGTCTCAGGGGGCTCTGTTCAAGCATTTTCCCACCAAAGGTCGTTTGTGGGAGTCAGTGGCTCGCTGGGTTTCCGATCAGCTCAGTCAGCGTGTTTTCAGTGTGACTGAACAGTATGAGCAGGCTGACAAGGCGCTGGAGGCCATGTTTATGGCTCATGTGAGCTTTATTGTCCAAAACCCTGGCGTGCCCCGACTGATGCTGGGTGAGCTGCAAAAGCCCGGTAAAGGACCTGCCAAGCAGATTGTCCGCAACACGCTGGCCAACTACCGGCACAGAGTCGTTACACTGCTCAAGCGGGGTGCCGAACAAGGCTGTCTGGGCCGTGATATTGATACTGAAGCAGCGGCAGTGCTTTATCTGGGTGCCATACAGGGACTGGTGGTTCAGGGGATGGTCAGTGGTGAGCTGCATGCTATTGAGCATATGGCCACACGTATCTATCGGCTTTTCAGCGACAGCCTCCTGGAGACGACTCATGACAAGGAGAAATAAGTTCACCCTTGCTTTGGCCTTGGTTGCCGGAGTGCTCTTCGTGGCAGTGATGGTCAAGCTGAAGCAGCCGCCACAGCGTATTGATGCTCAGGCGGTGGCCACCCCGGTACGGGTGCTGGATATTGTGCCTCAGGTACTGATCACACAGGCGCGTGGCTATGGTCAGGTGTTGCCGGCACGCAGCTGGAAGGCGGTGGCGAATGTGGCCGGTCGGGTCGTCTGGAAGCACCCGGAGCTGGACAGTGGCAATTTGATTGCGCCAGGTACCCGTCTGCTGCAGATCGACCCCAGTCGTTATGACCTGGCGCAAGCGGCCGCCGAAGCGGATCTGGCCGGGCTGGAAGCCGAGCTGCGTCAGTTGGTGCAGGAAGAAGAAAATACCCAGGCTCTGCTGGCGCTGGAACAGCGTCGTTTGGCTTTGGTGCAGCGTGAGCTGGAGCGTTCACAAACGCTCGTACAGCGCGGTGCATTGTCTGCCACCCGCCTGGATGAGCAGCAGCGAGCCACCCTGCAGCAAGAGCAGGCGGTACAGAGTCTGACTAACCAACTCAGTCTGATTCCTGTCAGACGTGATGCTCTGACCGCACGCAAGGCCCGCGCCGAAGTCAGTCGGGCAAACGCCATCAAGGATCTTGACGATACCCGTTTCAAGGCACCCTGGGCGATGCGCGTACATCAGGCCGAGGTGGAAACAGGCCAGTATGTCAGCGCCGGCCAGACCCTGTTTACAGTCGATGATATTGCCCAGGCCGAGGCTACCGTTCAGGTGGAGCTTGAAGCGCTGCGACGGGTTTTGTCCCAGCTGCCCCTGGCGCCGGTCGCGGCCGATGCCGAGGCTTCCAGCCATGATTTCGTTAACTTCCATCAACAGTTGCCACTGGAACGGCTCGACGTATGGGTAAGCCCCAGCAATGTGCCGGATATTCGCTGGAGCGGTCGGCTCACTCGAGTGACCGGGAGCCTTGAACCCACAACACGGACCCTGCAGGCCGTGATTACAGTGGATGAACCCTATCGCAATGCCCAGCCGCCGTCACGGCCACCGTTGGTACGCAACATGTTCGTGCAGGCCAACATCTTTGCAGCTACACCTGAACCGGTCATCGTGATTCCGGCCAGTGCGCTGCATCAGAATGAGGTCTATCTGGCGGATGACAATAACCGGCTGCAGCGCCGCTCGGTCAGCGTTGCCTGGCAGCAGGGAGATCTGGCCGTTATTGCCGAGGGACTGGACGCGGGGGAGCGGCTGATTCTGGATGATCTGGTGCCCGCGGTTGAGGGTGCCTTGCTTGCACCGCAGCCGGATGAGCAGGCCTGGCAAAGACTGCAACAGGACGCGCGGGGAGAGCAGCCATGATCCGCTGGTTTGCCGGTCATCCGACCGCCAGTAACCTGTTGTTGATCCTGATACTGGCGATGGGCGTGTTTGTTGCCCCCAGCCTTACCCGTGAAACCTTTCCCGCCTATTTGCCGCCAGAAGTCAGCATCAGTATGGAATATCGCGGCGCCACGGCTGCCGATGTTGAGGAGGCTATCTGCCAGCGGCTGGGGGAAGCCCTGCAGCGGGTGGATCACATGCGTGAGATCAGCTGTACTGCACGGGACAACCAGGCTCAGACGATCGCCAGCATGGGTCCGAAGGGCGATATGGGCCGGTTTCTGGATGATATCCGCACCGAAATGGATGCCTTGACCGACCTGCCGGAAACGGCCGAAAAGCCGGTCATTCGTGAGCTTTACCGTACCGATCTGGTTGCGGCCATTGCGGTATCCGGGCCGATGAGCTTTGCCCATCTGGAAAGCTACGCCAATGAGCTGCAAGACCGTCTGTTTACGCTTCAGGGTGTGGCCGATGTGGTGACGGTGGGTTTGTCCCAGCGCCAGTGGCAAGTGGAAGTTTCCCGTGACCAGCTGCGTCAGTACGGATTGAATGCCGGTGATATTGCCCGCGCCATCAGCCGCCAGAGTCTGGATATGCCACTGGGGGCGCTGGAAACCGATAATCAGGATATCCAGCTGCGTTTTGTCGATGAGCGCCGCACGCTGCAGGCTCTGGCTCGTTTGCCGGTTGTGGCCAATGCCGGCGGAGCGGTGCTGAGGCTGGGTGACATTGCCAGCCTGTCTGAAACCCATGAGCGGGATGAGGAGCGGGTCGAATTCAACGGCCAGCGCGCCATTATTCTCGAGGTTCACAAGAACCGTAATGACGATGCCCTGCGGGTGATGGATGCTCTGGAGGCTTTCATCGCGGAGGAACAGGCCCGCCGCGAGGGTGTAAACCTGGACATTACTCAGGACATGACCTCCATCGTCAAGGACCGCCTGCAGATGCTGGTAAGCAACGGCATCACCGGCCTGCTGCTGGTGGGGCTGGTGATGGCGCTGTTTTTCCGCCCTCGGCTGGCGTTCTGGGCACTGTTTGGTTTGCCAACCGCTTTTGCCGGTGCTTTTTTGGTGATGGCGCTGAGCGGTCTTTCACTCAATATGATCACGCTGGTGGCGCTGCTGATGGCGATCGGTATTGTCATGGATGACTCAGTGGTGATCACTGAAAACATTGCGCGCCATGCAAGCATGGGAGCCACCCCACTGCAGGCGGCGGCAAGAGGCACTCTGGAAATCATGCCTGGGGTCTTCTCCTCGTTTTTGACCACCGCGGCCGTCTTTGTCCCGCTTGCGTTTCTGGCCGGTGAACTGGGAGCCGTGCTGGAAGTACTGCCGGTGGTATTGATCGCGGCGCTGGCGGCATCGTTGATCGAGGCTTTCTGGATACTGCCGCATCATCTGAAAAGCGGTCTGGCCAGGGCGAAGGGACAGGAGCGACCTCCCTCTCGCTTTCGTAGCGGTTTTGATCACCGCTTTGAGCGCCTGCGGGAAGCAACAGGACGTTTGGCTGACGGCGCGATCCGTTTCCGCTACGGCGTGCTGGCGGCCATGATGATCGTTCTGCTGGGCTCGATCGGCCTGATGGCCGGTGGACATGTGCGCATGGAGGCAATGCCTGAAATTGACGGTGATGTGCTCGAGGCGCGTGTGTTGCTGCCCCAGGGAACCCCGCTGCATCAAACACAGGCGATCACGCAAAGGGTGACAGACGCCATGCTTGGGCTGAGTGAGACGTACAGTCCACAGCAGCCCAATGGGCAGAAGCTGGTGCGCAATATCCAAACCCGTTTCAATCGGCATGCCAGTTCCGCAGAAAAGGGCGCGCATGTTGCTACGGTGATGGCGGACCTGTTGACTGCCGAGCTGCGCACGGTTGATCTGGCCCGGCTGACCGAGCGCTGGTACGAAGAGATCGGTGATATCCCCGGTGTGATTGCACTGAATATCCAGGAACCGGGGTTTGGTCCAGCAGGCACCCCGATCGAAGTCCGTCTGCAGGGCCAGGATCTGGATGACCTGAAAGCGGCTGCTCACTACCTGAGCCAGGAAATCTCCAGCTATACCGGTGCCTTCAATGTGCTGGATGATCTGCGCCCCGGCAAACCCCAGCGCACCCTCAAGCTGAGGGAAAACGCATTGGCACTGGGCCTGACGGCAGCGGATGTGGCCGGTCAGATTCGTACCGGTTTGCTGGGTGATATTGTCGATACGGTGCAGATCGGGGATCAGCATATTGAAGTGCTGATCCGTCAGAGCAGTGCCGAGCGTGCTACCCGTGCCTTTTTGCAGGATACGGTGATTCTCGGCAATAACGCTCAGATGATTCCCCTGCGGGAGGTGGTCAGCATCGTCGAGGAGCGTCACTGGGCGCAGGTTACCCGCATTAACGGCCAGCGCACGGTGACGGTCTCGGCTGACGTCGACAGCCGTGTGGCCAACGCCGGCAATATCGTGGCTGATCTGCAGCAGCGGGTTTTCCCGCAATTATACCGGCAGTGGCCCGGGATCAGTCTGCAGGTTGAAGGGCAGACCGCCCGTTCAAAGGAAACCGGACAGTCGATCGCCCGAGGGTTGCTGATCGGCCTGCTGGGGATCTTCCTGATTCTGTCTTTCCAGTTTCGCAGCTATCTGGAACCGATCATTGTCATGCTGTCGATTCCGGTGGCGCTTATGGGCGCGGTCTGGGGGCATTTGATTATGGGATATAACCTGTCCATGCCGTCATTGATTGGTGCCGCCTCACTGGCAGGCATCGTGGTCAACAACGCCATTCTGCTGGTGCAGTTCATCAAATCCTATCGTGCCGAAGGCATGACCACGGCACAGGCGGCCAGTGCGGCCAGCCGTAATCGCTTTAGGGCCATTTTGATCACCACCAGCACCACGGTTGCAGGCTTGTTGCCGCTGCTGGCCGAAACCAGCACCCAGGCGATGGCCGTGATTCCGCTGGTGATCTCGGTGGTGTTCGGCCTGTTGGTATCGACCCTGCTGGTGCTGCTGGTACTGCCGGCGCTGTATACCATTCTTGATGATCTGGGCTGGAGCACCGAGCTTGAGCCCAGAGTGGATGAGTAGGGTGCGGATTCAACCCTACGCCGCTATGAATCCAGTGCCTCTTTTACCAGCCGTGCCCTGCGCCGGTTCAGCAGGTCCTTTGCGCTGACCAGGAAGATGCCGGTCAGCACCAGCAGGCCGCCGATGATGAACTGCACACTCAGGGTTTCGCCCAGAATCAGCACGCCGAACAGCACGCCGATCAGCGGCGTAATGAAGGTGAAGGTGGCCATGCGTGAGGCCAAGTAACGGCGCAGCAGCCAGAACCAGGTCAGATAGCTGGCGAACGCGATCACCACGGCCTGAAAGGCCATGTTGATGCTGGTTTCGGGGGTCCAGTTCATCTCGCCGCGACCCAGCGCAAACGCCATGCCGATCAGCAGGATCGAGGCTGCGGCCATCTGGTAAAACAATGTTTTGACCGCAGGTGCCTCTGACAGCTTGGAACGGCGAATGGCAACGGTGGTAAAGCCCCAGACGGCACCCGCCAGCAGGGCATAGAAATCGCCCAGCAGGGTGGTTTGCTGGCCGGCATTGGCTGGACCCAGAAATGCGATGCAGACCCCCAGAAAGGCAAGGCCGATACCGCTCCACTGAATGCGGCTCAGGCGCTCGTCGGCGTGAACAAAGTGCATCCCCAGCGCAGTAAAGATGGGGGAGGTGTAGAGGAACACGACCATGTGTGAAGCGCTGGTATATTCAAGGCCCAGCCCCACAAACAGGAACTCGACGGCAAACATGGTACCCACCAGGATACCCGCCTTGACGGTACCATCGGCGAAGACGTTACGGCCTTCGCTGCGCAGCATCAGCAGGAACAGAACACTGGCGGCAAATGCGGAGCGCAGGCCGATCTGCAGGGTCGGTACGATATCATCTGCCGCCAGCTTGAGCGCCACCTGTTGAAAGCCCCAGATGGTACACAGCATCAGCATGATGCTGATGGCAAAAAAGTCGAGGTGATTGCGCTGGGCCGACATATTCATGACTCCTGAAACCGAACAGAATGTAACACAGCTTACACTCTCTGCCGGGTGAATTCACCCTGCTGCCAGGTCGATAAAACAGCACCGTATTTCTGCTCAAAAATGCAGCAGAAAATGCTTTGCGCCGGTGAAGAAGCGGATTATTATCCGCGACTTTCAACTCACCGGTTCAACATAAATGAAATGCGTGTCCTTTGATGCGTTCCGAACCCTCCACCTGCCTGATGTGCATTACATCAAACCCGAGCATCTGTTCCGTGAACGCGAACGGGTTGAAGCGGCAGACTGGGTGCTGTTTCCCGAATACTGGCAGGTCAATGCACTGGTGTTTGGTCTCAACAAGAAGATCTTCCCCAGCCTCTCCTCATACCTGATTGGCCATGACAAGGTTGAGATGACCCGTGCCTTTCAGATGGTGGCTGCAGGCAATATTCCCTGGACGTTGATTGAGCCCAATGATCCGCAACATGCCGAGCGTGTCTGGGATCAGATGCCATTGCCTTTTGTTGCCAAGATTCCGAAAAGCAGCATGGGGCAGGGGGTGTTTTTGATCGAGAACCGGGCCGACTGGAATGCCTATCTGGGCAAGACACCGGTGATCTACGTGCAGGAACAGCTGCCGATCGATCGTGACCTGCGCATCATTGTGGTGGGCGGCAAGCTGGTGGCCGGTTTCTGGCGCTGCCAGGGTCATGATGGCTTCCATAACAACCTGTCTCAGGGTGGCACCGTGGATATCGAGACGCCACTGCCACAGGCCGCCGTGGATCTGGTGCTGCGCGTGGCCCAGCAACTGGAGATCGACCATGCCGGCTTTGACGTGGCGATGGTGGATGGCTACCCCTATCTGCTGGAATTCAACCGCCTGTTCGGCAATACCGGACTGCAGGGGCTGAGTCAGCAGGTTTCGCAGGCGATTGAGCACTACCTGCGCGAGCAGTCGGAGCGGGATGACGACCCGATCGATCCGACCCCGCCGCTGCCGGTTGCGGTATAGCGCGCATCTGAATCAGCGGCAATCTGTTCTGCCAGCCTAGTCGAAAGCTGTCCTGCCCCTGTCATGACGCTGGAGGACAGGGTGTTGTGTTCAGGCTGGCTTGAGCGGGGGGCGATGCAGATCCCAAATATCCTGAGCTGATGCGGCAGGCTCCCCAGAGCCTGCGCCAGTTTCAACGTGGGTGCCAGACCAAAGCCATGACTGGACAGGTCTTCAGAACTGTCCAATTGGTCGAGATCAAGCGGCATCCAGTGTCCCGTGGGAAATGCAGTTGTCTGCATAGCATCGATCAAAACCGTTTTGACATCTTGCTCAAGCCAGTTGAGCAGGTCAGGACCTGGCCGATCCAGTGTTATCAGCTCTACATTTTCTGGCAGTGAGTGCTGTGCCAGCTGTTCCAGGACCACCCAGCCTGCACGGTCGTCCCCGAACGGAGAACCGATGCCGATCACCCGCCAGCCACTCATGATCGACGCATATCCAGCCTGAGAAAATGTGTGGCGCAGGAGATACAGGGGTCATAGTTGCGAATGACCTGCTCGGCCTTCAGCCTCAAAGCCTCTTCATCCCGGTTCAGCCCGAATGCGATCAACGAGCGATACAGGTCCGCTTCAATGCGCGCCTGATTCTGGCTGGTGGGCGGCACGATGCGTGCTGCCTTGATGCGCTGATCCGGCCCTACCTCATAGCGGTGCCAAAGCAGACCGCGAGGCGCTTCACTCATGCCAAAGCAGACCCCTGCGCTCAGTTCGGGTTGCGGGCAGGGAACGGCTGGGTATTCATAACCCTGCAGTATGTCGATCGCCTCGTGAATCACCAGCTCGATCTCCAGTGCACGGGCAATCAGGCTGTGGAACATGTTGTTGCTGGGCAGTTGCAGCCCGGTTGCCTTCAGGCTTTGCTGGATGACGGGGGGCAATTGCTGGTGATTGATATTGAGCCGAGCCAGCGGGCCGGTGAGATAGGGTTCGCCGTTCAGGTCGGACCAGAGGGCGGTGGAGTCCGGCTTGTGGTGTTCATGGAAGTGCTGCTCAAACTCTTCAGCCCCCAGTTTCAGCCCGGTGCTGGTAATCAGCCGACCGGACTCGATGGCATAGCGATCCGGATGAGTCAGGGCGATGCTGATAAAGTCCTGCGGGTCATCCGGCAGGTCCAGCCCTGCGCAAAAAGCGGTCAGATCACGGGCCAGTGGCTGAGCCTCGCGCAGCTTGTCCAGCAGAGGCTCGATCTGCTCCGGCTCCGGGGCGCGGTGGAAGCCACCAATGCGGGCGCCAACGGGGTGTACCGAGCGTCCCCCCAGCAACCGGATCAGTTCATTGCCCAGCGCCTGGAATTGCATGCCACGCCGGACAGTCTCCGGGTGTTGCTCGGCCATGGCGATGGCGGAGTCGAAACCCAGAAAATCGGGCAGGGCGAGCAGATGGATATGCAGGGCGTGACTTTGCAGCCATTCGCCACAGTAGAACAGCCGGCGCAGTTTTTGTACCCAGTGTGGCAAGGGGTCTTTGGCCAGTGACTCGAGGGCATTAAGGGCGCTGACCTGATAGGCGATGGGGCAGATGCCACAGATGCGGGCCACAATGTCCACGACTTCATGGGCATCGCGTCCTTCCAGAAACTTCTCGAAATAGCGTGGTGGTTCAAAGATCGACAGGCCCAGATCAACCAGTTGGCCATTAACGACCTCCAGTCGCAGCGAGCCTTCACCCTCTACCCGCGTCAGGGCGGGTACATCGATGCGGATACGGCGCTCAGTCATCTTCAGCCTCCTGTCCCGAGTGCCAGAATACCCGGCCGGTTTGTAAAAACGAGGGGGCCTGAGAGTTGATCAGCAGAAAGCGTCGGGCAATGGCGTCCGGCATTAGGCCCAAACCTGCGAAACGGCGTGCCAGGGTGTCGCTTTGGGCCGTTTCGGCAGGACCATAACAGCCATAACAGTCGCGGCCAAAGCGTGGGCAGAGCGCTCCGCAGCCGGTGCGTGTGACCGGGCCCATACAGGGCTTGCCCTCGGTGACCATCACGCACACGGCCTGCTGGCGTTTGCACTCCAGGCAGACCCGGTCACGATCATCCACTGGTGCGACGCCGAACAGCAGCGAGCGCACGGCTGCCACTATCTGGGGGCTGCTGACCGGGCAACCCCACAACTCCAGATCCACGTCCACCACGGAGGCGATAGGCTTCACATCCTTCAGGGTCTGTATGAACTCGGGGCGGGCATAGATCGCATCTCGCCATGCATCATGCTGACCGTCCAGATTGCGCAGTGCCTGAAGGCCGCCGCTGGTGGCACAGGCGCCGATGCTGACCAGAAAGCGGCTGTTGGCGCGTACCTGCTTGATGCGCTCCAGCTCATCCGGCGTAGACAGGCTGCCCTCAACGAAGGCGATATCCACTTGAGCATCGGCTTCGCTCATGCCTGCTTCCAGAAAGTGCAGAATTTCCAGCTGTTCACTCAGCTGCAGCAGCGACTCGCCCAGATTCAGAAACGCGAGCTGGCAGCCATCGCAGGAGCTGAACTTGTGCACGGCAACTTTGGGTCTGCTCATGCCTATACCCCCTTGAGGCCCAACCGGTCACGGATGTGTGGATAGTTGAACACCGGGCCATCGCGGCAGATGAAGTCGGCGCCGAACTGGCAGTGGCCGCAGTGGCCGGTGGCACACTGCATGTTGCGCTCAAGGCTGAGCCAGATCGCATCCTCGTTCACGCCCTGAGTGATAAGCTGCTCGGCACTGGCGCGCATCATTGGCTCGGGGCCGCAGCAGTAAACTCGGGTTCGTTCCGGTTGCAGTGACAGACGCTTGATCAGTTCGGTGACTCTGCCGCTGAACCAGGGCCAGTCGGGTGCGGCGCTGTCTGCAGCCAGCTGTACCTCGGTATCGGGCTTGCGCGCCCAGGCCTCGTACTGGGTACGCCAGATGAGATCGTCCGAGTGGCGTACCCCCTGAATGATATGAATCCGGCCGAATGCCGAGCGGTTTACAAACAGGTGCTCAACCACCGAAACCGCCGGGGCGCAGCCCAGTCCGCCGGTGATCACACACACATCCTTTGCCTGAGCCTCGGCCAGAGGCCAGCCGTGACCGAAGGGGCCGCGAACGCCGATTCGGTCGCCGGGCTTGAGTGCCGACAGTGCCCGTGTGACACGGCCCACCGCGCGAATGGTGTGTTCAAGCAGGGGCGTGCCATCATGGTCGTTTGTCAGGGCCTTGAACGAAATCGGGACTTCACCGACACCGAACACGCCCAGCATGTTGAATTGGCCGGGCTGAATAGTCAGCAGCGAGGGGTCTGACGGATCGTCCAGTCGCAGCTGCAGGGTAAAAATATCGGCGGTTTCCTGCACTCGGCGGACGACTTCGGCACTGGCGGGGAGCTGCTGATGACGCATTATTTCACCTCTTCGCCCAGCTCGCGGAGCACCTGCAACGGGTCGATCCCCACCGGGCACCAGCTGATGCAGCGACCGCAGCCGGTACAGCCGCTGCGTCCATACTGCTCCACCCAGCTGCCGAACTTGTGCGTCAACCACTGTTTATAGCGGCTGCGGGTATCCGGTCGGACATGCAGGCCGTGAATGTAGCTGTGGCCTTCGCTGAAACAGGAGTCCCACTGACGCTGGTGCTCCGATTGCTGGCCATCCAGCGTCGGGGCTTCAGCCTCGCTGTGACAGAAACAACTGGGGCAGACGGAGGTACAGTTGCCACAGCTGAGGCAGGCATCGGCGACCTTGTCCCAGGCTGGATGTTCACCCTGCTGGATTAATGCGGCAGGATCAAAGTCAGGCAGGGCGCGCTGCTGCTGTCGTGCCCGGCGCGCCTGCTCGATGGCTTCCTGTCGCAGGGCGGCATCGGACGCAACCAGTGGCAGGGCCCGCATGATACCTTCCCCGCGCACACTCCCGGCTCTGACACGGTAACCTTCGGCCAGCTCGGTCAGGGCCAGATCAAATCCGGTTTGCGCTTCGGGTCCGTCGCCAGTGCTGGCACAAAAGCAGGTGTCAGCCGGGTGCGAGCAGTCCACCGCAATCAGCAGCAGGCTGTCGCGGCGTTGACGATAGAGAGGGTCTTCAATTCGCTCAAGAAAGTGGCGGTCCTGCAGTGCCAGCGCGGCCAAATCACAGCCACGTACCCCGATCACCGCAGTAGCACGGGTCACGACGGGGGCTTCATGAAAGCGCAGGCTGCCATCGGCCTGCAACTCCGAGCGCCAGAGTGTTTCTTGCGGGGTAAACGTCAGAGGTTTTATTGCCTGCGGGCCGTTGGCCCAGCTGAAGCAGCGTGGGGAATCACCCTGCTGCAGTCGATAATGCCCGGGTGCCTGCTGCTGGGTAACCCCTCTCGGCAGTTGATCAACGTGCTGTGTTGGTCTGAACAGAATAGCGCCATCGCGCAGCTGTGGCGCAAGGATTTCAAAACCCTGCTGTAACAGGTGATCCAACAGGGATTGAAGTCGATGACGGGGGAGAAAGTCTGCCGGTTCCATGCTGTCGCCGCTGTCGGGGATACCCATTCAACGTTAGGCACAAAGGGCGATGAATACAAGCAGCAGAGGCTGCCGGATTGATTTCCGGCAGCGCTTTGTGTCACACCAACTGAGACTTGGAAGGTGCGACCGGTGGTGCCTGATCGAAGAAGCCTTCGGTGTGAATCATTTCGGCCTGAGCACCCTGTGCCTTGACCGCATCAATGCAGGCATCGACAAACTCCGGGCTGCCGGCGATGTAGATTGCATGCTTCGACAGGTCCGCATAAAGATCCTTGATGATGTCGGGAATACGACCCTGCTGCATTCCTTCTTTCTGTTCCCGGGTCAAAGTCGGGATGAACTTGAAGCGACGATGACGTGCATTCCACAGTTCCATCAGGCCACGGCAATAGATCTCATCTTCGGTGCGAGCCGAAAACATCAGGTGCACAGGCTGCTTGAAGCCGCGTCGCAGGGCGGCATCTGCCAGGCTCAGAATCGGAGCCAGACCGGTACCGGCGGCCAGACACAGTACGGGACCATCGGTGCTGGGGTCGCCAATGAAGGTGCCATAGGGGCCTGACACGTTGACCATGCTGCCGGGCTTTACTTCATCGTGAACCCAGTTGCTGGTCTTGCCATCCGGCACGCGTGTGATCTGCAGCACGATCTCGCCATCAGGGCGCGGGGCGTTGGCGATGGAATAGGAACGTGGGGTGACCGTTTTCTGGGTATCGGTCAGGCTCACATACTGACCCGGCCAGAAGCGGATCGGCTCACCAATGGGGCGCAGGCGAATTTCGGCGATACGCGGCGTCCGCTCGATGCGGTCCACGACCACGCAGCGAATATTTTCGCGCGGCGGAAACAGTTTGGGTTTGGCATCATCCGTGCCCCAGTCGATCTCAAGGGTATCGCTGAGTGGCTTGCACATGCACATCAGGCCATAGCCCTCGGCACGCTCGTCCTGAGACAGTGCCATATCCAGCACCATGCCCTGGTCGAATTCACCGCTGAGCACTTTGACCTTGCACTCGCCACAGGCTCCGGCGCGGCAATTGTTGGGCAGGGCATAGCCGGCATTTTCCAGGGTTTCCAGCACGGTCTCCCCGGTTTTGGCCTCAACCTCTTTGCCGGACGGGGACAAACGGATTGTAGTCATACGCACCTCCGGGCTCTGAATGGCTCAGTCAGCCCTGTAACAGCAGAAATTGGTAACGGAAAACAGCCGACCCGATTGGGTCGGGGCGGCTGTAAAAGCAAGCATCGGACAGGCGTTATCAGAAAATCGGAATGATATCCGCAGAATCCAGGTCCGCCTGGGTCACTTCCTCACCGGTGATGTCCACTTCGGGGATCGCCGGGAACGGGGTGTCATACTTGTCCAGAACCGCTTTCAGGTTGAGCATGGCGTTGCGCCAGTTTTCGCGCTTGTCTTCGTAAGTCGGGATACCGAAACCGGCTTCACGTGCAATGGCTTCCGCTTCACGCTGGGTAGCGATGAAGTCTTCAGGCAGATCCCAGAACTCGGCCGGCGGCTCGAACAGTACGGCAGACAGGAACAGGTAGCCTGCGCGGATCTGCTTGGTGATGATCGACTTCTCTTCCTGGGAGAGCTTCGGATAGTCGCGCTCCATCAGCGACAGGCAGATCGCCATGTGGCGGCCTTCGTCACGACCGATGTTCTTGAACGCTTCAGTGAATACCAGCTCTTCGCAGCTCTGAGACATCTGTTTGAAGATGGTGGCTGCCGCGATTTCACCCATCAGGAATGAGCTGAACAGTACGGCCAGGCTGTATTTGGGAACGGCTTTCTTGTAGCCATTCCAGTAACGACCACCGTTGTAGTACAGCCAGCGTGCATTTTTCTGCAGACGACGACCCAGTTCAGTCTTGGGTTCATATTCCAGTGGGCTGGCGGACTCGAGCATTTTGGTGATCACCAGACCACACATCTGTTCGTGGTTCTGCTCGTCACGGGTGACGGAGAAGAAGCAGCGACGGATGGCATCTTCTTCGTGATCTTCGTAGGTTTTGATGAATGCTTCTGCGAAAACCGGCGGTGCAGAGGCATCAAATACAGAGAGCAGGGTCCACCAGTAGGCGATTGCTTCACGCTCTTCCCATGAGTAGCTGGAAGCGTCAAAGGTGTCCCAGGGCAGGTCTTTCGGGTTCCAGGCTTCACGCAGAGATGCATCCCAGATCTCTTCTACTTTGGAAGACTTGGTTTCCCAGCGCAGCGGGTAGATGTTCGGCTGCGGTGTTTCCGGCGGAAATTCCATGGTGTTAGCGAGTTTATCATGCATGGAGCTTACCTCTGTATCGGGGTTCTTGTTGTTTGAATACCCTCGCAATTTAGCATTCGTGATACATAAATCAAATATTAAAAAATGTGTTATGTATCATATTGGAAAGTACCTATTTCAGAGTTTATTAATATTTAAGACATTGAAAATTAATGTATTTTTATGATTAATGAGAAGTATTATCGATTGTTACGGGTGTTTTTGGGGTTATGATTGGATACTTAATGGCCTAAAACATGTTTTTGTTTTGACTCATATCAATGTTTGCTGGTGTCAGGGGAACGATTGGCGGGAGAAAAAGAGGGGTGTGCCCTGCCTTGGCAGGGCATGAGGTGCTTTGGCAGATCAGCGGGCCAGCATACGATGGCCATTGCCTTGCAAAATCAGTGCGCCGCTAGGGTCGATTGTAAGGCGCTCGGCAGCTTCCAGCGCATTCAGGAAGCGGCGCTCCTGCTGCATCAATGCTTCCGGGCAGGCCATCATGGTGGTGGCCGCCTGATTGATCTCAAGCCGATGGCCATTCAGGCTGTAACCGGCAAAGTAGCGGTTGCAGCTGGATGAACCACTGACCCGCCCATCAGCATCGAAATTGAGGCTGGCGCGTGAACTGTCGATGATGCCCTGGCCATCAATGTCCTCGACGATCCACTCTTTGCTGGTCAGCAATGGCTCGCACTGGGGTAGCTGGGCACCTTGATAGCTCACGCTGATAGCGCCGGCTTTTTCATGCACCCAGGTTGAGTCGTCAGCCTTGTAAAGCGCACCCGAACCGGACGGTGTCTGCTGAAGCTGAACGCTGCGCCCGGATTCGTCTTTCATGGCGGCGGCCGTTGTCGGGCCAAGGCTTACCTGCCAGGGACCACAGCTGTAGTGCTGGATCTGTTCGTTCGGCTCTTGCGGCTGTGTTGTACAGCCACCGACAAGAGCGGCCACAGCCAGAGCGGCAAGCGTCCTGTTCATGATGTTGTCCTTTATTGATATGGGGATTGTTTCAATGTAGCAGACAATGACCGCTGAACCCTGGAAGGGTTCAGGCAGAAGGCACGGGTGTCATTGTAGCCTGAATCAGTGAATTCATCTGCTATTGCCGTGCCACCGCATTGAATATAACCACATTCTTTAACACCGCTCGATCTTATCCGGATTCTGCCGCCGCATCTGCGCTACTGCAGCATCATTCACCGTCTTCTCCGACGTTTTTTTGCTCTGAATGCTATCGGGAACCACAAAACATCCTGCCATGCATGGCGCTTTGTGGCTTGGCGGTTGAACGAGGTGAGTTAAGCCGAGTGGATCAGACCGACTCGTAGATGCAACCGAACGCCCTGAACCCGGGGCAATGTTGGCCAAAACGCAGGTAAAGACGGCGGCCGCTGCTGACCAGGCGGCAGGCCATATACATCAGCTCCTGCATGACGGTTTTTAGCCGCCGACGTTTGGCCGGATGACGCACCGGCGCATCCGGTCCCAGCAGTGCGTGCTGTCCCATCCAGCGCAATATGTTGTAGCCCAGTACGGCAAACGCCATGACCAGGTCGTTGGTATCGAACTTCCCTGACGGCAAACGTTCGAGATCCAGATCAGTCTTGAACTCACTGTGGAACTGTTCGCTGGTGGCGTGATCCTGGTAGAGCGCAATCACCTTGGCATGATCCGCCGCGTCCGGCTTGAGCGAAGTCATCCAGCCTTCCAGGCTCACCTCGGGCTCCAGGAACAGCTGCCCTGTACTGTCACTGTGGCGCACCGTCACCTTGACGATCAGGCGGTCGTCAGTGCCATCCAGCGATTCGCTCACCAGCGTTTCCATTTTGCCCGGCCGGGTATGGCACCAGAGTGCGCCGGCAGCATGAGCCTTGTCCACCCAGGCCAAACCGTCTTGTGAGCGAGGGTTCCACTTGATCAGATAGTCCACCCCGTGCGTACGGAAGTACGCGCGGTTCTCGGCGGCATCATGGGCACTGTCAAGCCGTACCAGTAGCGGTGCATCGGTCAGCTGACGGACCCGAGGCAGCACCCGGTCGAGGGTGTGGATAAACTCCTTGTTGGCGTGTTGGTTACCCGGTCGCAGCTCACAGCCCAGACACCAGCCCTCCGTGCCCAGGTAGGCCGCGATGGGGGCGTAGCCGTCATGCCCCTTGTAGGTGTAGGCCACGCCCTCTTTTTTAGTGTTGCTGTTGTCCATGGGGAATACGTCTATATCCAGCGGCGCGTGACCGGTGGCAAGCGTGCCGACAGGCACCGACGCATTACACAGAAACTCGACACTGGCTTCATCCAACAACGGGATCAGTGCGCAGGCATCTTCATCAAAACGCTGACGCAGCCGAGCGGATGAAGGTGATTGCTTGATGCCCATGGCCGCTTTAAAGAAGGGGTCATGGCGTGCGTGCTCGACCGCTTCGAAGTCGCTCTTGCCAAGGCAAATCAACCCCAGGTAGGTGCGAATAAGATCGATGTTAGCGATGCCATGGCGCTTGACGATGGCGCGCGAGGTTTTGGCCAGGGAGGTCATTCTGTTGACACTGTGGCCAACCAGCGCCAGACCGCCGTGGGGTGTGATAATCTCGGTTTTGGACTGTTCCAGCTTGAAGGTACGCATAGTCAGATATCACTGTCTGGGTGAATCGAGAATGGCGTCCATATTACCGCCGCAGGCCGCGTGGTTACAGGTGTGTGGAGATGCGAAGCTGAGTTTTAAGTCACGGAATCAGGTGTAGGCCAAAGCCGGCCAAGCCCCGCGATCAGGTGAGCATGATCCTGAATGCGTTCAATAGAGGTGATTTCTTTGCTGTCCTGCAGTGTTACGGTCTGAGGGTGATCCAGGGGTGCCTGCTGTGAGTTGGTGATGACTGCCAACATTGGCTGGTTCAGACCTCGGCCCCGGCCGGTTACCAGTGCAATTTCGCCACTTTTCAACTGTACCAGTGTGCCGGGGGCAAACAGTCCCATGACTTCAATGAACAGACGTGCCAGCGGCTCATCTATGGTTTTGCCGCGCTGTTGAAAAATCTCACGCAGGGCATCGCGTGGCAGTACCTGTTCGCGATAGGCACGGGGCTGAATCATGGCCGAGTAGCAGTCAGTAATGGCCAGCAGTCGAGCATCATTGTTGATCTGGTCAGCCTTCAGCCCATTGGGGTAATCACTGCCATCCAGTCGCTCGTGGTGTTGCAGTACCGGTAGCAGCCAGCGTGTTTCAGTCACACCACGCTCCTGCAGCAGGTCATATGATCGCTGCGGATGCTGATCAATGATCAGGCGTTGCTGTTCGGTCAAAGGTGTATTCTGCTCGAACAGCTGCTGCTGTACTTCGTACATGCCAAGGTCATGGGTCAGCGCGGCAGCGACCAGCGGAAAGTGCTCCAGTGGTCCCTTGCCCATGCGGCAGCTGGCGACCTCACACATCAGTGCCATATGCAGTGGATGCACAAGCCCGTGTGGTGCGTCCACGATCAGCTGAACGGTGCCCAGCATGGCGTCAGCGGCTTCTTCGCAGGTACCCTGAATATCGAAAACCAGCTGCATGATCTTGCGAATGAACGCACTGCCGGTGTCCTGTTCACGGCGTAGATCGAATGCTGCCTCCAGTCGTTCAAGTAAAGTGTGAATAATGACAAAGCTGCTGACCCTGTCCTGGCTGGCAGGCTTTTGCTTAACCGAAGTGGCATAGATAGCGGGGTTGGGTGAAACAAAGTAGTGTGCATTGATGCCGAGCAGCCTTTCAATCTGCTTTTCACTGCGGATCAGAGAGCCTTCGGTCAGCAGCAGGGTGCCCTGCGGACTGTATACAGACCAGGGCAGGCGTGTGCCAACTCGCAATTCAAGGCCGGTCAATGTACGTTTGAGCTTCTCGCGTTCCATGCTTGTGCCAAGTGGTTTCGTTATAGTGTATTTAATTAGTGACGATTTTATCCATGGACTTGATCAAGTGTCCACCGATCCAGCGCTAAAGGGTATGATACAGCTTAATGCAAACAGTCTCTTGCAAGTAATCTAATGGCAGCACCTCGTGATTCCCGTCGCACTTTCTTTCGTCGTGGCCCCGAGCACCGCTTCGGCGAAATCATCAGTTTTGCCGAAGTGCGCAAACGTTATGATTTTCGCTCCATCGAGATCGGTCGCTGGGTAACGCGAGCTGAAAACGAGCAAGCTGCAGCACATTTTTATGATGCCCTTGGTGATCTGATGGCGATCCTGAACGGGCCGGAAAAGCTGATCTCTCTGCGTGGTACGCTGGCGTTTCAATACGGTATTGGTGGCCGGCCTGGCGTGGTGGCACATTACACACCGGCCACACGCTGTTTCTCTCTGGCCAAGAATGCGGGCCCCGGCAGTATTGCTCATGAGTGGTTTCACGCGTTGGACCACTATCTGGCCGACAAGTGTTTCAGCGATGCACCAAAGGGTGTGTTTGCCTCCAAGGCCTGGCTGCATGACGCGACCCCGGTGCCTCATCTGCTGAATGACCGTCTGTTTGCCTGCTTCAAGGCGATCATGCTGGATCCCTCCGGCGACGGGCCTAGCGAGCTGTGCCGTGCCTCCATGGCGATGGACAAGCAGTTGAACAGTCTTTACTACAGCCTGCCGGAAGAGATGTGTGCCCGCGCCTTCGAAGCATTTGTGCAGGACCAGCCGATCTGCAACCACTTTCTGGTCAAGGGCACTCGTTCTTCAAAAGAGGCAAAACTTGGGCTGTTTCCTCAAGGTGAACAGCGGCAAAGCGTTCACCAGGCCTTTCGAGACTATTTCGATCTGCTGGGTGTGGCGCTCAGGCGTGTTGCTGACAACGGACCAGCGACAGCCAGCACTTGAGTCCCAGCAGCGCGCTGACCAGCACCAACAGGGCGGTGGCGGTTACGCTGCCGATCATCCCGATCAGGAGTGTATACAGTGCCGAAATCAGTGCAGCTGAGCTCATCTGGAACAACCGCATTACGCCGGATGCCTTGCCCTTGCCCTGATCGATCACCTCCATCGCCACATGGTTGGCAGCCGGTGACAACAGGCCGAAACCGAGCAGAATGAACGCCATCAAGCTGCCCAGCACCAGTGCCTGCACATCTGGCATGAACAACAGGATGAAAGAGGGTACCAGCATGCACAGCAAGCCGATCAGGATCACCCGGCTGGTGGTAACACCTCTCTTGGCCAGTTGTGCGTTAAGCCAGGAGCCGACTCCGGCAAGTCCCGATGTAAAGGCCATGATCAGCGCCAGTTGGTCGATGGAGAAACCATAGCGGTCTACAAACAGGCTGGACGAGGCCGAGACATAGGTAAACAGCGTACAGAAGCCCAGCGTGTAGATCAGGGTTGCAAGCAGAAACACACGTTGAGTCATAATGCTGCGCAACTCGGTCACAATATCGCTGACCTTGAGGGTCTGTCGCTTCTCGGTAGGCAAGGTCTCGGTGAAGGTGAGTGCAATAATCAACAGTGAAACTGCACCCATTACCGCCTGAAAGTCGTGAATGCGCTGCCAGGGGCCAAACTGCATCACCAGGCTGCCCAGCAGTGGTGCCACCAAGGGTGCAATCCCGACCAGCATGATCATGTAGGAGATCCGCAGCCGCGCGGCTTCGCCCTCCAGTGTGTCGCGGATGATCGCGATCGGAATGGCAATGCACAGCCCGGCGGCCAGCCCCTGCAGCAGCCTTGCGCCCAGCAGCAGATCAAAGCTGGGCGCCATACTGCACAACAGGGCTGCAGCCACATACAGGAGCAGGGAAAACAGAATCACCGGCTTGCGCCCAAACCGGTCTGACACTATACCGCCCAGCAGCGGCGAAACGGCCAGGCCCGCCACGAAGAAGCTGAAAGTAAGTGCACCCTTGCCACTTGCGAGCCGGTAATACGCCTCAATCCCCGAGAGCCCCGGCAATCCCATGTCAATTGAAAGCGGACCCAATGAAGCAATAAAGCCCAGAAACAGCGTGAACAGGGCGGGGCGGTGATTGATGCTTTTCATACTGGAGGCAGATCCATGCGGCTGTTTGGGGGGCATTCAGATGCACAACGAAACCGGCGCTGCGTCCGGTAGATGGATACCGGGTGCAGCGCCAAAGGGCGTTACTTTACCTGAATAGCGGGCTGTTTATTGCAGCAGGATTGAATCCAGCGCCTGCTCAAGGCGTTGTGTTGCCTCCGTTGCATCCTGCACGGCCTCCATGCAACGCCAGGCGACATAGCCGTCCGGCCTTACCAGCAGGGCACCGGACTCGGGTATTTCGCGTCTGCGCTGCCATTCACAATAGGGATCTTTTATGACATCGCCTACCTGAAGTAACCTCAGGCACGGCTTGTCGATCGACTTCAGTGCCGTGTCCCAGGCATTTCCCGACAGGCCGGTCATCAGCGTGAAACCATAACCCTTGACCAGATCCAGGGTTGATACCTTCATGCCCTTGGCGTCTATCAACCAGGCGTGCGGCAGTTTTGCCCCCGGTCGCGTGGTGGCCTTCAGGTACAGCTGTCGGTCTTTGTCCCAGACTTCTTCGGCCTCTTCCGACTCATCGATTGCCAAGGAGTGATAGCGCTGGTTCATCTCGACACCCTGCGCGTTGAACTCGGTATTCTTCAGCTCGAGCGCTTGATTAAGGGCTTCTCGTGCGGCTTCACCTTCAGGGGTTGGCGACTTCAGGCGCTCAATGCCGGCGACAACCGGGTTTTCGGCCCCTTCGACGCGGAACGCCTTGTGCAGCGCACCGTAATCAATACGTGACTGGTTGGCACGCAGCACGATCTGTTTGCCGACCGGTGCGCGTTCCTGAGTGTAGGTCTCGAGCAGATCAGCTTTGGCATCCCCCTTGATAACCGCGGCAATTTTCCAGGCCAGGTTAAAGGCATCCTGTACGCAGGTGTTCAGTCCCAGCCCGCTTGAAGGCGGGTGACGGTGTACGGCATCACCGCCACAGAACACACGGCCTCGAGAGTATTCCGTTGCGTATGCCTGATTTACATACCAGATGGACTTGGTGATGATCTCGATTTCAAGGTCAGGCACACCTGTCAGCAGGCGGACACGTTCGGTCAGCTCGGAGTCAATCAGTTCAGGATCGCCTTTCGAAATATCAAAGCCCCAACCTGCAATCCATTCGTTCCAGGGCTTGACCGCGCGCAGAAGTCCCATGCCGATTTCACCAAAGCTGGCATGAGGTGACACGATCCAGTGCAAAATGCTGGGACGATGCTCGACATATTCCGACAAGTCAGCCCTGAAATTCACATATACGGTACCGGCCCTGCCATGATGTCCTTCAATGGGCAGGTCGATATCCTGTGCGACCCGTGAGCGGGCTCCATCGGCACCGATAAGGTAGCGTGCACGCAGGACGTATTCTCTGTTCTGAATCAGATCTCGCAGTGTAACGGAAACTCCTTCGTCATCCTGTGTGTGGCTGACATATTCGATATTGAATGCTGCGCTTGCGCCGCGTTCAAGTGCGTTCTTGAAAATCACCGGCTCTACAACCGGCTGTGGGATATCGAGCAGTTCGCAGGGGCTGCCACTGAGGTAATCCCCCTTGCGCTCATCGCCGGTACCCCAGCAACGCAGGCGCGCCAACTCCTCTCCTGCAAGGCTGGTGGTGAACAGGCTGTCGCCCATCTGATCCCAGGGGGTCGCGTGGCGATACAGCTCTTCCTCAATATCCAGCGCGCGGAACACTTCCATGGTGCGCTGATTGGTAATGTGGGCACGGGGCGTATCGGCAAGCCAGTTGGTGCGAGACACCATGTGGGCATTGATGCCATAGGTGGCCAGTGCCAAGGCAGCGGTTGCCCCTGTTGGTCCGGTACCAATAATCAAGACATCGGTATCAAAGTGGTCAGTCTGCATATTCGGCCTCTTATGTTTATTCTTGCATACTAGCATGTTAGTTCTCTGGACAAAGTGCCGCTGAGTACGGCTCCGGTTTATCTCAGGACGAGTGCTGCATGAACGTCACTACGTCGCGGGATACGCTGGCAATGTGTTCTTCTGCAGCTTTATAGGCGGCCTGTATATCCCGATTCCGTATTGCTTCAATAATCATCGTGTGCTCATCAGTGGCGGCATCCAGATGGATGTGAAAGCCACAGGTTTGCACGATAAAAAAATCAGACAGCTCAAAGTTCGACATTTGGCGTGTGCTCAGAATTTCCGAGCGGGCCATTCGCTGCAAATGCCGGTGAAAGTCGGCATTCAGTTGACGGTAACGCTCCGACAGTTGGGCCGAGTTGTGACCGAGTGCGATAATTTGCTCGTTAATTTCCTTCAGCCTGAGCAGTTCATCCGGTGTATGGCGCTCAGCGGCCAGGCTGGCAATCAGGCCTTCGGTAGCAGAAAACATCCGATAGAAATCTGCTACCTCGGACACGGCCGGATCGACCACTTCGCAGCCCACCTGAGCGGTGATATGTACGAACCCCCGCTCCTGAAGGTTATTCAGTGCGGTCATGATAGGTTGACGACTGACGCCAGTTTCGTTGCTGATATCCTTGACCGAGACCTTCTCACCAAACTTGTACTGCCGACTTAACAGTCGCCCCAGTACATCCTGATATATAAGATCCTTCTTGTTGATAATTCGCATTGTCAAGAAACCCGCACCCGGTGTTTTTTAAGGAAACAGAGGATGATTATAGAGTGCATTCGGGTTAATCAGAACCTGAAAGCGCTCTGGCGTGTATCAGGACTCCGGTTGATAATCACGAGCACGCTGACGAAGGGCCTGCAGAGCAGCTTTGTTATCAACGCCAGATGCTGAGGTTTTTTCCAGCCAGGCCTGGTCGATGCCCTCAAGGACGGTGGTGAGTTCTTGTGTTAACGCATCACCGGGATGCAGCTCGTTGACGTTGACACCACTTTCCCGAGCGGTCTTGATACCGTCCTCGTCGGCGGCGTCAAATGCCTGACCGCACGTGCGTGAAAGGTTTTCACCGGAGACGCGACGAATGGCCGCCTGGTCTTCCTCACTCAGGCTGGCCATGAACTCCGGGTTCAGAAAGATGGACAGGCTGCCGAGATAGAGGCCGCTGGGATATACCGTCAGGTGCGACGTCACTTCATTGAGTCTCAAGCCGCGCTGTTCACTCTGGGGCATTGTGATTCCATCAATGACCCCCTGCTGAAGTAGTTCATAAATTTTGGGCCCGGGTGCTGCGACAGGTGTCACTTGCATGCGTTTGGCAATTTCACTTTGTACACCGCCGCCAACGCGTATTTTTTTGCCCTTGAGGTCGCTTAAGGCGTTGATGGGGAATTTGGTATGCAGCTGCCCTTGGCCATGTGTGCACAAAGCCATCAATTCAAGGCCATCAAACTCGCCTGCCTTTGCAAAGTATTCGTTGTACACATTCCAGAAACTGACGGATGCCGCTTCGGCATTGGCACCCAGCATCGGCATTTCAACGGCTTCGGTCAGAGGGAAGCGACCGGGAACATATCCATGGAACCCCCAAGCACCATCAGCCACACCATCCTCAGCGATGGAAAACATGGAGCCGGGTTCACCCAGGTTGTATTCGAATTTCACACTGACGCGCCCTTCAGTCTCGGCCTCAATTTGCTTGGCCCATTGAGGCAGAATGGTCGCATTTATCGGATGGCCAGGTGGCATCCAGGTTGCAAAGTTCAGTTCGGTCGCGGCTTGGGAGGTAGAGGCAAGGCCGGTGAACGCCATGGCGAGTCCCAGGCTGAGAGCAGTCTTCTTCATTGAGTCACCTTTGATTTTATAGTTAGTCAGGTCACATGTATCAATCAGTCAACCTTGATTGACATACTAGCATGTTAGCATGCTAGAAGAGATGAGCAAGTAAATTGTGACGCTACTGGTTCGGCTATCTGTCAAACAAGTGCCGGTAAGCAAGCTGTGACCTAAAGGGGTGAACCAAAACAGAGCGGTATCGTATTCATAGGTACTTTATCACGGTGATCAGGGCACAGCTCATGAACAAAACAGCCTATTTACTTGGCCTATCCGGTTTGATTCCCTTTGTTGGACTAACGGCATTGATGTATCAGCCTTGGGCAATCACATTTTTTCTGTCGTACAGCGCGGTAATCCTGTCGTTTTTGGGCGGGATTCATTGGGGAGTGGCGCTGAGGGACGAACAGTGGAGTAACAGCTGGCGGCTCTGTCTGTGCATGCTGCCGAGCCTGCTGGGATGGCTGGCGCTGCTGCTGCCGCAGCAGGCAGCGTTGATGCTGTTATTGGCAGCATATGCACTGTGGTGGGCATATGATTACAGTCAGTTAAAGATCAAGGAGTACCGCCAACTGCGGCGCTGCCTAAGCCTGGTTGTGATGGTATGCCATGGCAGCTGGCTGTTTTTCGGGCTGTGAGCGTCATCCTGCAAACTGTTTATGGGCTGAAACTGTAATTTGCACTGCGGATAAACAGCGATTCGAGCAGCTGAGCGGCGGGGGTTATGGGTACGCCGCGCACACGCACGATGCCCAAGCTGTTTGCAGGTGGCTGAGGTTGAATGTTGAAGCTGGCGACTCCCCTGGCTGCCAGGTCATCCTGAAGAAATCGGGCAGGCCCGTAACCGATCAAATCCGTTCTGCGCATCATTTCCAGCATCAGTAGTGGTGATGTGCAACTGACAATGTGCTGAGGCCTTGGCAGGCCCTGCTGATCCAGCCAGTCCAGTAGGTGGTTGGCACTGCTACCGTGTGTCAGGTTCAGAACCCAACGCTGTTGCAACAAAGCAGGCCAGTCGGTTTCGTTGACCAAAGGGTGATCAACGCGCCCCGCCACGCATGACTCGATCTGACACAGAGGGTTGAAAACCAGCTCCTGAGGCAGTTCGTTTTGAGTGGCGATCGCCACGCCGAAGTCCAGCCTTCCTTCGATCAGGTCGGGTACGATTCCCGTCAAAAGCCCTTCAGTCAATTTCAGGTTCGCTTCCGGCATCTGGTGGATGAACTGCCGGTATATGCCCGGCAGCATGGTGGCGGCGACGACTGGCGTGACACCGATCGTGACTCTGGCACCGCTTCCCCCCGTGATCTGTTTAACCTCGTTCCGAGCTCGATCAATGGTTTCAAGAATCAGGCGCGCACGTTGCAACAGGGCGTTCCCCGCAGGGGTAAACGTTACCCCGCGATAGCTGCGGGTAATCAGTTCGGCGCCCACATCTTCTTCCAGCTCACGCATGGCGCGCGTCAGAGCACTTTGGCTGATGTGCAGCTGTCGCGCGGCGGCGCGTATGGAACCGCTGTCTGCAATCTGAACCAGCGCCCGAATCTGTTGATGCTTCATGTATAGGCGATCTCAAAAAGTGTTCACCAAGACAATATTAATGTCTTTTTATGATCACTGAAAGGCGTATAACTGTTGCGTAAACACGCTGACGCGTTTGTGAGGGGCTTTACATGGTGTCGTTTGATCTCGATTTACCAGCGATGAAGGAGTGGCGTCATCGCATTCACCAGCATCCCGAACTGGGGTTTGAAGAGCAGGCGACCAGTCAACTGGTGGCCGAGTGTCTGCAGCAGTGGGGGTATGAAGTCCACCGTGGGTTGGCCCAAACAGGAGTAGTGGGTCGGCTGGTATTTGGTGATGGCAGCGGGCCGCGTCTTGGGCTGCGTGCCGATATGGATGCCTTGCCCCTGCAGGAGCAAACCGGGCTGCCTTGGCAGAGTCAAATTGCCGGTAAAATGCACGCCTGTGGGCATGATGGTCATACCGCTATTTTGCTGGGCGCAGCCAAGGCGCTGGCACAGATTAACACCTCTGACACGACCTTGAATGGAACCTTGCACCTGATTTTTCAGCCGGCGGAAGAAGTTGGCGGGCAAGGAGGGGCTCAGCGGATGATCGATGAAGGGCTATTTGATCAGTTCCCCTGTGATGCCATCTTTGCGCTGCATAATTTTCCCGGCATTGCAGTTGGCCGGTGTGAGTTTCGCAGTGGCCCGTTCATGTGCTCATCCGACAAGGTGTTGATACGGTTCCGTGGCAAGGGTGGCCATGGTGGGCTGCCGCAGTTGGCGGTCGATCCGACCCAGCCCTTGGCAGCGTGCGTGCTTGGGCTGCAAAGCTTGATCGCACGCAATTTGGACCCGCTTGATAGTGGAGTGATCAGCATTGGGCGATTAAAGGCCGGTGAGGTCTACAACATTATTCCGGAAGAGGGGCTGCTTGAATTGAGTGTGCGTGCCTTACAGCCTCGGGTGCGTGAACGACTGCAACAGCGGATCGTTGCGCTGGCAGAGCAAATGGCCGAGGCCTATGAATGTACTGCACAGGTTGAATATGAATACGGCTATCCCGTTCTGATCAACAGTGAGATCGAATCACTGCAGATCGAGATGGTTGCCCGTGAAGTATTTGGTGCAGACCAGGTAAATGCATCAAGTCAACCGCTGACAGGCAGTGAGGATTTTGCCTACATGCTGCAGCAGGTGCCGGGCTGCTACGTGTTGATCGGTAATGGTGATAACGGTTTCGCACACGGCCACCGAACAGGCCCCTGCAGTGTCCATAACCCCCACTACGATTTCAATGATGAATCTCTTGAAGGCGGAGCCCGGCTTTGGGTTGCCCTCGCAACGCACTATTTCTCGAACCAATAAAAACAATATAAGCAGAAGGCAATTATTATGAACGCAAAAACAACAATAAAAACGATCATGCAAGGTGTCGGCGCAGCGACAGTGCTGTCGATCTCTTCGTTTTCGGTGCAGGCTACCACTCTCACGCTATCAAACTGGGTGCCACCAACCCATTTTGTAACCACCGATATTCTGCAGGTATGGGCTGACAAGGTTGAAACCGCAACTGATGGACGTGTCAAGGTGCGCATGTTGCCCAAACCCGTTGGCAGCCCGGCTCAGCATTGGGAGCTGGCGCGTAAAGGCGTTGCTGATATCACTTGGGGCAATTTCACCTATGAGCCGGAGCGTTTCAAGTCATTGTGGTTTGCCGAGTTGCCGTTCAGCGGCGAGAAGACAGAAGCAACATCGGTTGCGCTTTGGGATACCTACGAAAAGTATCTGAGTGACAATGCTGCCTTTTCCGGGGTGAAAATGCTGGGGGTCGGGACGCTGGGGCCTGGCGTTATCAATCATTCCAGTAAGGCCATAGTCACTCCTGAAGACCTCGCTAATCAGAAGGTGCGGATGGGCGGCCCCATCCAGAAACGTCTGTTGGAAGGGCTGGGTGCGGTGCCCATTGCTGCCCCCGGAACCAAGGCGTATGAGCTGCTGGAAGGCGGTGTACTCGATGCATCACTGCATACACTTGAATCGGTGATTAATTTCCGTCTGACAGAACTGCTGCCCCACCATACTGAAATTCAGGACGGTTTCTATGATGCGACCTTCTTCCTTGTGCTGAATGAGCGCAAGTGGAAGACAATATCTGCCGAAGATCAGCAGGCCATCATGGCTGTTTCCGGTGAGGCCTTTGCCCGCCTTTGGGGCAGCGAGTTTCAGAAGCAGTTGGATCAGGCGAAAGGTGTGCTGCTGAAAGAAGGGCACAGTTTTAGCACGCCATCAGCCGAGCTGCTTGATCGAATCCGAACAATTCGAAATGCCATGCTGGAGGAGTGGGCAGCGGAAGGTCCAAGCTTCGGTGTAGATAATGCCTTGGATATGGCCCGCTTTTATCAGCAGCGCTATCAGGTACTTGTCGGTCAGTAATGCACGCCCGGCCGCTTTATCGGAGGCCGGGTCACTCTATTTGAGCAATAGCCGTTTTGAAGATGGAGTATCAACGTGCACATATTCACTAACCGCATTCGCCAATTCATTGAGTCGGTACTGATGCTGTCACTGCTGGCGATGGTGCTGCTGACCTTTGCTGATGTGATTGGGCGTCTTTTTTTCAATATTCCGATTTATGGAGCTCATGACCTGACCGAGCATCTGATGGCTGTCATCGTGTTCAGCGGTTTGCCTCTACTGACTTCTGCCCGTGGGCATTTGGCGGTCGACCTGTTCGATCGATTCATCATGACAGGCGCCATGCGCTGGTGGCGTTATCTGACGAATGGACTGATCTGCGTGATTCTGTTGTTGGTCAGCTATCAGTTTTTCATCGCTGCGATGGATGCCATCGAGATTCAGGAAGTCAGTCAGGCACTGCTTATACCACGCAGTTACATGTATGCCTTGATCAGCTTCAGTTGCTTTGTCAGTGCCTGTGCCAGCGTTTTGCCCAAACAGGTCAGTCAGGATGTTCATCCGGAGGAAACCTTATGATTACCGGTTTGGTCGCTCTTGCTTCGGTACTTTTGCTGGCTTTTATGCGCGTGCCGCTGGCATTCGCGTTATTGACCGTATCCATCATCGGTATTGCGGTTGAGCTGGGTCATGAAGCTTCACTCACCATGATCTCGATGACTATTTCCGACGCAGTATTCTCCTATGAGCTGGCGGTGGTGCCGTTGTTCATTCTCATGGGAAATATTCTCTCGCGTACGGGGATCTCGGCTGACCTTTTCCGTGCGGCCAATGCTTATCTTGGCCATGTGCGCGGCGGTATGGCATTGTCGACCATGGCCACCTGTGCGGGGTTCAGCGCTGTGTGTGGCTCAAGTCTTGCGACCGCTGCAACCATGTCCAAGGTAGCCTATCCCAGTATGAAAAAGTATGGCTACTCCGATTCGCTTGCCTCGGCAACCATCGCGGCGGGTGGATCCCTGGGCATTCTCATACCGCCATCGATCATACTCATGATCTACGGCATCCTGACTCAGACCAATATTGGTCACCTGTTTATCGCAGGAATAGTGCCGGGCATTTTGGGGCTGGTGTTGTACATGCTGGCTATCTATGTAATTGCGCTGATTAAACCGGAGCATGCGCCTCGTGGGGAAAAAAGCAGCCTTGCAGAGAAGTTGAGTTCACTCAAAGGTGTCTGGCCGTTCTGTCTGCTGTTTGCACTGATCATCGGTGGCATTTATGCCAAAATCTTCACGGCGACGGAAGCTGCTGGTATGGGTGCGGGTTTTGCCCTCATTATCGCTCTGTTGCAGCGGCGCATGAGCAAGGCTGATTTCAAGCATATCTTCCTGGAGTCTGCCTTTACCTCAGTGATGCTCTACAGTGTTCTGTTCGGTGCCATGCTGTTTGCCAAACTGGTCGCTTTTTCCGGTCTGGGGGAAGGTTTGCTGGAGATGGTCGAGCAAGCTCAGCTCAGCCCCTACCAGCTGATTCTGGTCGTTTTGCTGGTGTTTCTTCTGCTGGGGTGTGTGATGGACTCATTGGCCATCATCCTGATCTGCGTACCGTTGTTTACCCCGATCATTCTGGCTAATGGTTTTGATCTGATCTGGTTCGGAATCATCGTGGTGGTGGTAACGGAAATTGCCCTGATTACACCGCCCATTGGCATGAACGTTTTTGTGCTCAAGGCGACTCTGCCTCACGTTGCGTTCACGGATATTTTCAAGGGACTGGTGCCCTTTATCGGTGTGGATTTGATCAGGCTGGTCCTGCTGGTATTGTTCCCGGCATTCACGCTGCAGATGGTTTACTGGATGCAATAGGGCTACGCTCGATCCCTGTATCACTATCAGTGCATGGCATATACAAACAAAACAGGTCCAATCGCGCCTGTTTTGTTTGTATGGTGACTGGTATTTAGACGGCCACTATTTAGAGGAGACTGCCGAACGCGCGAGACGGCTTGGCACTGTTGAGCAACAGTAGTGGATGGATTACGCAGCTGAGCACGCTTCTTGGGCAGCATCTTGATTGGTCTTATAGATCTGTTTCACTTCACCCAGCACACTTAAAAAGCATTTGACCACCTGAGGGTCGAAATGGCTGCCTGCGTTCGTTCTAATGTAATCGGTAGCCTCATCAAAACTCCAAGCACGTTTGTATGGGCGGTCTGAGGTGACAGCATCAAACACATCGGCAACAGCTACAATGCGCCCCTCAAGCGGGATGTCTTCACCCTTTAGTCCCTGAGGGTAGCCGGTTCCGTCCCATTTCTCATGATGGGTCAGTGCAATACTGTGGGCCATCTGCATCAGGTCAGACTCATCACCACGCAGCAGGTCAGCACCAATTTGAGGGTGCAGTTTTATGGTTTCAAATTCAGAATCAGTCAGCTTGCCAGGTTTAAGCAGTACCTCGTCAGGAATGCCAATTTTACCGATGTCATGCATCGGTGCTGCATCATGTATAAGTTCACAATCATGGCTGTTCCAACCCAGTTGGCGTGCAATCAGGCGGCAATACAGGCTTACACGGGTGATGTGCTCACCGGTTTCATTGTCACGGTAGCCGGCTGCCAGCCCGAGGCGGTTGATCGCTTCAAGCCGGGTTCTACGCAACTCTTCTGTACGTTGATCAACGAGCTGGTCGAGTACCGTTTTCTGGTCATGTACCAGACGATGGGCCATATGAGCGTCCAGCAGGTTGCGTACGCGAACCTGCAGTTCAGCCAGATCAAAAGGCTTGCCGATAAAGTCGCGTGCCCCTTCGTTCAGGGCCTTCAAGCGTGTGTCGCGGTCGCTGTGTGCGGTGAGTACTATAACAGGCGGCTTGAGCGTGGTTTCACTTTCGGCAAACTGCTTCAGCACATCGAATCCATTCAGATGCGGCATATTCAGATCCAGCAACACGAGATGTGGCTGAAACAGGTTAAAAGCGGAAAGGGCCTCTCGGGGGTCCTGAATCAGATGTAACTGATCATAGCCAAGACTGCGCAACATCTTCTGCAGCAGCTTAAGGTTTGCGGACTCATCATCAATGATCAGGATAGACGCTTGATGAGGGCTTAACTGCCAGGAGTTAGTCATGGTGTGATGCTCAAGTCTAGGGATGGATCAGAATTTGGGTGCAGGTGCCTGAGAGGCGTCATCAGTGTTCGTTTCGGATGAAACACTGACCAACGGCAGTTCCAGCCAGAAGCAGCTGCCGACATTTGGGGTGCTGGTTGCACCCACGCGACCATTCATATTGGTGATCAGGCTTTTGACTATCGCCAGCCCAATACCTGTACCCTCGATATGGCTGTTCTTCATATCCAGTCGATTGAAGGGCTGAAACAGTTGCTGCATCCTCTCGGTTGAGATGCCACTTCCAGTATCCGAAAGGCTGATGCGCAGAAAGCCTTCACTGGTGGTGTGGCAGTGAATGTCAACGCGGCCGCCACGATTGTTATATTTAATGGCGTTTGACAGCAGGTTGAGAAATGCCTGCTTGAATCGAGTTGAGTCGGCCTGGACGGACCAGGGGCCCTGACAGTCGTTATTCAGCTGAATCTGGTTGCTCTGTGCCGCTGGGGCCAGCAAGGAGCAACAGTCGGCAATGATTGGGGCGACCTGAACGTCCTGGATTAAAAGGTCCAGGTGCCCCGACTCTATTTTGACAAGGTCAAGAACATCGTTAACCAATGCAAGGAGATGATGCCCCGCCCGGCTGATCTCCTCCACACTGTCGCGTTGGTCTTCATTGAGTTCAGCATCATGTTGCAACAGTTGTGAAAATCCCAGAATGGCGTTGAGCGGGGTTCTCAACTCATGGCTCATGGTGGCCAGGAAATCGGTTTTGGCACGACTGACCGCCAAAAAATGGCGCTTCTCAAGTGATTGGCGAATGGAGTAGGCGATAAAGACGCTAACCAGCGCACCTATTATCAGCACAAGGAGGGTGCTCCAGCCCAGAACAGGACGAGTGTCTCTGGCCGCCAAAACCCATTCACCTGCAGGCAGTGCAACAGTTATTTCGACACTGTTTTGATCGAAAACGGTTTTGTCGCCCCAAAAAATGTCGCCTTCATGACCCAGCCCGTGCCGGCCACGCAACGCGTAGCTTACCTGGTCTGGTAAGGCGTTAAGGCCGGCTGCAGAATAGAGTTCATCAATATCGATCAACACCGTCGCGAGCCCCCAGAAATCGGTGGGGATCTGCTGCAACCATTCGGTATCGTGGCTGGCGCGTCCGGCTTCGATAAAGTCCTTGGGCTGGAAAGTGCGCGGGCGAGTGTAGATGGCCTTGCGTGCCACGATTGCTTCCCCACCCTGAATCAGTGTCAGGGGACCTGCGACAATCAAAGATCGCGCCGTGATCGTCTGCAGCACCTGAGTTCGGCGATTATCATCCACCAGCAAGTCATGTCCCAGTGCCCCGGCGTGCTCAGCCTGGTTGCTCATGTATTGCAATACAGCACCAGGTGCCAGCTGCATGCTGAGAATGCCAGGCACCTGCTTTTCCATTGCACTGGTGAAACGATTAAAACGGTAGAAAAACAGTTTCTCCTGGTCCGGCAGGCGCAAGTCCAGGTCCTGCTGACTATGGACGAATGCCTCCAACCCGGTGATAACCGAAAGCCGCTGATGAAAAGCCTGCTCTATCTGTGCGCTGACCCGACTAAGCTCATTGAGCAGTTGCTCATCCTGTTTTGTATCAGTTGCTTGCTGCTCATAGAGTCCAAGCCCTGTCGTGACCGCGAGGCCAAGCAACAGAACGGCCAGTGGCAGTCTGTCACGTCTCAATCGGCCGGGAAGACGGAATAAAATGGCCATGCGATCAGGTCAATGGTCAAGGTTATCGGTAGAACCAGGGCTGGCCTGGTTTGCGATTCTTTCCAGCTCCTCTGCCACCATATCCACGGCAGCATTGAGCCGCTCATTGAGGCAGCGCGCAGCGGTATCAATTTCTTGCAGGCTGTCTCGCTGATCAGCGCTGAGAGAGGCTTCAAACTGCAGTACCTGGGCGAAGCCGAGAATGGCATTCAATGGCGTGCGCAGGTCATGGGCCGTATAGGAAAAGCGATTGGCCAGGGCCATACACGCATCGGCTGTATCAGTGGGGCTGTCTGTCATGTCAGAGGGTGTTTTATCATTCATGGCTTATTTCGAGTTAATCTTTTCTATTAAACTTCCGCAGAAGCCGCTACTGGTGCAGTTGTACGGATCTCACCGAGGTACTGCTCCAATAGTTGCTTCAGGTCTTCCAGAAGCAGGGGCTTGTGCAGTACCTGTAGACCGCTTTGGCGCAAGTCGGCCACTTCCGCTGAACTGGGGTCCATTGCAGTAACGACCACAATTCGATTGTCAGGAAGATACTGCCCCTTTCGGATGCTACGTATCATTTCGCAACCATCCATTGCCGGCATCATTAGGTCCGTAATGAGCAGGTCCGGCTTAATCTCGCCAAGTTTGATCAATCCCTGAAATCCGTTTTCGGCGACTTCCAATTCAACCTGAACGTGCAAGCGGACAAGATATTTTGAATACAACTTACGCAGGTAAACTTCATCTTCGACAAGCAAAATCTTGAGGGGACGGTCCGGCTTTTTTGGAGTGTGTTGCGCTACCTGAGCCTGTTGCTGGGCAATCAGTTGGGCTACCGCTTCTGCTGGAATACGTCTGTGTCCACCCGGTGTGCGCCAGGCAGGCAAAATATCTTGTTCAACCCATAGCTGGATCGTTCTTAATGACACGTTGAGCTGTTTGGCGGCTTCTGCACTACTCAATACTGTCTTATCGGTCATGGTGTTAGCGACTCCAGTGCATCCGTACGGCAACTTTTAATGGTCTCGGATCGAGAGCCGTTTGCGGTCAGCAAATTATACCCTCTGTTATCGGTAACCCTCGCGCTGTTCCGCAGCGCTTGTGTGTATTGTTTTGCAGTATCCCTGTGAAACTGAAAGCAAGATTATCAAAATTTTCAGAATTATCAACTTTACTATTATTTTAGTTTTTAGTACTTTTGTCTCCGTCAAGCGACTGGCCCAATGTGTTGGACTCAAATGAGCAGGTGCTCGTTTGTTTCCTGAAGCGTAACAACGGTGAAGATGAGGCAAAAAGCATGAAGCGTATCCTTGCAGCTGTGGTATTGATGCTGGCTTTTCATCCGGCACTGTCCGAAGACGTTACGCTGTCCAAGCCTGAAGGGAATGTGATTCTCAGTGTCGAGGGTGCTATCTCACATACAAACAGTGGAGATAACCAAATGCTGTTTGATCGCGCGATGCTGGAGCAGCTTGGCATGCATGTGCTTGAGACAGTGACCCCATGGAATGATGGGGTGCAGCGCTACGAAGGGCCTTTGATGCGGGACCTGCTTGCAGCGGTTGGAGCGAAAGGGCAGGAGGTCGTGGTTACGGCACTGAATGACTACAGTGCACCTGTACCGATCAGCGACTACTACACCGATGATGTGATTCTGGCAATCAAGGAAAACGGATCCTACATGCGGGTGCGCGACAAGGGGCCACTGTTTATCGTTTACCCTTTTGACAGTAACCCGCAGTTGAATAATGAACTGACATACAGCCGTGCTGTGTGGCAGGTGAAATCGATTCTGGTGCGCTGAGCAAAGGCAAGGCTTGGTCGCTTCAGCAAGTCCTGGGATGAGGGCCGCAAGCATGGCTGTATGGAATGTAAAGCTCAGGGCGCTGTTAATCATTACAGTCTTATGTTTGCTGGCTATGGCCTATACCTTTGTTCTGATCAGTAAAAAAGAGCAGTCTGTGGTCAGTGCCGTGCAGGAAAATGCACTGTGGGCCGCACACCAGATGGACAGAGAGAGCCTGCAGCTGAAAACCGTGCTGACCCTGCTGGAGCAGCGCGTGGATGATCCCGCTCTTTTGGATGAGTTGCGCCTTCGCTTCGATATTCTCATCAGTCGACTGTCCATTGTCTCTGGCGGCCAACTTGGGGATGTTTTTGCAGAATACCCGGACACCCGAACGGCGATCGAACGCATTGAGCAACTGCTTGAGCAGATGGATGAAACCGTGTTTGGTCAGCCAAGTGCAGAGGATATCACTCAGCTCCGACAGCACTCCGAACGTATATATGAAGCATCCAACCAGGTTCTGTTGAGTGCGCTTGATCATACCACCCGGCTCAAGGTACTGACCCGTAAGGATGTGAAGGGGCTTTTCAACTATCTGGCACTGTTGATGGCCCTCATTACGCTATCAACTGCCATCATGATTTACATGCTGTGGCGACAGACCAGTGCCACCCGCAAGGCGCGCGACAACGCCTTGAGTCTGGCGCAGACACTGGAGGTGACAGCACAAGAAGCCCGTGCCGCTGATCAGGCCAAGTCGGAGTTCCTGGCGACCATGAGCCATGAGCTGAGAACGCCCATGAACGGCATAATCGGTCTGACACGTCTGTTGGCAGAGACCGATTTGGATGATGAGCAGCGCCGCTACGTTGAGACGGTTGGCCAGTCATCCAATGCGCTGATGACCATTCTGAACGACATCCTCGATATTTCCAAAATGGAGTCCGGTGCCTTTGAGTTGATCGATGAATCGTTTGAAGTACATACCCTCATCAGAGAAACCATTGAGCTGTTCCAGCACAGCGCAGCTGAAAACGGGGTTACTCTGAGCAGCGATATCGGGCCTCATCTGACAGGGCATTTCAGGGCAGATGCAACACGGTTGCGCCAGGTACTCCTCAATCTGGTAGGGAATGCAATCAAGTTCACGCCCAGTGGTGAGGTCAAGCTGGTGGTGCGGAGTTACCTTGATGAACACGGACGCTCGCACCTTCTATGTGAAGTGGTCGACACCGGAATAGGCATCAGCCCTGAGGTTCGTTCTCGTCTCTTCAAGGCGTTCAGTCAGGCCGACTCGTCTACCGAACGTCACTTTGGAGGCACAGGCCTTGGGCTTGCGATTTGCAAGCGCATTGTAGAGGCGATGAGGGGCAAGATCGATTTCTTCAGCACCCCAGGCAAAGGTTCAACTTTCTGGTTTCATGTGCCGCTGATGTGTGCTGAACCCGTGTCTGAGCCAGACACTGAAAAGAGGGAATCGGCAGTCGAGAGCAGCGATGCTTCAGATGCACCCCCAAACACAGGACTGAACATTCTGCTGGTCGAGGATAACCCGACCAACCAGCTGGTCGCTGGCAAGATGCTCGCACACTTGGGCCACCAGGCGGATGTGGCTGCAGATGGCGAACAGGCGCTGAGGTTGCTGGAGCAGTCCAGTTATGATCTGGTTTTGATGGATATACAGATGCCGGTTATGGATGGACTCGAGGCGACACGGCATATCCGCCAGCTTCAGCCACCCGTTGCATCCATTCCAATAATAGGATTGACCGCGAATGCGATGAAAGGTGACAGCGAGCGCTACCTGGCGGCAGGTATGGATGACTATCTGCCAAAGCCTATTGATTTCAACGCGCTCAAGCATCTGCTGTGCCACTGGCAATCAGTTAAAGCAGCAGGGCCCCCGACAACACAATAATTCCGAATTTGACGCACTGACAGGATGGCCTGACAGCTACCCAGGGCACTTTGCACTCCAAATTCAGCTGACTTGTATTACTCAGGCTACTTCAGGTAATTGAATATAAAGGGAAATCGTATGATTTATCCGATCTTTAGCGGTGAAAATCAGAAAAACCAGAAACCGGTGCTGGAATCACTTCAGCGCCAGCTGGTTTGGCTGGCGTTGCTGTTGTCAGGACTCATGGTGGTGACCTTGATGACGGAGGGCTGGCTTTCGGCCCCGCTCGTGCTCGGTGCCGTTGCAGTGGTAATTCTCGTTTTGAAAGGCATCGCTCAATACAGGCAGGGTCTGGTTATTGAAAGTGCCCGCGAACAGCATGAGCACGAAAAGCAGCAGCATTATTACGCTGCCTGCGACGCCTTGATACATGCGCTGGATGAAGTTGTACCCGCCTGGAAAGACACCCTGCTCAGTGGGCGTGGTTTGATGGAAGGCGCCGTGACGCACATCGCCGAGCGATTTGAAGAGATCAACGATCAGTTCAACCGTGCGGTCGATGCCGGTGACGAAGCAGCTTTCGCGCGCAAACAGCAGGCACTGGCCGGGGTCAGTGCATCGGCTCATGATGCGTTCGATAAGCTGTGGCATGCATTGGAGTCCGGTTGTCATCGTGAGGAGCAAACCAATCAGTTGATCGATCAGCTGGCAAAGCAGAACGCAGTACTGGTCGAACACGCGGCACAGGTGCGGCATATCGCCGAGCGTATCAATTTGCTGGCATTGAACGCAGCGATTGAAGCGGCAAGGGCGGGCCATATGGGACGTGGTTTTGCGGTCGTGGCCAGCGAGGTACGTATGTTGGCAGCGCGTTCCTCAGAAACCGGCGAGCAGATTACTGATGTGGTGCAGCAAGTTAATCGTCAGATGGAGCAGGTGGTACAGCAGGCACAACACAATCTTGATTGCTCACGCACTGCCATTGCCAGTAACCGGCACACCATTGATGAAACTCTGGGGACGATGCGCCAGCGGGTTGATGCCATCACAGTAGATGCCAAAGAGCTGTTGCAACTTAAGCAGGAAGTTGAGGGCAAGGTGAGTGATGTGATTGTGAACCTGCAATTCCAGGACCAGCTGAGCCAGATCACAGGCCACATTATCGAAGCCCTCGATGACTTCAACCAACTGGCAGCGTTACGTAATGACGAGCAGCTGGAGCCTTTTATCAATGGCGCCAGTACCTTGCTTGATGATATGCGCAAGCGCGCGTCAACGGATGCCGAGCGACGCGTTTTTGTCGGCAACACGAGTGCCCACCACCCGACCCCACATAACGAGATTACTTTTTTCTGAGGAGTACCCCCATGAGCAAGAGCATTCTTGTCGTCGATGATTCCGCATCCGTCCGCCAAGTCGTCAGTATGGCGCTGCGCGGTGCGGGGCATGATGTCGTGACCGCAAACGATGGCCATGATGCCCTCGGCAAGCTGGATGGGCGGCGTTTCCACCTGATTGTCAGCGATGTGAATATGCCCAGGATGGATGGCATCACGCTGGTGCGTGAATTGAAACAAAAACCGGCATACCGGTTTACGCCGGTACTGATGCTGACCACTGAGTCGGAGGAGGCAAAAAAGGCTGAAGGCAAGGCCGCCGGTGCCAAGGCCTGGCTGGTCAAGCCTTTTAAGCCTGATGTCCTGTTGGCAGCCGTGGCAAGGTTGGCCTGAGATGGCAACTGTAACAGCCGATCAGTTGAACCTGCCAGGTTTGGATGTGGGTGCTTCTCTGACCATTTTTGATGTGGCTAGGCTGGAAAATCGGTGGCGCGAAAAAGGCTCTGTACAGGGGATACAACTGGAGTTGAATACCGTTGAAGAGGTAGATGCTGCAGGTATTCAGTGGCTGCTGATTATGGCAGCACGAGCGAAACCACAACAGACCTGCCCTGTGATCTGTTCTGCGAGTGCTCCAGTGTCTGAAGCACTCAGGCTTATGGGGTTGACGGCTCTGCTGCCGGCAACAGGTGAGGCCAGCCATGAATGAAGCTGTGGAGATATTTCGCCAGGAGGCGGCAGAGCATCTGCTTGAAATGGAAACGGCACTGCTGGATATGGATGAGCGGCCGGGAGATCACGCCTTGATCGCGCCTCTTTTCAGAGCAATGCATACCATCAAGGGAGCATCCGGCATGGTCGGCTTTGATCACCTCTCTCGCTTTACGCACCACCTGGAAACATTTCTGGATGCCGTGCGTTCCGATCGTCTGGTGCTTGCGAAGGATGGCGTTGATCTTCTGTTGCATGCGCGTGATCACATTGAGCAGTTGCTGGTCGAGCCAACACCGTCGGATTCGCTCGTGCACATCAGTGAGAGTCTGACCCGTCAGGTTCAGCGGTTATTGGCAGCCGAAGTTGCGCATGAGCCAGTGGAGCAGAGTACACCGGCGCAAAAGTGCAGGCAGTTCAACATCGTGATCAGACCTTCAGCGGATGCTTTTCGGGAAGGATTCGATCTGCTGCCGGTATTGCGGGAGCTGGACGCACTCGGTACCGCCAGCGTAACAACCGAGTTTGAAGAGCAAGCGTTGTCGGCGACATTTGATCCTGAAAGCTGCCATCTCTCGGTTCGGGTCATGCTTGAAACCCATGCAAACATGGACCAGATCGAAGAGGCGTTCTTTTTTGTTCTGGACGAGTGGGACGTTGATATCCAGCCAGTCAGCGATCTGTCTGATGCAGTTGGCAGCGACATGGCGCACGTCCGCAATGGGTCTGCCCCCATTGTTCATGAAGACCAGAAAACGGCTGAAGCCGTTCCCGAAGCCAGTATCCGGGTCACCCAGCAAAAGCTGGATCAATTAATGAATCAAGTCGGTGAGTTGGTCATCCTGCAGGCGCGTCTTAACCAGCTGGCAATTGATACAGGTGATGAGCGTACAGCTGTTTTGGCAGAAGAGTTCGAGCGCCTGGCATCGGGTCTGCGCGATAACGCATTTGAAATTCGAATGCTGCCGATTGGCTCCATCTTTGGCCGCTTCAGGCGCATGGTGCGTGATATTGCTCCCGAGCTGGGCAAGGAGGTGGTACTTGAAACCGATGGCGCCGAGACGGAGCTGGACAAGGTCATGCTGGATCGTTTGGCCGACCCACTCATACACCTGCTGCGCAACAGCCTTGATCACGGTATTGAGCAACCTGAACAGCGTATCCAAGCCGGTAAGGAGCGGTGCGCACGTTTGACGCTCAGCGCCAGCCAACATCAGGGACAGGTGCTGATCTGTGTCAGCGATGATGGCGCAGGCCTCGATACAGACCGAATTCAGGCGCGTGCGGTTGAGCGTGGGTTAATAGAGGCGCATGAGTCTCTGGACGAGCAGGCAATTCACCAGCTGGTGTTCGAGCCGGGTTTCTCAACCGCCGAAGCGGTATCGGATCTTTCCGGGCGGGGTGTGGGCATGGATGTGGTCAAACGTTCCGTGGAGGCACTGCAGGGACGTGTCACGATCGAGTCGACCCGTGGCAAGGGCACCTGTGTGCGGATCCGCCTGCCGATGACACTGGCAATCATAGAAGGGCTGATGGTGGCCGTTGCGGATGACCATTATGTCATCCCGCTGAGTGCTGTTGAAGAGTGCATCGAATCAACCGGAACAGAGCCTTGCGATGATCAGGGTGTTCGTCTGCTGAGACATCGCGACGAGCTGGTGCCTTCTCTTAGTCTCAGAGATTGTTTTGATATTGCCGGAGAGCATCCAGACATTCAGCAGACCGTCATCGTGCGTGTTGATGACGCACGGTATGGCGTCACGGTCGATGAAGTCATCGGTCATCACCAGACAGTAATCAAGAACCTGGGACGCCTCTATCAGAGCGTACCCGGAATGATGGGTGCAACCATCATGGGCAACGGCCGGATCGCCATGATCCTTGATCTGCCGGAGCTCGTGGCGGAACTGCGAGCCTGAAACAAACACTAGCGATTTATTAACGAAGGATAATGTGATGAAACGAATCACACTTAAGGCGCTGCTCTATGTTGGCTTCGCGCTTCTCGTGGGCCTGCTGGCACTGAACAGTGTATGGAGTCTGCAGGCACTGGAACAGGCGCAGACACGTTTGCAGTCGACTGTTTCAGGCCCTGCCGAAAAGGTCAAACTGGCTGGACGCATGCGCGGCAACCTGCTGGAGATGGATTCCCAAACCAAAAACTTCATGCTGGCACAGAGCCAGCAGAACCGAGATCGCTTTTCAGCCGCCAGTGCAGAAGCACGGCAGCGAATTAAGGATGACCTGGTACTGATGGCACCACTGATTGTTTCGGTTAATGGGCGTGAGGCACTGGAGTCTTTCCAGGCTTCGTTCCAGCGTTACGGCGACATGGTGGTACAAGTGCGTGATCTGGTGAGACAGGCTGCCGATCCCCTTGAGCAAAATGGATCAGCGGATGGTAAAGAGCGAGAAGCCTACCGGCTGCTGGTCGGTAGTGGAGACGCGGTGCTGCAGGAGGCGGTCGATCAGGTACGTCAGATCGTACAGATCAGTGACACTGAAATGCAGGCCGCTGTCAGTGAAGCGGAACAGGCCTACAGTCAGGCGCGAGGCCAGCTCATTGGTGTGACACTGGTTTCACTGGTGATCGGTATTTTGGCTGCCACTTTGATCATCCTGCGCATAAACGAAGTCAGTCGCATCGCCAGCCGTATCGGCAGAGGTGATCTCGACCAGTTGTTCGACCCGCGTGTCAGCGATGGCGATATTTACGGGGTGCTGCGCAACATGAATGAGAAGCTTCGCGATATCGTGGCCGAGATCAAGGAAGCATCTTCAAATGTGGCGGCAGGCAGCATTGAGATCAGCAGCACTGGCCAACAGGTGGCACAGGGGGCGACCGAGCAGGCGGCGTCACTTGAAGAGGTTTCTTCATCCATGGAAGAGATGACGGCGAACATCTCCCAAACGGCAGACAATGCCCGTCAAACCGAACAGATTGCACAGCAGGCTGCCACCAGTGCGCAGAGTACTGGCGATGCGGTACGTGAGGCGGTTTCAGCGATGCAGGACATTGCCGAAAAGATCGGCATCATTGAGGAAATAGCCCGTCAGACCAATCTGCTGGCGCTCAATGCGGCGATCGAAGCGGCGCGTGCCGGTGAGCATGGTAAGGGCTTCACGGTTGTAGCCGCGGAGGTGCGCAAGCTGGCGGAACGCAGCCAGCGGGCAGCGGGAGAAATAGTCGAGCGCTCTCGCAACAGTCTTGAGCTTTCAGAGCGTGCCGGTGAAATGTTGCTTGAACTGGTGCCGAGCATTCAACGCACCTCTGGATTGGTACAGGAGATCAGTGCGGCATCGGTTGAACAGAACAAGGGTGCCGCCGAGATTTCGAAAGCGCTGCAGCAGCTTGATCAAGTGGTACAACAGTCCGCTGCCTCTGCCGAAGAGATGGCTGCAACCACTGAAGAGTTGTCTGCACAGGCAGAGCAACTAGATGGCACAACCGCCTTTTTCAAAGTATCCGCCAATGTCAGCCAAGCAGGGAAAAGCAGCGGCAACGCTTCGTCACAGACACATCACTCAAAACCTGTAGCTGGCAAGCACAGTATCAAGCGGCCCCAGGCTGCAACAGGGGGTGGTGTACTGGCAGGTGCCGACGGCATTCAGATTGATCTTGATGACGATTTCGTCCGCTATTAAGGAGACCGGCATGGAGCGCAACAGGGATTCGGAAACGGTTGATACGACCCCGCGGCAGATTCTGTCATTTATGCTGGATGGCGACTCTTTCGGTGTTGAGATCAGTGGTATTCAAGAGGTGCTTGAATACCGCGATGTGACGCGTGTACCGCGTACACCGGATTATATGCTGGGGGTGCTTAACCTGCGTGGAAGGGTGATTCCGGTGGTCGACCTGCGACGACTTTTTGGCATGCAGATCGCCCCGGTCAGTGTGGAAACCTGCATCGTCATTATTGATGTCGAGCTGGATGGCAAGCGCACCCCTCTGGGTGTGCTGGCGGATCGTGTCAATGAAGTGGTCGAGCTCGATCCAGCCTTGATCAGTCCGCCACCTCGGCTGGGAGCACGGATCAAGAGCAGCTTTATCGACGGGCTGGCGCGGCACGAGGATGATTTTATCATTCTGCTGCGTCTTGCCCTGATATTCAGTCGTGACGAGCTGGAAACGGTATTACATGAATCGGCTGTGGATGAACGTCGTGCCTCCGCTGACGCTGAGGAGGTGTCGGTGTGACAGCTGCAACGACATTGACCGCTGAAGACCACCTCCGGGTGGCTCAATATGTCCAAAGTACAGCCGGCATACAGTTGCCGGAACACAAGCGAAACCTGATCGAGGCACGCTTGCGCAAGCGACTGCGTGCAACCGGGCAGTCCAGCTTTACGGCTTACCTTGATCTGGCACTCTCGGATGCCGACAACGAAGCCGAGCGCGAGTGGTTGCTGGATGCGATCACGACCAATAAAACGGAGTTCTTTCGTGAGCCTGAACACTTCAGGTTTCTGAGTCAGTATCTTCAGCAGGCTCTCTCTAGTGGCCACGAAGCCGGTGTCAGCAGGCCCTTGAGTGTCTGGAGTTCGGCCTGTTCAACCGGTGAAGAACCCTACACGCTGGCGATGGTGTTGAGTGAATTAAAAAGGGATAAGCCCGAGTTCAACTTTCAGATTCATGCCACTGATATTGCGCCATCCGTTCTGTCGGTGGCGCGGCAAGCGATCTATCCAGTGGCACGGATTGCCCCCGTGGATGAACCATTGCGTCATCGGTATCTGCTGAAAAGTCGTGACCCTGCACGCCAACAGGTCAGGATTGTGCCCGAACTGCGGGAGCGGGTGAGCTTTTCACGTTTCAACCTGGTGGATGGTGATTACCCCCGCACACCCGAGTACGACGTGATTTTCTGTCGCAATGTGATGATCTATTTCAGCAATGATGATCGACAGAACATCATTGAGCGATTGCGTACCTCGCTGCGGGTGGGTGGACTCCTGTTTATTGGTCACTCCGAGAGCATTGGGCATCAGCGCAACGGTTTTGAGACACTTTATCCCACCGTCTATCGGCGTATCTCATAAGGGAAGAGACCAGCGTGATCAAAGTTCTGATCGTGGATGATTCTGCCGTTGTGCGTCACGCACTCAGCGAAATTCTCGGCAGCGACCCCGGAATTGAGGTCATCGGTGTAGCCGCTGATCCTTACCGGGCAGTTGAACAGTTGCGTCATATGAAACCGGATGTGATGACACTGGATGTCGAGATGCCGCGCATGGATGGTCTAACCTTTCTGCGTAAATTGATGTCACAACACCCCATACCCGTCGTGATCTGCTCATCACTGGTGGAAGCGGGCGAGACTCAGGTCAGGGCACTTGAATATGGTGCGGTTGATATCATCGCCAAGCCAGTGCTGGGTACACAGCAGTTTTTGCATGATTCGCGCAACCGTATTATCGATGCCATTAAAGGGGCTGCACATGCACGCGTATCCAAGCTCAGCCTGTTCAATGAGGGAGTGAAACCGAAACTGAATGCCGATGTGATTCTGGCAGCGGGACATTTGGCTCTGCAGAAGACGACAGAAAAAGTGATCGCTGTTGGTTCATCGACAGGCGGTACAGATGCCTTGCGTAAGCTGCTGGGTGCGATGCCCGGTGATTGTCCCGCGATTGCGATTGTGCAGCACATGCCAGAGGGCTTTACACGTTCGTTTGCGAATCGACTTGACCAGATTTGTGATATTCGAGTCAAAGAGGCAGAAGATGGAGATGCGCTTTTGCGTGGGCATGCCCTCATCGCCCCGGGTAATCGGCATATGCTGATTCGACGCAGCGGGGCGCGTTATTACGTTGAATTACGAGATGGCCCACTTGTCTCACGCCATCGACCATCTGTGGATGTCCTGTTCCGCTCAGCCGCGCGTTATGCGGGTCAAAACGCGATCGGCGCAATTCTTACGGGTATGGGTGATGATGGCGCGAATGGCCTGAAGGAAATGCGGGAGGCGGGAGCCTGGACCCTCGGGCAGGATGAAGCGACCAGTGTTGTTTACGGCATGCCAAGGGAGGCCTATCTGCGTGGTGCCGTTGCTCAGCAACTACCACTCGATGGTATGGCTGCCGCGATACTTCAGGCTGCCCGATGACTGAATCCCCGATGAATAAAATGCAACGCGATCGCCACGCGCACCACCTTGTCATCCATGCCGGTGAACTGGTTTTCGGGCGAGGACGCAAGCAATTGCGTACGCTGCTGGGTTCCTGTGTCGCCATTACACTCAGACACCCTCGGTTGGGATTAAGTGGCATGTGTCATTATGTACTGCCGCGCAGGCCTGCTGGAGCCGCCGGTACACCAGATGCACGATACGGTGACGATTGCCTTGAGCTATTTCGACTTGCAGCCAGGCGCAATGGCACGAATCTGAATGAATATGAAGCCCGTATTTACGGTGGTGGAAACATGCTGGCAGGGGTGCGAGTCATGCCTGTGAGTGGATGCTTGAATGTTGACTGCAGTCCCGTAGGGGAAGCCAACGCAGCGCATGCATTTGCCATGCTGGCAGAGGCGGGAGTCAGAATCCTGGAAGCGGATGTGGGCGAGGACGGGTATAGAAAGGTCGAGTTTGACCCAATAACAGGTCATGCCAGCGTGGAGTTTGCGAAGGCCAGGTACTTTTATTGACCACCGGCGGTAGAGTTCAGTTAGAGAGGGCAACTACAGGGGGCCGGCTGGCATGGAGTCGTTCAAAGGACAGATATAATACGCCTGTGCCCGGTTTTTCGCGCAGGCCTCTGCAGAACACTTGCGCTGGCGCAGAGCTGCTGTTGAATATTCTTGACTTGGTACCGAGAGCATTGCTTACTGCTTGATGAAGCCAAATTGACAGAGATTCAGCAGTGCTCAAGTCATATTTCGTCAATATTCAGGTGCGCAGTGCAGTGATTGTGCTGTTGCTTCTGTCCCCCTTGGTCAGCGCAACGGAGACTCCCCGGCTGGCCTACCTTGTTTCTGATGTGCGCATACCGTTCTGGAGCATTATGGCTGGCGGAGCCAAACAGCGCGCGGCCGAGTTGGGCTTTACATTGGATGTGTACAGTGCCGACAACAATGCTCGTCAGGAGCTGCTCAATACTGTTCAGGCCCTTGAAAGCGATATAGCGGGCTTGGTCGTTTCACCTACCAATTCCTCAGCGGCAGTGACCATTCTGGAGCTTGCAGCCGAGGCCGGTGTGCCGGTTGTGATTGCCGATATAGGAACAAAAGCAGGCAAGTATGTCAGCTATATACAGTCCGATAATGAGCAGGGGGCATACGAGCTGGGTCTGTTACTGGTGAAGGCGCTTGAGGCCAGGGGATGGTCACAGGGCGGTGTGGGAATAGTGTCGATACCCCAGAGTCGTAAAAACGGTCAGGCTCGCACACGAGGGTTTGTCAATGCGCTAAAAACATCCAGCTTCAGGATGGCCGGCATTCGTCAGCAGGTGGATTTCTCCTATGAAGAAACCTATCGTTTCAGCCGCGAGCTGATTAAGGATAATTCGGATCTGCGTGCAATCTGGCTGCAGGGCTCTAATCGTTATCAGGCTGCACTGGATGCGATTCATGATGAAGGCCGTGAAGGCGATGTTCTGTTGATCTGCTTTGATGCAGAGCCAGAGTTCATAGAAATGATTCGTCAGAAAGAGCTGGTAGCCGCCGGTATGCAGCAGCCACGTCTTATCGGAGAAAAGGCGGTCAGCTCATTGGATGCTCATATAAAGGGGGATCCTGTTCCTTCGCGTCAGATGTTACCTGTGTTGGCAGTATCACCTGACAATGTAGACGAGCTTTTGCCGCTCATTCACAAAAACGTGTTGGGGCTGAGTATTGAGCAGTTCAATGACTAGACAGGGTCGTGACCAGCCTTCGCTTCTGGTTTCACTTGGTCTGTTGGCAGTTGTCAGCGTTATGCTGGTTGTGCCTGCCCATGGGGTGTACACCTTTTTTATCCAGAAAGAGCAGATCATTGCCGACATGAACGAGCAGGCGCGATCCAGCCTGATCCGACTGTCCGAAAACGTTGTGCCGTACATGCAGGCTTATGCGGTCAATGATTATCAAAACCTTGTTCAAACCGAAATGGTGCAGCGGGGCTATGCTGCCATCCTGATCGAAGACTCAAATATGGCTGAAGTGCTGGGCCGGCCCGAATACATCACTGGAATGATTCGCAGCTCAGATGGACATATCCTTCCGTACGATGCTTCGCACCCTGGCCATCACCAGCGATTATCCACTGATCGTATCCATAAGCACAGCGAATTGCTTCAGTCCGGGGGGATGACGATCGGTAAATTGTCGATCTTCATGACCGATACGGTAGTCCGAGAAAAGCAGAAAGAGGTTTTTTACGACAGTCTCAGTAACAGCCTGCTGCTGGCGCTCATTCTGATGGCGCTGCTAATCGTCTTCTCCAAGCGTCGAATTCTTGATCCTCTTGGCCGCTTTTCCGAAGCGCTTCAACAGCGTGATGCTGATGGCATCCCGGTCAATGCGCTTCCCAATTTCAAGTATCGAGAGTTGTCGATATTGACCGATACTGTGAATTCCATGCTGGACATGATCCGTGGCTCCAGGGCGGAGATCAAACGGGAGCGATCAAGGCTGCACGATGTAATAGAAGGCACCCACGTAGGTACGTGGGAGTGGAACATTCAGACCGGTGCAACGGAGTTCAATGATCGCTGGGCAGAGATTATCGGTTATACGCTTGAAGAGCTCAGCCCTACTTCCATCGACACCTGGGCGAGCTTCGTACATCCTGATGATCTGAAAGAGTCTGAAAAGCAGCTGCAACGCCATTTCACAGGTGAATCTCCCTACTATCAATGCGAAGCTCGCATGAAACACAAGGCGGGTCATTGGGTCTGGGTATTGGATCGCGGCAAAGTGAGCAAGAGTACAGAGGACGGGGAGCCATTGATGATGTACGGTACCCATCAGGATATCACAGAGCAGAAGGAAAATGAGCTCAGGCTGCACTTGGCAGCCAGTGTGTATGAGCATGTCAGTGACGGCATCATGATTACCGATACTCAGGGCATAATCCGTGATGTCAACCATGCTTTTTGCCGACTAACGGGCTATCAGGCGGAAGAGGTTATTGGGGAAAATGCCCGCGTGCTCAGGTCAGGTCACCACGACGAGAGTTTTTATCAAGCAATGTGGCGGGCCATTCTCGGTAAAGGCTATTGGAGTGGTGAAATTTGGAACAAGCGCAAGAATGATGAAATTTTTCCTGCGCACCTGAAAGTTAATGCAATTCGCGATTCTGATGGGCAGGTGAGGAGCTTTGTAGCCCTTTTGTCAGATATTTCTCACTTCAAGGAACATGAGCGGCAGCTGGAGCAGCTTGCCCACTTTGATGCGCTGACCGGCCTGCCAAATCGACTGGTGCTTGCCGACAGGCTTCATAAGGAAATGGCTCAGGCACGCCGGCGCAGCGAAGTTTTAGCGGTTGCGTTTCTCGACTTGGATGGATTTAAAGCGGTTAACGATCAGTTTGGCCACGATGCAGGTGACCAGTTACTGATCATCATGTCGGAGCGAATGAGGCAGACGCTTCGCGAAAGCGATACCTTGGTGCGTATTGGTGGTGATGAGTTTGTCGTTCTGCTGCCGGATCTGGATGATGCCGGCAGCTGTGTGCCGGTGATTCAGCGTCTTTTGTCGGTGGCATCCAGCCCCATCGATATCAAGGGTGATCGGGTACAGGTATCGGCCAGTATTGGTGTGACTTTTTATCCTCAGGATGAAGATGTCGATTCCGAGCAGCTGCTGCGTCAGGCCGATCAAATGATGTATGACGCGAAACTGAGCGGCAAGAACCGCTATAAGCTGGCTGATGTGGTGCCGAGCTCTCGGCGCTTTGCAGGATAACGCTGTAGCCCGGTTATCGGTATCAATCCGCCGCGGCGCGACTCAGGCGGTCCCATATATCCGCCCAGGCGGGATCATGGGGTGGTGCTTCAACCCACAGCTGGCTTACACCGTCACAATCGGCTTCGTACAGAGCGGCATACAGTGCCTGCCGATAGCCTTGGTGATTGGCCGGCATCACTTTCAGATGATGGCAAGGCAGGGACCTCAGGGCGGGTGAGTACACCAGTGCGCCTGAGTGAGGCGCTGCCGATGCGGCCAGGGCCTTTATCTCGTCTGGCGTACAAAGGGTGACGCGAGCATTGGGCTGATAGTGAATTTTCTTGTTGCCGGAGACGGCGTGCTCATGGCTGCGAGGGGTGCGCACCGGTACCTGCAGATAGGGCTGGAGCATGTCAGCCGAGATGGGGCCACTGCGAAGAATTTCTGCACTGTGTTCACCCACACGCAAAATGGTCGATTCCGTGCCGACACCACAGGGACCGCCGTCAAGCACGGCGGCAATCATGCCATCCATGCTGGCCAGTACGTGCTCGGCACTGGTGGGGCTGAGTTTCTGGTACGGGTTGGCCGACGGTGCCGCGACCGCAATATCGAAGCGTTGCAGAAGCGACAGCAGCACGGAGTGGTCGGGCATGCGCACACCGATTGTCGGCAGGCCACCGGTAATGACATCCGAGACATCGGGGTGGCGATCAAAAATCAGTGTCAGTGGGCCAGGCCAGAAAGCTGCCACAAGGGGAGCGACCCAGTCAGGCACGGTTTTGACCCAGCGCGGCAACTGATCGGGTGAGGCAATGTGTGTAATTAGCGGATGGTTGGTCGGGCGCCGTTTGGCAGCAAAAATCTTTGCTACCGCCTCAGGGTTTGAGGCATCGGCAGCCAGCCCGTATACCGTTTCCGTCGGCACGGCGACCAGCTCGCCAGCCAGCAGCAGTTCGCCGGCACGTTGCAGGTGGTCGGGGTTTTGAGCGCTGAGTCTTTCTGTTTTCATGGATCACACCAGTAACTAACTGGCAGTTATTGTAACACCGGACATGACATGATCATCCACCTCATTCTTGGCTGTGCTGATCAGCGTCTGCTGATCCAGTCCGATAAAATCTCTGCACTCATGGGTTTGCCAAAGAAATAACCCTGGATGGCGTCTACCCCTTGATTTCTCAGAAACTCGAATTGCGCGTGCGTTTCCACACCTTCCGCCAGGACCTTTATCTCCAGACTATGACCGAGTGTCAGAACAGCTTTCAGGATGGCAGCATCGAAGGTACCCTCTGGCAGACCGTCGACAAACGCCTTGTCTATCTTGAAGCAGTTGACCGGCAGGTGTTTCAGGTGGGCCAGCGAGGAATATCCGGTGCCGAAATCATCAATTGAGAGTTGAACACCCATAGCCCTTAATTGGTTTAGCAGGTCAATAATCTCATCGCAGCGCTCCAGTGCGCCCTCTGTGATCTCCAGCTCCAGGGCGCAGGCAGGTATGTGGTATCTTTCGAGCAGTTCACTCACACGGTCAACCAGGCCGGGCACCAATTGTTGTGGTGCTATATTCACGGCGACTCGGGGAACCTGCAGATCACAACTCAGCCAGTGTGACATCTGCTCCAGCGCTTTGCTGAGAACCCAGTCACCCACCAGCTCGATCTGATTCAACTCCTCGGCCAGGGGAATGAAATCATTGGGTGGAATAAGCCCCTTTCGCGGATGATCCCAGCGCACAAGTGCTTCAACGCCAATCAGCTCTTGAGTGAGGCTATCGACCTGCGGCTGATAATAGAGCAGGAGTTCATTTTTACGAATGGCTCTGCGGAGCTCGCTCGCGATCTCAAATTTTCGATGAATACGATCAGCAAAAATGGGAGTGAAAAAGTGAACACTGGCGGGTCCACACTCCTTGGCTCGCAGCAGGGCGGTTTCGGCGGCCTGGATAAGCCCCTTGGTGTTGGTGGCATCTTCTGGATAGAAGCTGATACCCGCACAGGCCGATGGAATGACCTCGTGGTCCGGCAACATAAAAGGCCTTGAGAGCCGGGTAAAAAGAGCCTGCATCACTTCCGCAATCAGTTCCTTGTTTTTGACGGCGTAGAGCAGCAAAAATTCATCGGAACTCCAGCGGCAAAGCAGGCTGTTTTTTGGTTTTATCTCGGCCAGTCGGTTGGCCATGGTTTTTAGAAAGTAGTCGCCAACCTCATGACCCTGAGTATCATTAAGCAGCTTAAAACTATCAATATCCAGCAGGGCAACCGCCAGTTCACCGCTGTCACGATTTGCGGATACAATCCCCTGTTGGATCTTTTCAAGGCAGTATTGTCTGTTCGGCAGTCCGGTCAGCGCATCATAGTTTCGGGCGAGCCGGAGGTTTTCTTCGGCCTGCTTGGCTTTCGATTTGTCAGCAAAGACTCCGACATAGTTGCACACGTTACCGTTGTCATCATGCACGGCCGAGATGCTTCCGCGGAAAGGAAATATTTCTCCTGTTTTGCGTCGGTTCCAGATTTCTCCTTCCCAGTCGCCGCGGGTGCCCAGGCACTGCCACAGCTCCTCGTAAAAGCCGGACGTGTGAATGCCTGATTTGAGGAAGGATGGTTTTTGGCCAAGCGCCTCTTCCTCTTTATATCCCGTCAGCGAACAGAATGAACGATTGACGGAAAGTATGCGTGCATCCGGGTCTGTAATAACGACAGCCTCTGAGGTTTGCTTCAGAACAGCTTCGCTGGTGATAACAGGCTGGCCAAACCTGTTCAGCTGGTCCTGACGCCTGAAAACGACCAGAAGCCCCGTCCGGTGGTTGTTGAGCGTTAAAGGAATGCACTTGTATCCAACCGGCAAAAGCTGTCCGGAGCTGGTGCGAAACTGGTCGCTGGACACTTCCTTTTCCTGCCCGGCGTACAGTGCACGGGTCAAGGGGCTTTGTTCTGCCGTGTAGGCATGACCATTCTGGTCTGAAGGCTGGAGCAGGTTGTGGGCGTTTTTCCCGATCAGCTCGTCTTCACTCTGATATCCCAGGATCCGGACAGCTCTTGCATTGATATAGTTGATCGCACCGGCAGCATTGATGCTGAGAATACCGTCCACTTTGGCATTGAGCAGCAGTGCATTGCGTTGATGCAAATCCTCCAGTGCCATCTGGTAATTATGGCGCTGAGTAATGTCATATACGGTGAGAATTACACCGTTCGCCCTCACATTGCACTTGGGCTGGCGGAGTTCAACTTCTGCCCAAACGTACCGTCCATCGGCATGTGTAAGGCTCAGAACCAGCTTTTGCAGGTTATGCGTGTTGTCTATCGAGCTCAGTGCCTGCCTGAAAGCTTCAGCATCTTCGCTGTGCAGCAATTCAGTGAACACCACTCCCTCAAGACTTGCAGGGCTACGTCCCATAATCTGCTCGCAGGCGGAAGAGGCATACGTGATGACCCCTTTCTGATTCAGGCGAACAAACATATTGGCTGAAAGCTCGACAAGGTTACGGAAATTCCGCTCCTGTTCAAGGGTCGATTGCTGGCTGATCTGCCTGATAAAGGCAAAGGCCAGATCGGCTGCCAGCTCAATGTGCAGGGAGGTCCAGGGTGCTGATTTGTTGTTGTAGGTCTGGGTCCAGTTATCAAATGACCGCCGAGGTGAAATTCTGAAACCTTCTTCGGTCAGGCTCAACTCCTTGTGGGGTATGCCGGCCCAGTTGCGAACAAAAGTGACGCTGCTTCGGCACCACATCAAGTAGTTGTCCAGTGTGTGATTCAGCGGGGCAAGCAGAATCCCGCAGGCGGTATCAGCAAAGTTGGCCGCCGCTGGGTAAAGGCTTGCCAGCTCGTCGGTATGGAATACCTGCTCGGGCTGTCGCAGGCGTAATTCATCCTCAAGTGCTTCCAACTCATCCAGGGACGGAGTTTGACCATATGTATACCTGCGGCCGTTGCTGACCAATACGACACCAGTGGCATCTACAAAAGAAATCAGTTCACTGGCGACTGATGGTGACAACTTTTCGAGGCTGTTTGACGGTATCTCCCGCAGAAACCGGTTGACTCTGTCTTTGAGCTTTTTCTCTTCGTTACGCTGCAGGTCCGATAGCTTGATCGAAATGGTTTTGCCGATGAGTTCGTAAAGTTCGCGCTCACGTAACGTTACGCATTTGGGGCTTTTATGATGACATGACAGCATTCCCCAAAGTTTTCCGTTTTGAATCAAAGAAATGGTCAAGGTGGCGGTTACGCCCATGTTGCGCAGGTATTCAAGGTGCACGGGCGAAAGTGAACGGTAGGCCGAGTAGGTCAGGTCAAGCCGAGCACTTGGAGCATTTTTGCTTTCAGCCTGGACTTGAGATGAGGGTGCATTCACGTCGGCAATAACGCGAGTCAGATTGCGGGTATACAGGGCCCTGGCCTGAGCGGGGATGTCAGAGGCAGGGAAGCGGTTGCCCAGGTAGCTTCGGGTAAGCTCTGAACGGCTTTCCGCTATCACCTCTCCATCCCAGTTACTGTCGAATTGGTACATCATCACGCGATCATAGCCGGTGGCTAGGCGAACCAGTTCTGCGACTTTGTGGGTGTAGTGTTGCAGGTTCTGCTCGGCATCCAGCTGCCACAGGAGATCTCGGGTGGGTACGAACATTTGACTGAAAAGTTCGCTCTGGTCCGGTGCGGTCGCTTCCAGTTCAATCAGCCAATAGGGCGCGTTAAACGAAATGGCGGCATCACGTATAATCGGGCAGTCGGAGCTTTTAATGGTGAGTTGTACCACCGCGGAAGAGCGCCAGTCTCCGAGTCCTTTCAGTGATTGAATCTGCTCAATATCAGACTCGCTCACAAAAGCTGTAAAGGTTTCTCCCAGCAGTTCATGCCAGGGGCGTGAAAAGATGGCATCAGCGTTCTCACTGCAATAGCGGATGATAAAGTTTTCATCCAGTGCCAGCAGAACGCCGTTGGGCTGAATAGAGCCAACCTGATGGATAGGCTCGCGTTCGCAGTGCTGGAGAGCTTGCTGTAAAACGGTTTCTTGCTCTGTGTTGCTGCAATCAGGAGACATGGACATCGAGAAATGCCTCAAGTGTTTCAAAAAGATAAATGGCGTAATCGCAGGCCTGTGTACGCTCCTGTCTGGATTGTGGCGAGCGCTCTGCGAATTGGATGAACTGCGTCCACAGCTGTTCGATATTGTGACCGTAGCCGCTGAAAAAGCGCCCGCCATTGGCGTCGTTGATACCCAGGTTATGCATCAGATGCCGGCTGATAACGCGGCCGCCCAGGGTTGATCCCTCCAGGGGGTACATCATGCCCACCAGCTCGGGTCTGTTCATTGGTATGGCAAGTTCAACCGTGAAAGGGCAGCAGCCATCCACGCCGGGTGTGAGTCCGAAGTGAGCAAGATCCTGTTTCAGCCATTCAGTCTTGTAGCGGTCGCTATAGTTGAAGTCGGCCATGCCACTGGCAAGGCAGTTGCGGATATGGGCTTCCGCTGTCTGATAGAAGCTCCAGTAGGCCTGCAGAATAAGGGTATAGGTCTCAATATCGAGCGTGGGCCGGGTCATTCGACTCAAAAGAGGGTGGTGGTTCAGACGCACATGCGCCGCGTGTGTTGCCTGCCGCAGCTGCTGGTGAAGGGATGGGGGCTGTGTTGTCTGTGACATTGTGAAACCCTGCCCTTTGCATTCTCTTGAATATTGGTAAAGGATACCGCCGTCGCAATTTGATGTCATGAAGGTTGTGCGGTCAAATAGAGTATTCCGGTTGCCGGTTGTGACGTGAGTCAAGACCCGATATCAACGTCCGTGCAGAGTAGCGTTCGCGTTTTTCAAAACAGGCGTTTGTCACACAGGGCTGGATCCAGCATAGTGTCTGTAGCGTATGGGGTGCGACATACCAAAACAGGAGGTCGAAATGAACATACTGATGGTGCTTACTTCACACGACAAGATGGGCGACACGGGGCACAAGACAGGTTTCTGGCTGGAAGAGTTCGCGGCGCCGTACTACGTGTTTCGCGATGCCGGAGCAGATATCACACTGGCATCCCCCCAGGGCGGTCAGCCCCCGGTCGACCCTAACAGCACTGTGCCCGATGCGCAGACGGCTGCAACCGAGCGCTTTAATCAGGACAGTGAAGCGAAACAGGCGCTGGCCAATACCATCCCCCTGTCACGGGTGAGTGCCGGAGACTTTGACGCCATCTTTTACCCGGGTGGTCACGGTCCATTGTGGGATCTGGCCGAAGACTCGTACTCCATCAACCTGATCAGGGCGTTCGCTGAGCAAAAGAAACCGATTGGTGCGGTATGTCATGCGCCGGCTGTCTTACGGCATGTAACCGGAGCTGATGGTGTGCCCTTGGTAAAGGGCAAAACGGTGACTGGTTTCAGCAATTCCGAAGAAGCGGCGGTGCAGTTGACGGATATTGTGCCATTTCTGGTTGAAGATATGCTCAAGGACAAGGGTGGTCGCTATGAACGCGCTAACGACTGGGAATGCCATGTAGTGGTGGATGGTCTGTTGGTGACGGGGCAAAACCCGGCGTCTTCGGATGCATCGGCTGCGGCACTTCTGAAACTGCTTGCGAGCGCCTGATTTGAACTGTTCCGCCTCAGAGAATATGGAGATTTTACGATGACAGACAAGGTCGACTGGCGCGGGAAGTACAGAGCGTTGGCACTTGAGGTGGAGCAACACGAGCAGCAGTGTTCGCAGGCGGTTGAGTGCCTTCGTAATCTGGCCTCTCAGTTTGATCTTGCGGTACATGGCGAATCAGCTGAACTGGACCGGTTGCTGGCGTCGCTGGCGGCCGAGTTGCAGTCTGGTAGGTTGGACACAGTGCCAGAGCTGCTGCGCAAAACCGAAAAGCATGTCCGTCTCATAGATGAAGCTCGGGCACAGAAGGCCCGGCAGCTGATAAAGCGCATCGATGAATGGGTGCTGTTGTTGCAGGGTACGACTGAAAACCAGGCAGGGGCTCTGGTTGACGTGAAACAAAAGCTAGCCGGTACGGCCGACAACATGCAGCAGTTACCGGGGCTGATTGATACGCTTCTGACCTTTCAGAGGCAGAACAGTCGCTCTGATGCCGGTGTTGTCAGCGCTGACGATCTGGCACAGCCAAATGACGTAATCAGTAAACGTATGGCCCAGCGATTGCTGGAGCTGATTCAGTTGTTCAATGTGCCCGCTCAGTACCTAGCGAGCACGCATGAGCTGATCAGCTGCCTGGAGGCCGGGCCTGGTCCGGAAGAGCTGGAACAGTGCCTTGAGAAAGTATCAGTGTTGGCGCGGGCCTGTGGTGGTAATGCAGGAGAGGATATTCAGGCCTACCTTGTGGGCCTGAGTGAGCAGTTGGCCTATCTGCGCAGTTTTCTGGACAAGGCGGAAACGGCGGATGCGGTCAAGCTTCAACGCAACAACCTGCTGGATCAGACAGTACGCTACGATGTCCATAAAATCAGTCAGGCGGTCAAGCAGACCAGTGATATTAACGAGTTGAAAATGGCCGTCAGTACTCAGCTGGCAAGTCTGATAAAAGCAGTGGATACTCACAAAAAAGCGGAAAATCAGCATATTGCCGAGCTGCAGCAGGAACGGCAGAATCTGCTGAGTCGCCTTGATGAGATGGAGCTGAAGGCTGCCGGGTTCCGCAGGAGTGCTGAAGAGGCACATATGAAGTCGCGTACCGATCCTCTCACGGGGTTGGCGAATCGGTTTGCCTATGACCAGCAGCTTGCGAATGAAATGGCGCGCTATCAGCGCTACGGTTCGCCTTTCTCTCTTTGTGTTGCCGATATCGATTTTTTCAAGAGCATTAACGATCAGTATGGTCATCTAGCGGGCGACAAGGTGCTGCGGCTGATGGCCAAAGTGTTGCGCAGCAGCCTGCGCGGAGTCGATTTTGTTGCTCGCTTTGGCGGCGAAGAGTTTGTCATCCTGATGCCGTCAACCGGTGGGAAATCCGCCCACCAGGCGGCTGAGAAAGTGCGCAAGGCCGTTGAGCAAAGCCCGTTCAATTTCCAGAGTCGCCCGGTGCGCATCACAGTCTCAATTGGTGTGGCAGAGGTCATGTCTGACGATTCAGGCGAGTCCCTGTTTGGTCGTGCAGACAGCAACCTGTACGCTGCCAAAAGCAATGGCAGAAACAGGGTTGTGATGCACTGAATCCGGTTGTCTGGCTGCATATCTCCTGTAGTTTGTGATCAATTGTTGCCGCCCTCCCACTTGCGCTTTCACGCCCACTCCACCTGCAAACCTTCAACTCCATGTTTTCTATCAACTTCCCGTGCAGGTCGCATGCTGCATGGGTTGTGGCCATTTCCAATCTGGCAGGGGGCAGCTCAAGTCCAACTGAAAACCACACCTTTTTCACCTCTTTTCCACCTTGCATCTGCTGTGCTTACTACCTATAGTGTCGCGTAGTGGGAAAAAGTGGTTAAAAGTGGGCTATTTGGGGAAAGACAGTGGGCGTCATGTTCCGCGGAGTCAATCCGATCAATCTCGATGCCAAGGGCCGAATGGCGCTTCCGGCACGCTATCGCGAGTCGGTACACGCCCATTGCGAAGGCCGTATGGTGGTGACGATTGATACCGAAGACAAATGTCTGCTGCTTTATCCTCAGCCCGAATGGGACGAAATTCAGGCCCGCATTGATGCGCTGCCGAGTTTTAACAAGGCTGTTCGCCGCATTCAGCGCCTGCTGACAGGTCATGCGACAGACCTTGAACTGGATGCCAATGGGCGCATGTTGCTGCCGGCACCACTGCGTGAATATGCGCAGTTGGACAAGAAAATTGTATTGCTGGGGCAGGGCAACAAGTTTGAAATCTGGAGTGAAGAGCTCTGGAACAGTACGCGTGACGAATATCTGCAGGCTGATGAGGATGAAGAAATACCTCAAGAGCTGCAGTCACTGTCACTTTAACGCACTCCCAGGTAACGGGGCAGCATGAGTCAGACATTCAGCCATACCACAGTTCTGCTGGAAGAGGCGGTCAAGGAGCTGGTAACAGATCCGGGCGGTTTCTACATCGACGGCACCTTCGGTCGTGGCGGTCACAGCGCGCGTATCCTTGCAGAACTCTCTGAAAGTGGTCGCCTGATGGCCATCGACAAGGATCCCGAGGCAATCAGTTTCGCCGCTGAACGTTTTGCTGACGAGCCCCGATTCAGTATCGAACATGGCTCTTTTGCAGAGCTACAGTCCTTCGTCGAGCAGCGCGGCCTGGTGGGGCAGGTAACCGGTGTGCTGCTGGATCTGGGTGTCAGCTCGCCACAGCTGGATGATCCTGAGCGGGGGTTCAGCTTCGTGAATGATGGCCCGCTTGATATGCGCATGGATACCAGTCGGGGCGAGAGTGCCGCTGACTGGATCAATCGTGCGGATGAGCAGGAAATCGCGGATGTGATGTATCGCTACGGCGAGGAGCGTTTTTCAAGACGCATGGCCCGTGCAATCGTGGCTGAACGAGAGCAGGCGCCCATTACCACAACCGCACGACTGTCAAAAATCATTGCAGAGGCCAACCCGCGCTGGGAAAAAGGCAAAAACCCCGCAACGCGTGCCTTTCAGGGTATTCGCATCCATATCAACCGTGAGCTGGAAGATGTGGAGCAGTGTCTGGATCAGGCGCTTGAGGTGCTGGCGCCGGGTGGCAAGCTTGTGGTGATCAGCTTTCATTCGCTGGAAGACCGGATTGTGAAGCGCTTCATTCGCCGTCACGTTAAAGGGGATGAGCACCTGCCACCGGGGGTGCCGGTGACGGATGCGATGATGAAACGGCGTCTGAAATCGGCAGGGAAGGCCGTGAAGGCAGGTAAGGATGAGTTGAACCAGAACCCCAGGGCACGCAGTGCTGTGATGCGTGCCGCCATCAAGCTGGCATGAGGTTCGGTTTTGGCACGCCTGCCTGGCTGACGGCTGAGTTCTGGCGCGGGCGGCTTGAGTCTGTCCAGCGCCGGTTCATGCCGCGGCAGGCGAAAGGGGAGTCTGAGCAGCGCATTGTGAGCGGTGGTGAGTTGCTGGTACCGGCGTTGCTGGTGACGGGACTGACCCTGGCGGTGATGATCAGTGCGATGGCGGTTATTTTTTCGGCCTATGAATACCGCCGTCTGTTCAACCAGCATCAGATTCTGGTGCACCAATGGGATGAATTACAGGTGGAATGGGGTCAGTACCTGCTGGAACAGAGTGTATGGTCCTCACACCACCGGATAGAATCGCTGGCAGCCAGTGAGATGGATATGGTCGTGCCGGAAACCGAAGCAATCGAGATCGTACGCCATGAGCAAAAGTGAAGATCCGATCATACAGACCCATGCAGCCAGGAGCTGGCGGATCTGGCTGGTTGTGTTTTTGCTGGCGCTGATCGTGGCGGGCATCACCTCAAAACTGTTGTCACTTTACGGTGATGATCAAGCCTTTCTGCGCAGTCAGGGCGATGCCCGAACGCTGCGAACCATGCTGATCCCGGCACACCGCGGCCTGATTACAGATCGCAACGGCGAACCGCTTGCGGTGAGCGCGCCGGTCGCAACCATCTGGGCTGACCCGTTGCGAACCGATCTGCAACACGGTGGGCTGACCCGTCTGGCTCAGTTGCTTGATATGAAGCCGCACGAACTCAAGTCGGTGCTGACGGCAAACCCCGAGCGCCGCTTCCTCTATCTGAAGCGACAGGTAACGCCTGAGCTGGCTGAGGCGGTTGAAGCGTTGGGTGTCCCAGGTGTTCATGCGGATCGTGAATACAAGCGCTACTACCCGGTAGGGGAGGTGGCAACCCATCTGGTCGGCTTCACCAATGTGGATGGTGAGGGGCAGGAAGGGCTTGAGCTGGCGTATAACCACAGCCTGAGGGGCGAACCCGGACGCAAGCTGGTGCTCAAGGACCGCGTAGGCCGTACCATCAAACATATCCGCTCGCTGCAGGATGCTGATGCCGGTAATGACCTGCAGCTGAGCATCGATCTGCGCCTGCAGTACATGGCCTACCGTGAGCTCAAGGCAGCGGTCGAGTCGCATCGTGCCGATTCCGGTTCTGCCGTGGTGCTGGATGCCCAGACCGGAGAAGTGCTGGCGTTGGTGAATCAGCCATCCTACAACCCCAACGATCGGTCGGGACTCAGCACGGATGCGCTGCGCAACCGCGCACTGACCGATCTGTTTGAGCCTGGCTCCACTATCAAGCCACTAACCGTGGCAGCCGCCATGATGAGCGGTCAGTATACGCGCGAGTCAGTGATCGACACTTCGCCCGGCTACATTCGAGTGGGTGGCGCCAGCATCAAGGATCATCGTAACTACGGCAAACTGGATCTTACCGGGATTATCACCAAATCGAGCAACGTGGGTGTGACCAGACTCGCACTCGAAATGCCGCATGATACCGTTCGCAACCTGCTGCACAATGTGGGCCTTGGCCGAGATACCGGCACAGGCTTTCCCGGTGAACGTACCGGAGTGTTGCCGTTCCTGGCGGAGCGTCAGCGTGTTGAACGTGCAACCATGTCCTATGGCTATGGTCTTTCCACCACGCTTTTGCAGCTGGCACAGGCGTATGTTCCATTGGCGGCCGACGGCATCATGCGACCGGCAACGCTGCTGAAACAGACTCAGACACCCGCTGGCACCCGGGTTTTGCCGCCGGGTGTGGGGCCTCAGGTGCTGGATATGCTTGAAACCGTCATAAGTGCAAAAGGTACGGGCCGACGGGCAGCGGTTGAAGGCTATCGTGTCGGTGGCAAGACCGGAACGGTTCACAAGGCGAGCGGCGGCGGTTATGCCGAAGACAAGTATGTGTCGGTGTTTGCAGGGGTTGCACCTCTGACCAATCCGCGTCTGGTTATCGCAGTGATGGTCGACAACCCAAAAGGGCAGGAATATTACGGCGGGTTAGTAGCGGCACCAATATTCTCGCGTATCGCAGCCGGCTCTCTGCGGCTTCTGAACGTGCCACCAGACAAGTGGCCTGAACCTCCTTCAACTCAGGTGGCGATGCAATGAATCAGTATTCACAATCATTGCTGACATTACTGCCGCAGGCGTATGTAACGCTTGCGGCTTTGCCGTCTGAGCGCAGTGTGAATGTCAGTGGTCTGGCGCTGGACAGTCGTCGTGTTCAGCCTGGCGACCTGTTTTTTGCTCGAGAGGGTGTCAGTCATCGTGGGGCCGACTTTATCGCGGATGCGGTCAAGCGGGGGGCCGTTGCGGTGATGGTACAGCGTGGCGTGCTGGACAGTGCCGAGCGCGCCGCGGTTTCGGTTCCGCTGCTGGAAGTCGATGACCTGGATCAGGTGGTGGGTCAGGTGGCCAGTCGTTTCCATGATCGACCGAGCCAGCATCTGAAGGTGATCGGCATAACCGGTACCAACGGCAAGACTTCCTGCAGCAGCTATTTGGCACAGGCACTCGAGTCGTTGGGGCATCGCAGTGCCGTAATCGGCACCCTTGGCAACGGTTTTGTCGATGATTTGCAGCCGGCAACCCATACCACGCCCGATCCCATCGCGCTGCAGGCATTGCTGGCCCAATTTCGGCTTCAGGGTGCCGAGTATGTGGTGATGGAGGTGTCCAGCCATGCACTGGACCAGAAACGTGTGTCCGGGGTGCATTTTACTGCGGCAGCGTTTACCAATCTAACCCGGGACCATCTTGATTATCATGGTGACATGGCGCGCTATGGCGATGCCAAAGCGCGTCTGTTTGCAGACTATGCGCCGCCGTTGCAGGCAATCAATCTGGATGATGTGTTTGGTCGCACCTTGTTTGATCGTCAGGCCAGCGAATCGTCTTGTGTTCTCGGTTTCGGCAGCGCCGAACCCGGTGTCGATGTGGCTGCAGGTCAGCTGGAGTTTGATGCCAGCGGCTGCCAGTTTGAGCTTACAACCCCTCAGGGTCATCAGCGAGTGCATTCGGCCCTGCTGGGCAGCTTTAACGTCAGTAATCTGCTGCTGAATGCAACCCTTCTGCAGCTGCTGGGTTTCAATCTTGAGCAGATCGCGTCAGCCCTTGGTGCAGTCAGGCCGGTGGCCGGACGTATGGAGTGTTTACCTCAGGCCGAAGGGCAACCGCTGGTCGTTGTTGATTATGCCCATACCCCGGATGCGCTCGCGCAGGCATTGCAGGCGTTGCGCCTGCACCAGCCTGGCAGTGGGCATCTCTGGTGTGTATTTGGCTGTGGCGGTGATCGTGACCGGGGCAAGCGGCCTGAAATGGGCGCTGTTGCAGCAAAGCTTGCCGATCGGCTGGTGCTGACCAGTGATAATCCACGCAGTGAACCACCCGAGCAGATCATTCGTGAGGTTATGGCAGGGGTGCCTGCGACTGCGCGCCTGCATGTGGAGCAGGATCGTGCAGCTGCCATTCGCTGGGCTGTGAGTCATGCCGGTCCCGGCGATCTCGTACTGATTGCCGGAAAAGGGCATGAAAACTATCAGGAAATAGATGGAACACGCCACCCATTCAGTGATCATGAACACGCCTTGCGTGTATTGAAACAGGGAGCTGATGTATGATGCGCGCCTTCGAACTGGATGAGCTCAAGCAGGTGCTCGGAGCGCATCTTCAAGGAGAGAACAGGACCGTCGCAAGGGTTGTCACGGATAGCCGGCAGTTGCAGTCGGGTGATCTGTTTGTGGCATTGAAGGGCCCTAATTTTGATGGTCACGATTTTGTCGGTGCTGCCGAGTTGAAGGGGGCTGAGGCCGTGGTTGTGAGTCAGTTGATGAACACAACCCTGCCTCAGTTGGTTGTCACCGACACCCTAAAGGCATTGGGGCAGCTGGGCGGATACAACCGCTCGCTGTTCCGTGCACCCGTGTTTGCCGTCACAGGAAGTGGCGGCAAAACCACGGTGAAAGAGATGCTGGCACGGCTATTGGCCACCAGCGGCAAGGTATTGGCAACCCGGGGTAACCTGAATAACGAAATCGGCGCCCCGCTGACGCTGCTGGAGCTGTCACCCGAGCATGAGGCCGCCGTGATCGAACTGGGCGCCAGTGCACAGGGCGAAATTGCTCGCACCACAGCCATGACCCGCCCTGATGTGGCGATACTCAATAATGCGATGGGTGCCCATCTGGAAGGCTTTGGCGGCCTTGAGGGTGTGGTGCGTGCCAAGGGCGAAATTTTTGAAGGGCTGCCCGAAGGTGGCGTGGGGGTTGTCAATCTGGACTCGCCCCATGCCTCGGCCTGGATTGAGCGCCTGCAGCGGCTAAAACGTCGCATGATCAGCTTTGGCGTCGAAAATGGCGCTGCCGATGTCAGTGCCTCAAAGCTGGAGATGAATGCGGATGGCAGCTGGCGTTTTGTGCTGGATGACGGTACAGAACAGCTGCCGGTATCGTTGAAGTTGCTTGGGCGCCACAACGTGGCCAATGCAACGGCGGCGGCGGCGGCATGGGTGGCGGCAGGGCGACCGTTGTCAAAAATTGCCGGTGTACTGGATCAGTGCCGGTCGGTGGCGGGGCGTCTCAGTCCACATCGCCTTGACAGCGGCGCGTTGGTGATTGATGACAGCTACAACGCCAATGCCGATGCGGTAAAGGCAGCCATCGATCTGCTGGCCCAGCTGCCAGGGCATCGTGTGCTGGTACTGGGTGACATGGCAGAGCTGGGCGAGCAATCGAAACAGCTGCATGCCGAAGTGGGTCGCTATGCAGCCGAGCGTGATATTGATCAGCTGCTGGTAACCGGCCCTGCCATGCGTGCAGCGGCCAATGCCTATGCGGCGATCCGGCAGGGAGCCGAGCATTTTGCGACACAAACACAACTGATAACACATATTCAGGCACTGCCGCAGGAACAGCTGACCCTTCTGGTCAAGGGCTCGCGCAGTGCCGCAATGGACAGGGTAGTTGCGGCCTTGTTGAAAGGGGATAACTGAAACCATGCTTTTGTTGCTCGCTGAATACCTGTCACAGTTTTATACCGGCTTCGGGGTGTTCCGCTACATCACCCTGCGCGGCATCATGGGAATCCTGACCGCTCTGGGCCTGTCGCTCTTTCTGGGTCCCTGGTTGATTACGCGCCTTAAGGAAAAACAGATCGGTCAGGCGATCCGTTCTGACGGCCCCCAATCACATCTGAGCAAAGCGGGAACGCCTACCATGGGGGGGGCTCTGATTCTGCTCTCCATCGCCATCAGTACGTTGCTGTGGAGCGATCTGACCAGCCGCTATGTCTGGGTGACGTTGATTGTAACGCTGATCTTCGGTGCCGTCGGCTGGGTGGATGACTGGCGCAAGGTGATCGAGAAGAACCCACGCGGTTTACCTGCACGCTGGAAGTATTTTTGGCAGTCGATTGGCGGGCTGGGTGCCGCCGTAGTGCTGTACATGACGGCGCAGTCACCGGTGGAAACCCAGCTGATTTTGCCGTTTTTCAAGGATGTCGCCATTGATATGGGGATTTTCTTCATTGTCTTCACCTACTTCGTCATTGTGGGCAGTTCCAATGCGGTTAACCTGACCGATGGCCTTGATGGCCTGGCGATCATGCCGACGGTGATGGTGGCGGCGGCGCTGGCCGTATTTGCCTATCTGAGTGGTCACGTTCAGTTTGCCAACTATCTGCACATTCCATACGTGGCTGGCTCCGGTGAGTTGATCATCTTTTGTGGTGCCATTGTTGGGGCCGGTCTGGGATTTCTTTGGTTCAACACCTACCCGGCTCAGGTGTTCATGGGTGACGTAGGTGCCCTGTCACTGGGTGCGGCTCTGGGAGTGATTGCCGTCATCGTGCGGCAGGAGCTGGTACTGGTGATCATGGGCGGGGTGTTCGTGATGGAAACCATCTCCGTGATTCTGCAGGTAGCTTCATTCAAGCTGACCGGGCGGCGTATTTTTCGCATGGCGCCGATCCATCACCATTTTGAATTAAAAGGCTGGCCGGAACCGCGGGTCATCGTGCGTTTCTGGATCATCACTGTGGTGCTGGTGTTGATTGGTCTGGCGACATTGAAGATTCGTTAACGATAGTTTCGAGCAGGAGAGCAGGGTGAGTCTGATTACGACTGACAAGCAGCGCATCATCATCGGTCTGGGCCAGACCGGGCTGTCCTGTGCGCGCTACCTGCAACGGCGAGGGCTTCGTTTTGCGGTCTGCGACACCCGCGAGGCTCCGGCTGGGGTTGATGCCTTTCGTGCTGAGTTTCCGTCTGTAGAGCTTCGTCTTGGTGAGCTTGATGCCGACTGGCTTGGTCGGGCTGGCGAGCTGATCATCAGCCCGGGCGTGGACAAACGGCATCCGGTTATCGCTTCTGTCGTGGCGGCTGGTGTGCCGCTGCTGGGTGATATCGACCTGTTCTGCCGTGAAGCCAAGGCTCCCATCGTGGCCATTACCGGCTCCAATGCCAAAAGTACCGTGACCACACTGGTAGGTGAGATGGCTGCAGCAGCCGGTATCAAGGTGGGTGTGGGGGGGAATATCGGTACTCCGGCACTGGATTTGCTGCAGGACCCCGCTGAGCTGTATGTGCTTGAGCTGTCCAGTTTTCAGCTGGAAACCACGCATGAACTGCGCGCAGCCGCAGCGACCGTTCTGAATGTCAGCCCTGATCATCTCGATCGTTACAACGGCATGCAAGACTATACCCTGACCAAGCAGCGAATCTACCGTGGCGCCGCTGTCGTGGTTGCCAATCGTGAGGACCCGCTGACTCAGCCCCTGTTGGCCCAGGGGATGCAGTTGCGCAGCTTTGGTCTTAATCGACCGGATCTCAAGGATTATGGCTTGCTGGATCATGAGGGTGAAACCTGGCTCGCCTGTGGGCTTGAACCACTGTTGCCAGCTTCGGCATTGAAAATTCGCGGCAGCCACAATCTGGCCAATGGTCTGGCGGCGTTGGCCTTGGCGGATGCGGTCAATATTCCACGTGACGCGTCGCTCAGGGCACTGCAGGAGTTTGCGGGCCTTGCTCATCGTTGCCAGTGGGTCGCGGACGTTGCGGGTGTAAGCTATTACAACGACTCCAAGGGTACCAATGTCGGTGCTACGCTGGCGGCACTGGAGGGGTTGGGGGCTACGCTGGAAGGTGATGCTCGTCTGATTCTGATTGCAGGTGGTGTTGGCAAGGACCAGTCTTTTGTGTCACTGGCCGCACCGCTGCGTCGCTACAGTCGTGATCTGGTACTGATCGGTCGAGATGCCAGTCAGATCGCGGCAGAGGTTGAAGGGCCTCGGCATCATTTTGCCGGCAGCATGGCGGAAGCGGTGCAGTGTGCAGCGGAGCTTGCCCGTCCGGGTGATGTGGTACTGCTGTCGCCAGCCTGTGCCAGCTTCGACATGTTTTCGGGTTACAGCGAGCGTGGGCAGATGTTCATTCAGGCGGTGGAGGGGCTGTCATGAGACTGGCGCTGCCATCCATTCAGATCCCCGCCAGGCTGCAAGTGCCAGCTGGAGTGGCGCCGTTGGACCCCTTGCTGTTGGTAAGCACACTTGCCTTGATGCTGACCGGGCTGGTGATGATTACGTCCGCGTCCATGGATGTGGCGGCGCGCGATTTTGGTTCACCGGGTCATTTCATCCTGCGCCATGGCGGGTTTCTGCTGGTTGCATTGGTGAGTGGCACCCTGGCGCTGATGGTGCCGGTCAGAGCCTGGGAAAAATACAGTGGTGTGCTGCTGCTGATCGGTCTCGCGTTTCTAATACTGGTGTTGATTCCCGGTATTGGTCGTGAAGTGAATGGTTCGCGGCGCTGGATCGGCGTGGGGCCTATCAATATTCAGGCCTCCGAAATCGCCAAGGCGTGCATGGTGATTTTCATCAGCGGTTACCTTGTCAGGCGTTTGGCGGAAGTCCGCAGCGGCTGGTGGGGCGTGGTCAAGCCGGCCATTCCGATGGGTTTTTACGGTGTGGCCCTGCTTATGGAGCCAGACTACGGTGCACTGGTTGTACTCGTCGGCACCGTAGCCGGCATGGTGTTTCTGGGCGGCATGCGGTTCATGCAACTGCTGGTGGTTGTAGTGTCAGCCGGCCTGCTGGTTGGATTGCTGGCCTTTGCTCAGCCCTACCGGCTTGAGCGCCTGAAAAGTTTTACCGACCCCTGGGCTGACCCTTATGGCAGCGGCTATCAGCTGTCGCAGGCGCAGATCGCCTTTGGACGGGGCGACTGGTTTGGTACCGGGTTGGGCAACAGTGTGCAGAAGCTGTTTTACCTGCCCGAGGCGCATACTGACTTTGTCTACTCGGTACTGGCGGAAGAGTTGGGGTTGCTGGGGGCACTGATTGTAGTGGCGCTTTATGTGTTGCTGGTGGCCAGGATTTTTATCATTGGTCGTCGTGCTGAAAAAATGCAGCAGTTCTTCAGGGCTTATATGGTGTATGGCTTCGGTTTCATCATTGCCGGTCAGGCGCTGATCAATATCGGCGTTAACGTGGGAGCCCTGCCCACCAAGGGGCTGACGCTTCCATTGCTCAGTTACGGTGGGTCCAGTTTGCTGGTTTGTGCCGGGATGATCGCGATCGTGCTGCGCGTTGATTACGAACTCAAGTGTCAGCAGCTGAAGAAGGTACCACGCGAATTGCCACTGGTACGGCGAATACTGAAACTGGAGGAGCGACCAGCATGAGTGACACCTCACGCAAGGTATTGATCATGGCAGGTGGTACCGGAGGTCACGTATTTCCGGCGCTGGCAACGGCCGATATTCTGCGTCAGCGAGGTGTTGTGGTCGAATGGCTGGGCAGTCAGGTTGGTATCGAGAACGAAATTGTGCCCAAATCCGGCATCCCGCTGTACAGAATTTCAGTAACGGGGCTGCGTGGCAAGGGGCGGTTAAGCCTGCTTCTGGCACCCTTCCGTCTTGCCCGTGCGCTTGGGCAGGCGCTGGGCGTGTTACACCGCGCCAAGCCGGATGTCGTGCTGGGTATGGGCGGTTTTGCTTCAGGCCCGGGTGGTCTGGCGGCATGGCTGTTACGCGTTCCGGTTGTGGTGCATGAGCAGAATGCGATTCCGGGCATGACCAACCGCACACTGGCACGTTTGGCGAGCAAAGTATTGCAGGCCTTTCCGCAGGCTTTTGCCGGGCGCGGGGATGCGATCACGACCGGCAATCCGGTACGCGGACCAATTCTTGAGCTGGCGCCGCCGGTCGAACGCTTTGCCGGCCGTGAAGGTCCGTTGCGTCTGCTGGTAGTGGGAGGCAGTCTGGGCGCGCTGGCGATCAATGAGATGTTGCCCAAGGCTTTGGCGCTGCTGCCACAGGAACAGCGCCCGGAAGTCTGGCATCAAACCGGCAAGCGTCACCTGGACTCAACCACGGCGGCTTATGCCGAAGCGGGCGTCACGGCCAGTGTCGTGCCGTTTATTGATCGGATGGACAAGGCTTACGGTTGGGCAGATCTAGTGCTGTGTCGCTCCGGAGCGCTCACGGTGAGTGAAATTGAAATTGCTGGTCTGGGTGCCATTTTTGTGCCTTTCCCCCATGCAGTGGATGACCACCAGACCGCTAATGCGCGGCATCTGGAACAGACCGGTGCTGCGCGAGTGGTGCAGCAGTCTGAGTTGAACCCGGAGCGGTTGGCCGCTCTGCTGAGCGAACTTGGCAGTCGAGAACAATTATTGCAGATGGCCGAGCGGGCGCGTGAGCAGGCCCGTCCCGAGGCAAGCACGACAGTGGCAGAAATCTGTCTGGAGGTTATGAAGTGACAGCGGTGAACCGCAGCGTAAAAGTCTACGAGGTGCCCGAGATGCGCCGTATTCGCCGCATCCATTTTGTCGGTATCGGTGGCGTTGGCATGTGTGGCATCGCCGAAGTCCTGCTGAACCAGGGTTACGAGATATCCGGCTCTGATATCCGCCCGTCCGCCACCACGGATCGGCTGAAATCGCTCGGTGCTCAGGTCTTTATCGGTCACGCCGAAGGTAATGTAGTGGGATCTCATGTCATCGTGACCTCAACTGCGGTGAACGAAACCAACCCGGAAGTGGCCGCTGCGCGCGAGCTGCGCATTCCGGTGGTGCGTCGAGCCGAAATGCTGGCCGAGCTGATGCGCTACCGCCACGGCATTGCGGTGGCAGGCACTCACGGCAAAACCACCACCACCAGCCTGATGGCATCCATCATGGCGGAAGGTGGGCTCGATCCCACTTTTGTGATTGGTGGTCGACTCACCAGTGCCGGTACCAATGCGCAGCTTGGCGGCAGCCGATATCTGGTCGCTGAAGCGGATGAAAGTGATGCTTCCTTTCTTCACCTGCAGCCAATGGTCGCCATCGTAACCAACATTGATGCTGACCATATGGACACCTATGGCGGCGACTTCGGCAAGCTGAAGCAGACCTTTGTCAGCTTTTTGCACAACCTGCCGTTCTACGGTCTGGCCGTACTCTGTACCGACGATCCAGTGGTGCGTGAGATTCTGCCCGAGGTCAGCCGACCAACCCTGACCTATGGCTTCCATGAAGGCGCTGACTACCGTGCGCTGAATCTGCGACAGAACGGCATGCAAACCCGTTTCAGGGTTGAGCGTCCGGCGGGACAGAAGCCCCTTGAGGTGTGCCTGAACATGCCTGGGCGGCACAACGTACTGAATGCGCTGGCGTGCATTGCAGTTGCTTCTGACGAGCAGATCGATGATGCCGCCATCGTGCGGGCACTGGAAAAATTCGAAGGTGTTGGGCGCCGCTTTCAGGTATTGGGCGAGCTGCCACTGGCTAACGGCAGTGCCACGCTGGTGGACGACTATGGGCACCACCCGCGTGAAGTGCAGGCGGTTATTCGTGCGGTACGCGAAGGCTGGCCCGATCGGCGTCTGGTAATGATCTATCAGCCACACCGCTTTACCCGTACACGAGATCTGTACGAAGACTTTGTACAGGTGCTGTCGGAAGTGGACCTGCTGTTGCTGATGGAGGTCTACCCGGCCGGTGAAGAACCGATACCCGGTGCAGACTCGCGCAGTCTGTGCCGCAGTATTCGCCAGCGGGGTGTTGAACCGGTGTTTGTTGAGGGGCCCGATGATGTGGCAGAAGTGTTGCGCAATGTGCTGCAGCCCGGTGATCTGGTGTTGACGCAGGGGGCCGGTAACATCACCAGTCTGGCGCATCAGTTGAAACAGGAAAGTCTTACAGCGGTCGATGCGGAGAATAAAGCATGAATGAGTGGCGACTGGATGCATCGGAAGCGGCTGCCTTTGGCCGTGTGGCCGTCATCATGGGAGGGCGCTCCGCTGAGCGTGAAATCTCGCTGCGCAGCGGTGCCGAAGTACTGCGCGGGTTGCAGGCTGCAGGTGTGGATGCCTTTGCTGTCGACCTTGCGGCAGATGGGCGTGACCCCGTTGCACAGCTGCTGCAGGCCGATTTTGACCGTGCCTTCCTGATTCTGCATGGCCGTGGTGGCGAGGACGGCACCATTCAGGGACTGCTGGAAATGATGCACAAGCCCTACACCGGCAGCGGTGTCTGCGCATCGGCGTTGGGTATGGACAAATTGCGCTGCAAGCTGCTGTGGCAGGGCGCAGGGTTGCCGACACCGGCATTTGCCGTGCTGGACGAAGGTGCCGACCTTGGTGCTGTTGAAGCCCGTCTGGGGTATCCGATCATGGTCAAGCCTGCACATGAAGGCTCCAGCATCGGCATGAGCAAGGTACGCACCCGTGCCGAACTGGAGGCCGCCTTTGCTCAGGCAACCGCCTATGACAGCAGTGTGATTGCCGAGCAGTGGGTGGATGGGCCGGAATTTACAGTGGCGGTGCTGGGGCATGAAACCTTGCCGGTGATTCGGCTGGAAACACCGCATGATTTCTATGACTTCACGGCCAAGTATGAAGCGGCAGATACCGCTTACCATTTCAGAACCGCACTTTCGCCGGAGCAGACCGAGTCTTTGCAGCAGTTGGTGCAGCAGGCATTCAGGATTGCCGGTTGCCATGGTTGGGGCCGTGTGGATGTGATGATGGATGCCAATGGGCAGTTCCAGTTGCTGGAGGTGAATACAGCGCCTGGCATGACAGACCACAGCCTGGTGCCCATGGCCGCCCGTGAGGCGGGTATCAGCTTCAGTCAGCTGGTGGTTGAAATCCTGCGTACGGCAGGGGAGCGGGAGTAAGCTCATGAGCAGGAGCAGTGTCGAACAACACACACAACAGGGGCTGGATCGCTACTGGCGCAGTGTTGTGTTGCTGACGCTGCTGGTGGTGTTTGTCGGCATTGGCAGCTCGGCGCTGCGTGAGCTCTGGGGCTGGCTGAATCAGCCGGTAGCTGAGATCCGTATGGCGGGGGCGACACGCCATCTGGACAAAACCGCGCTTGCACAGACACTGGCCGGAGGCCTCACCAGTCCGCTGCTGCAGCTGGATTTGAAGCAGATTCAGGAGCAGTTGATCGGTGATCCCTGGGTGCACAGCGCCAGCGTCAGACGGCAGTGGCCGCCTTCGCTGGAGGTACAGCTTGAAGAGGAGGTGCCGGTTGCCCGCTGGGGTGACAAGGGGCTTCTGAACCACCAGGGCGATATTTTCTGGCCCGAGCTGAAGCCAGAATACCGGGCGTTGCCTCGACTGAGTGGGCCGGCTCATGAAACGGTCAGGATCATGCAACAGTTTCATGACCTGAACCGGATGTTCTCCAGTGAAGGACTGCGGCTTACGGGCCTGACGCTGGAAACACGTGGTGCCTGGACACTGGAGCTGGATAACGGTATTCGCGTTGTTGCCGGTCGTGAGCAGCTGGTACCGCGACTGAAGCGTTTCTTGAGCATCTATCGCCAGAATCTGGCCGAAAAGGCGGGGCAGATAGAGCAGATCGATATTCGATATACCAATGGCGTGGCCGTTAGCTGGCGCGCAGGAGCAGGACAGGATAATGCAGGTTAAGGGCGATATGGCGGGTAACATGATCGTCGCACTCGATATCGGCACCTCGAAGGTGGTGTGTCTGGTGGGCGAAATGACCCCACAGGGCACAATCGAGATCGTTGGCGTCGGTTCCCAGCCTTCACGCGGGTTGAAGCGTGGTGTAGTGGTCAATATTGAATCAACTGTCAGCTCGATCCAGCGTGCCGTGGAAGAGGCTGAACTGATGGCTGGCTGTAAGGTCCACGGGGTCACGGTGGGGATCGCCGGCAGTCACATCAGCAGCCTGAATTCCCATGGCATCGTGGCCGTGCGCGATCGCGAAGTGTCCGACTATGATCTTGAACGCGTGATTGATGCAGCGCGTGCCGTGGCCATTCCTGCGGATCAGAAAATCATCCATATCCTGCCGCAGGAGTATCTGATCGACAATCAGGAAGGGATCAAAGAGCCACTGGGAATGTCGGGCGTGCGCCTTGAAGCCAAAGTGCATTTGGTCACTGGCGCGATCAACGCGATTCAGAATATTGAAAAATGCATCCGCCGTTGCGGCCTTGAGGTGGATGCCGTCGTGCTGGAGCAGCTGGCGTCCAGCTATGCGGTCTTGACCGATGACGAGAAGGACCTGGGCGTTTGTATCGTCGATATCGGTGGTGGCACTACCGACATTGCTGTCTTTACTGGCGGCTCGATTCGCCATACGGCGGTTATTCCGATTGCCGGTGATCAGGTAACCAACGATATCGCCATGGCGCTGCGCACGCCGACGCAGCATGCGGAACAGATCAAGATCAAATACGCCTGTGCACTGGCTCAGCTCGCCCATGCGGACGAAATGATCAAGGTGCCCAGTGTGGGTGACCGCCCCGCACGGGATCTGTCCCGCCAGGCGCTGGCTGAAGTGGTTGAGCCTCGCTACGAAGAGTTGTTCACATTGATTCAGGCCGAACTGCGTCGCAGTGGCTTTGAGGATCTGGTGGCCGCCGGCATCGTGCTGACCGGTGGCACCGCCAAGATGGAAGGTGCCGTGGAGCTGGCGGAAGAAATTTTCCACATGCCGGTACGGTTAGCCAGACCGCAGGGCATTCGGGGGCTGGAGGCTCAGCTTAGCAACCCGATCTATGCCACCAGTATTGGCTTGCTGCACTACGCCAAACAGGATCATGAGGTGCCGATGGCACCCATCGCCGCAGAGACTGGCACTGAGCTGGTTGCGGTACCGCAGGAACGTCCGCGCATGCCCAGACCTAATCCGGGTGTGTATCTGAAACGGTTCAAGGAATGGTTGCAGGGCAACTTCTAAGAGCGAAATTCATTAATGCAGTTGCCGGTAGTGCCGGAAGGTAGTGGCAGGCGCCCGGTAAGGAGGAAAACATGTTTGAACTGGTTGAAAGTGTTACGCAGAGTGCGCTGATTAAGGTTATCGGTGTCGGTGGCGGTGGTGGCAACGCCGTACAGTATATGGTCAACAAAGAGGTTGAAGGTGTCGAATTCATCTGTGCCAATACCGATGCTCAGGCACTGAGCCGTAATGCTGCCCGTACGGCGCTGCATATCGGCGGTGAGCTGACCAAAGGGCTGGGTGCAGGTGCCAACCCGGATATTGGTCGCCAGGCGGCGATCGAGGATCGCGAGAGGATCGCTGAAACACTGGCCGGGGCTGATATGGTATTCATTACTGCCGGCATGGGCGGTGGGACCGGAACCGGTGCCGCACCCATTGTGGCCGAGGTCGCCCGCGAACTGGGTATTCTGACCGTGGCAGTGGTCACCCGTCCGTTCCCGTTCGAGGGCCGCAAGCGGATGAAAATTGCGGAAGAGGGCATCAGTGAGCTGCGTGATGCGGTCGACTCCCTGATTATTATTCCGAATGAGAAACTGATGCAGGTGCTGGGTAAAAACTGCAGTCTGGTCAATGCGTTCAGTGCAGCCAACGATGTGCTTAAGGGCGCCGTACAGGGGATTGCCGACCTGATTACCCGTCCGGGCATGATTAACGTCGACTTTGCCGACGTGCGAACCGTTATGTCTGAAATGGGCATGGCGATGATGGGCAGTGCGGTTGCGCGTGGTGACAATCGTGCCGAAGAGGCCGCCGAAGCCGCCATTCGCAGCCCGCTGCTGGAAGATATCGACCTGCGTGGTGCCAGTGGTATTCTGGTCAACATCGCGGCAGGTGAAGATCTGAGTCTGGGTGAATTTACCGAGGTGGGTAACATCGTCGAGCAGTACGCCGATGAAGATGCCACCATTGTGGTCGGTACCGTTATTGATCCGTCTCTGGGTGATGAAATCAAGGTAACTGTCGTTGCCACAGGACTTGATCGTGCGCGCAATCAGTCGATGAAAGTGGTTCAGGGTAATGCGCCGACCAGTCGCAAACAGGATGGATCGCTCAACCTGGATGAAATCGAGTTGCCGACCATTCTGCGTCGTCAGCGTGAGGAAGCGCTGCTGGACAAGCCTCAGCAGGATTCAGGCGTTGACCAGAACGGGCGTCGGGATGACTACGGAAGTCTGGATATCCCGACATTTCTGCGGCGTCAGGCTGACTAGAAAACAGGCAGATGAGAACCTTTAGATTGATGAAGGTGTCACTTGTTTGTTAGAATTTCCTGATATTTTTGTAACATTTTAGGTTGGCGAAGCGGATGATCAAACAGCGCACTCTCAAGAACAGCATCAAGGCCACCGGCATCGGTCTGCATACCGGCCAGAAGGTGTACCTGACGCTGAAGCCGGCGCCGGTCAATACTGGCATCGTGTTTCGACGAGTTGACCTGGATCCTGTTTTCGAGATCGAGGCTCGTGCTGATAACGTAGCCGATACGACGCTGTCGACCAACCTGGCGCGCGATGGCATCCGTGTTGCGACGGTCGAGCATCTGTTGTCGGCATTGGCAGGGCTGGGTATAGACAACGCGCTGGTGGAACTGAGTGCTGAAGAAGTTCCCATCATGGATGGCAGTGCTGCTCCCTTCGTGTTCCTGGTTCAGTCTGCCGGCATCGAAGAGCAAAATGCCCCGAAGCAGTTCATTCGCATCAAGAAGGAAGTAACCGTCAGCAACGAAGGCAAAACCGCAACCTTCCGTCCTTTTGATGGCTTCAAGGTGGGTTTCTGCATTGAGTTTGATCACCCGGCTTTTGCCAACCGGAACATGGAAGCAGTACTGGACTTCTCCAGCACCTCCTTCGTGAAGGAAGTCAGCCGGGCGCGCACCTTTGGTTTTATGCGCGATATCGAATATCTGCGCTCGCAGAACCTGGTACTCGGTGGCAGCTTTGAGAACGCCATCGTGGTTGATGACTTCAAGATCCTGAATGAAGACGGTCTGCGCTACGAAGACGAGTTCGTCAAACACAAGGTGCTGGATGCAATCGGTGATCTATACCTTTTGGGCAAAAGCCTGATTGGCGAGTTCTACGGGTACAAGTCCGGTCATTACCTGAACAACATGTTGCTGCGTGAACTGCTGGCAACCGAAGATGCTTGGGAGCTGGTTACTTTTGAAGGCCAGGAACAGGCTGCTCCTATTTCCTATCATCGTCCGGTTGCAGCGGGTTGATCGCTCGCTACCGCTGACCAGCAAAGCCGGCCCCGTGCCGGTTTTGTCGTTTTCAGGGCCGGTTTTTGCTGTTCCGGCACCAAGTCAAATTTGTATCGCATTGACATTCAACTATCTGCCCCAATACAGGTACAATGTCGTATCCATTTTTTCAGGCAAAGGATCTCCGGGCTTACTCCCGCCTCTTTGCATTCAACCGGTTAAAAGTCGAATTATGCTGACCTCACTGTTCAAGAAGATTCTGGGAAGTAAAAACGAGCGCGAACTGAAGCGCCTTGGCAAGATTGTCAAGCAGATCAACGCGCTGGAGGAGGCCTTTGAAGCGCTCTCCGATGACGAGTTGAAAGGCAAGACAGTTGAGTTCAGGAAGCGTCTGGAACAGGCGGAGCCGCTGGACAAGGTCCTGCCAGAAGCCTTTGCCGCTGTGCGGGAAGCCTCCAAGCGTGTGATGGGCATGCGGCACTTTGATGTCCAGCTGATCGGTGGTCTGGCTCTGCATGAAGGCAAGGTGGCCGAGATGAAGACCGGTGAGGGCAAGACGCTGGTCGCCACCCTGGCCGTTTACCTTAACGCCTTGCCTCAGCGTGGCGTGCATGTTGTCACCGTGAACGACTACCTGGCCCAGCGTGATGCCGACTGGATGCGCCCGCTGTACGAATCCCTTGGTCTGAGCGTTGGTGTCGTTCGCTCCGGGCAGGACCCGGAATCCAAGCGTGCAGCCTATGCCTGTGACATCACTTACGGTACCAACAACGAATTCGGCTTTGACTACCTGCGCGACAATATGGCGTTCAGTCTTGCTGACAAGGTGCAGCGTGACTTCTGCTTCGCGGTTGTCGATGAGGTTGACTCCATCCTGATCGATGAGGCGCGTACCCCTCTGATCATTTCAGGGCCGGCGGAAGACAGCTCAGCTACCTATCAGAAGATCAATCAACTGATCCCCAGTCTGCAGCAGTTCCATGGTGAGCTGGATCCGAAAGATACTGAACAGGTTGTTGATGAGCATTTTGCGGTTGATGAGAAAAACCGCACGGTCGAGCTGACCGAAGCCGGCCATCAGCTGGTGGAAGATCTTCTGATCGAACACGGCATGCTTAACGAAGGTGAAAGCCTGTATGCGCCGCAAAACCTGAACCTGTTGCACCATGTGCTGGCCGCACTGCGAGCCCACTATCTGTTTCAGCGTGACAAGGACTACATTATTCAGAACGGCCAGATCGTCATCGTTGACGAACATACCGGCCGTATCATGCCCGGGCGTCGCTGGTCTGAAGGGTTGCATCAGGCCGTTGAGGCGAAAGAGGGCGTTCAGATCCAGATGGAAAGCCAGACACTGGCTTCAACCACCTTCCAGAACTACTTCCGTCTGTATGAAAAACTGTCTGGCATGACCGGTACGGCCGATACTGAAGCGTTCGAACTGCGTCAGATCTACGGCCTTGATGTGGTGGTTATTCCCACCAACCGTCCGGTGCAGCGCAAGGACTATAATGACATCGTGTTCCTCACCATCGAGGAAAAATATCAGGCGATCGTCAAGGAAATCCGCCATTGCCGCGAACATAACCGGCCTGTATTGGTGGGCACGGCTTCGGTTGAGTCATCGGAACTGCTGTCGGCACTGCTGAAGAAAGAAGACATTCCGCACAACGTTCTCAATGCCAAGAATCATGGGCGTGAGGCTGAAATCATTGCTGAAGCAGGCCGTCCTGGCGCAATCACCATCGCTACCAACATGGCGGGTCGTGGTACGGACATCAAGCTTGGCGGCAAGCTGGAAGCTGAGTTGGATGCAATGTCGGCCGACAGCAGTCAGGCTGAAGTTGATGAAGCCATGCGCGAATGGCGTGAACGCCACGATATTGTGATCGAAGCGGGTGGTTTGCACATTATCGGTACCGAGCGCCATGAATCCCGTCGTATCGACAACCAGCTGCGCGGTCGTGCCGGCCGTCAGGGCGACCCTGGGTCATCCCGCTTCTTCCTGTCGATGGAAGATGACCTGATGCGTATCTTCGCCTCCGAGCGTGTGCGCCAGTTCATGCAGGCACTGGGCATGGAAAAGGGAGAAGCGATTGAGCACAAGATGGTGACCAACGCCATCGAAAAGGCACAGCGCAAGGTAGAAGGTCGCAACTTTGATATCCGCAAGTCGCTGCTTGAATATGACGATGTCGCCAACGATCAGCGCAGCGTGATTTATGACCAGCGTAACGAAGTGATGGCATCGGATGATATTTCCGAAACCATCGCCTCAGTGCGTGATGAAGTGATTGAAAACACCATCAGCGAACATGTCCCGCCGCAGAGTCTTGAAGAGATGTGGGATGTACCGGCGCTGGAAAAAGCGCTGGAAACTGAATTTGCTCTTCAGATGCCGATACAGCAGTGGCTGGATGAAGATGATTCGCTGCATGAGGAAACCCTGCGCGAGAAAATCAATCACGAAATCGTATCGGCCTATAAGGCGAAGGAAGAGGTTGTTGGCGCCCCAACACTGCGCATGTTCGAGAAACAGGTGATGCTGCAGGTCCTCGACACGCTTTGGAAAGAGCATTTGCAGACTATGGACCTGTTGCGTCAGGGTATCCATCTGCGTGGTTATGCGCAGAAAAACCCCAAGCAGGAATACAAGCGCGAAGCCTTTGCTCTGTTCCAGGACCTGCTTGATAACATCAAACGCGATGTGATCCGCATTCTGAGTCATGTGAAGGTGCGTGAGCAGGAAGAAGTGGAACGTATGGAAGCCGAGCGCCGCGCCCAGGCCGAACGTCAGCAGATGAACTTTGAACACGCTCAGGGCAGTGCCATGGCGGAAGAAGAGACCCAAGAGCAACCTGAGGCTGATCCGTCCGATAACGCCGAGCCCTATGTGCGTCAGGCACCCAAGGTAGGTCGTAACGATCCCTGCCCGTGCGGATCAGGCAAAAAATACAAACAGTGTCACGGTAAAATCAGTTAATTACTAAGGAAAACAGCATCATGGCAGTTGGTCCGGCTACTTTGCCACAGTTACATCCGGTTAAGGGATTTCGTCTGGGTATCGCATCCGCAGGGATCAAGAAACCGGGCCGACGCGATATTGTGCTGATGGAGCTGGCCGAAGGCAGCTCGCTGGCGGGCGTGTTTACACTGAATGCTTTTTGCGCTGCGCCGGTGCGCATCTGCAAGCAGCACCTGGGCCAGGCAGGTTCACGCTATATGCTGATTAATACCGGTAACGCTAACGCGGGCACTGGGGAGCAGGGCATGCGTGATGCGATGAGCTGTTGTAAAGCCGTTGCAGACTTGTGTGATGTGCCGGTAGAAGCAGTTCTGCCGTTTTCCACCGGTGTGATTGGTGAACCGCTGCCGGTAGCGAAGATTCTGTCGGCGCTGGACGCGGCCAAAGCCGACCTGTCGGAAAACAACTGGGAGCAGGCCGCTTCGGGCATCATGACCACCGATACCCGCCCCAAGGCAGCCAGCGAACAGTTTGAATACAAGGGCAAGACGGTAACCCTGACCGGCATCTCCAAAGGCGCCGGCATGATCATGCCCAATATGGCCACCATGCTGGGCTATGTCGCTACCGATGCCGAGATCCCGCAGCTGCTGCTGCAGCAGTGGTTGAGCAGTGTGGCGGACCGCTCTTTCAACCGCATCACTATTGATGGTGACACTTCCACCAATGACTCTTGCATGCTGGCGGCTACAGGTGCCAGCGGCGTGCTGATTGACGGCTCGGACTACGAGCTGGCCAGCCTGTTTACCGAAGCACTGGAGCGCGTCATGTTGTCACTGTCACACGCCATTGTGCGAGATGGTGAGGGCGCGACCAAGTTTGTTGAGGTGCGTGTTGAGTCAGCGGGTACCAGCAAGGAAGCGCTGGATGTTGCCTATACCATTGCTCACTCACCTTTGGTCAAGACGGCACTCTTTGCCAGCGACCCGAACTGGGGCCGTATTTTGGCCTGTGTGGGCCGTGCCGGGATCGACAATCTGGATCTGGACGCTTTGCAGATCTACCTCAACGATGTCTGCATTGTTGAGAAGGGAGGCCGTGCGGCCAGCTACACCGAAGAAGCCGGTCAGGCGGTCATGAACGGAGAAGAAATTTTGATCCATGTGGTGCTTAACCGGGGCCAGGTCACCGAACGGGTCTGGACCACAGACCTGTCCCATGACTACGTCAGCATCAACGCGGATTACCGCAGCTGATCTGTATCCGATATGCCTAAACTGATCCACGTTGCTGCGGCGGTCATTCGTGACCGCCGCGGTCATATCCTCATCGCCCGTCGACCCGATGACAAGCATCAGGGTGGTCTGTGGGAGTTTCCCGGTGGCAAGGTAGAACCTGGCGAACCCGTTGCTCAGGCGCTCTCCCGTGAGCTGCTTGAAGAGCTGGGGATTCAGGTTTCACGGGCACACCCTCTGATTCGTATTCCGCATCATTATCCTGACAAGTCGGTGCTGCTGGATGTATGGGAGGTGACTGTGTTTGAGGGTGAAGCGCATGGGGCCGAAGGTCAGCCGGTTTGTTGGGTTGCGCCCGAAGCACTGGATGACTATGCCTTTCCCGCGGCCAACACGCCCATCATTACAGCCGCACGCCTGTCGCCACGGCTGCTGATCACCGGTGACGTTGACGACATCGATGCCTGTACAGGGAAACTTCAACACGCGCTGGAGCAGGGTCTTACTCAGGTCATGCTGCGTGCCAAGTCGCTCAGCGAGACCGCTTTTGCGGACCGGTATCAACAGCTGCAACCGTTGTGTGACGAATTCAATGCTCTGATGGGGGTGAATACCTCCGTTGAACAGGCCAATGCATTGTGTGCTGAGCACCTGCATCTAACGTCGGCGCGTTTGCAGGCGCTGGGCAATCGGGCTCAGTTCAAGGGGCGCTGGCTCAGTGCCTCCTGTCACAACGCGGAGCAGATCCGCATGGCGCAGGAGAAGGGTATCGACTTCATCACCCTGTCACCGGTCAAACCCACCCGTTCACATCCGGGCTCGCCTGTGTTGGGCTGGGAGAGGTTTGCCGAGCTGGTGGCCGAGTGCCGGTTGCCGGTATATGCGCTGGGCGGGCTCAGTGAAGATGATCTGATTCAGGCCCGAGAGCAGGGCGCTCAGGGCATCGCGGCAATCTCGGCCTGGTGGTAGCTCGGGCTTAAAGACCTTCCACAATTCGCATTGACAGATCCACCGCCTGGCAGTGCTTCGTCAGGGCACCAATCGAGATGTAATCGACTCCGGTGTTGGCGTAGTCGAGCAGGGTTTCATCCGTAATATTGCCCGACGCTTCCAGCTTGGCACGCCCGTTGGTCTGCTTGACCGCTGCAATCATCCGCTCGGGGCTGAAGTTGTCCAGCATGACAATATCGGCGCCGGCGACCAGCGCCCGTTCCAGCTGCTCTTCTGTCTCGACCTCGATTTCCACCGGCTTGCCCGGGTGGTTGTGGCGGGCGGTTTCGATCGCTTTCTCAATGCCGCCACAGGCCATGATGTGGTTTTCCTTGATCAGGAAGGCATCGTACAGGCCAATGCGGTGGTTGAAACAGCCGCCGCAGCTGACGGCGTATTTCTGTGCCAGCCTCAGGCCCGGGATGGTCTTGCGGGTATCCAGCAGGCGCACCGGGGTGCCGGCAACCCGCTGGGCATACTCATGGCTGATGGTGGCCGTGCCGGACAGGGTCTGCAGGAAGTTCAGAGCGGCGCGTTCACCGGTCAACAGTGAACGGGCAGAGCCCTGAAGCCGGAACAGCACCTGATCACGTTCGACCTTGTCTCCATCCTCAACCAGCCACTCAACCTGTACCTCAGGGTCAACCTGACGAAACACCTCATCGACCCAGGCACGGCCACAAACGACCGCTTCCTGACGTGAAATCACCCGTGCCTGTGCCCGGTCACTGGCTGGAATCAGCTCGGCGGTGATATCACCGTTGCCGACATCCTCATTCAGGGCTGTACGGACGTTTTCTTCGATGGTGGGCTTGAGCTCTGTCAGCGTCAGCAGCATGGTGGCGGGCCTGTCGTATGATGTACTATGGAGCGCGCATTTTAGCGGAAATCGCACGGTGATAGTACGCCAAACGGGAGTGGTATTCAGTCAGATGAAAGTCAAAATTGAACAGCACCGCATCAAGGGTGCCCGTTTTCTGCCTTCACCCAACTGCAACGCCCGGCCCGAAGACGAAATCTCGCTGTTGGTGATTCACAATATCAGCCTGCCGCCCGGGCAGTTTGGTGGTGGTCATATTACCGAGCTGTTTACCAATCGACTGGACCCGAATGGACACCCCTTCTTTGCCGAAATCGAGGAGCTGGAGGTTTCCGCCCATCTGCTGATCGAGCGGGATGGCTGCATGACCCAGTTCGTACCCTTCGATCGCCGCGCCTGGCATGCGGGCAGATCCTGCTTTCAGGGGCGTGAGGCCTGCAATGATTTTTCCATCGGCATCGAGCTGGAAGGGACCGATGATTGCCCCTATACCGATGCCCAGTATGAATGTCTGATCGCGGTGACTCAGACGCTTATGACAACCTATCCGCAGCTTGGTCCTGAAACCATTACCGGTCACAGTGATATTGCACCCGGTCGCAAGACTGATCCTGGCCCTGCATTTGACTGGGCGCGTTTTCTTGCTGCCCTCGGATGATCTGAGAATGGTTTTCATCTATCATATACGCCCCTGAAACTCTGCCTGCTGCGAGGATTGGATGTCAGCTCTGCTCCGTATTGAAGGTCTAAAGTGCGCGTACCAGTCGCAGACGGTGCTGGCCAGTGTCAGCTTCGATATCGAGCCTGGCGAGATCGCCTGTCTGCTGGGCCCCAGTGGCTGCGGCAAGACCACCGTGCTGCGTGCCATTGCCGGCTTTATTGCCCCTCAGGCGGGTGAGATTCGACTCGGTGAACAGCTGATCAGCAGTGCCGCCCATGTGGTACCGCCGGAGCAGCGCGGAATGGGAATGGTGTTTCAGGATTACGCCTTGTTCCCGCACCTGAATATTGCCGACAACATCGCCTTTGGTTTGCGCCGCATGCCCGCCGCCGAAAAGCAGCGTCGGGTAAAAGAGGTTCTTGAGCTGGTCGAGCTGCCCGACCTGAGCAAACGTTACCCGCATGAACTCTCCGGTGGGCAGCAGCAGCGTGTGGCGCTGGCCCGCGCCCTTGCCCCCGATCCTCGTCTGCTGTTGATGGACGAGCCATTCTCGAATCTGGACACGGACCTGCGTCGTCAGTTGTCGCAAGAGGTGCGTCAAATCCTCAAGCGTCGTGGCATTGCTGCAATCATGGTGACGCATGATCAACAGGAAGCCTTCACCATCAGTGACAAGATCGGCATTCTGTCAGCCGGCCGCGTACAGCAGTGGGGCACTCCCGAATCCCTGTATTATCAGCCTGTCAGCCCTGAAGTGGCTGCTTTTGTTGGCAAGGGGGAGTTGTTTCAGGGCAAGGTGACAGACTCCAGTGCCGTTGAAACTGACCTGGGGCTGCTGGAGTTTGCCGAGCCGTTGGGGGTTGATGCGGGCTGTGATGTGCAACTGTTTCTGCGCCCGGGTGATCTTTACCTGAGCCATGACGGAGGTGTGCCCGGTGAGGTGTGCTCGGCTGAATTCCAGGGCAGCCTGACGCTTTACTGCATTCGTCTGCATACGGGGCGCGAGATCGAAGTGCTGGAACAGGGGCTGCATCGCTATGGCGAGCGTGAAAAGGTTGGTGTGCATGTAACCGCTCACCGTCCGATCCTGTTTTCCTCCTGCCCGGTTCGTAACCCTTATTGACCTGATCTGGCACGAAGCCTGCTGTATCCGTAATACATGACCCCATAACGGGCAGATTGACATGGGCTTGCACCTGTATGGTGCTGAATAAGCCCTTTTTTTGCTCGTCTGCACTTTTGTGGTGCTCGATAACGGGGCAGAACGGGATACCGCAACATGAGTGCTTCACAACGTATCTATAAGGTCCGGCGCCGTTACAACAAGTGGGTAGCGGACCAGACGCTGGAAGACTTTGCGCTGCGATTTACAGCCCGTCAGGGGCGTCGCATGAGCATCGAGCGTGTGGCCATGACGGCACTGGGCGCAACCGCCTTTCTGGCTCTTGAGGGTATCGCTGCAGCTGTTACGCTAACTTACGGTTTTACCAACACACTGGTTGCCATGCTGGTGGTGTGTGCTCTGTTTTTCATCACCGGATTGCCGATCGTCTATCATGCGGCGCGCAACGGTCTGGATATTGATCTGCTCACGCGTGGTGCCGGCTTCGGCTACCTTGGATCAACGATCACCTCGCTGATCTACGCCACCTTCACTTTCATTTTCTTTGCCATTGAGGCCGCGATTCTCGCCGCCGCACTGCGGGCACTGTTCGGCCTGCCGCTGGCGCTGGGCTATCTGCTCAGTGCGGTGGCGGTTATACCGATCGTGACCCATGGCATTACCGCCATCAGTCGCTTTCAGCTGGGTACCCAGCCACTGTGGCTGTTGCTGCAGGTCAGCGCGCTGGCAGTAGTGATTGTGCATGAGGCCGAACAGTATCAGGGCTGGACCGAATTTATGCCCGCAGGCATCCAGGCCGACAATTCATTCAACCTGTTGCTGTTCGGTGCGGCGGCATCGGTGTTCTTCGCCATGGTGGCGCAGATTGGCGAGCAAGTGGATTATCTGCGCTTCATGCCCGAGAAAACAACCGAGAACCGCCGTCGCTGGTGGTTCTGGCTGATTCTGGCGGGGCCGGGCTGGGTGTTTATCGGCATGATCAAAATGCTGCTGGGTTCATTCCTGGCCTATATTGCGATCACCGAGGGCAGCAGCTTTGTGCAGGCCAGCGACCCAACCCTGATGTATCAGCGTGTTTTCAGCTACCTGACCCACTCGGAAGGGCTGGCGTTACTGATGGCCGGGCTGATGGTGATCATCTCGCAGATGAAGATCAATGTGACCAACGCCTATGCCGGCTCCATCGCTTGGTCCAACTTCTTCTCGCGTTTGACACACAGCCATCCAGGCAGGGTGGTGTGGCTGGTATTCAACGTCACCATCGCCCTGATCCTGATGGAACTTGGAATCTATGAAGCGCTGGAAGCGATACTGGGCGTGTTTGCCATCGTGGCGGTGAGCTGGCTGGGTTCGCTGTCAGCCGATTTGATGATCAACAAGCCGCTGGGACTTAGTCCGGCACGGGTCGAGTTCAAGCGCGCTCACCTCTATGACATTAACCCGGTGGGCGTTGGCTCGATGGGCACGGCAGTGCTGGTGGGCATGCTGGCCTATCTGGGTGTGTTCGGTGAGACAGCATCGACTTTGAGCCATTTCATCAGTCTGGGCTGCTGCTTCCTGATGGCACCGTTGCTGGCATGGATCACCGGTGGCCGATTCTATCTGGCACGTGAGTCGAATGAGCTGAAGATGCTGCAGGTTGCCAGTCCGGCCGAGCAGCACCGTTGCGGCGTGTGTGAAAACCATTTCGAAACGGAAGACCTGAGTTTCTGCCCGGCCTATGACCTTCCGATCTGTTCACTGTGCTGCTCGCTGGATGCCCGCTGTCTTGACAGCTGCAAGCCACATGCCCGCTTCGGACAACAGATGGTCGACTTCTTTCGACTGTTTTTTCCGCAGGCCGTGGTCAACCGAATCAACTCCCGCCTTGGGCGTTTCATCGGCCTGTTGCTGACCATCAATCTGCTCAATGCCGCCTTGCTGGCGGTCATTCATCGACAGATGGACCCCGGTGACCCGGCCGGTAGTGCGCTGGTGGGGCAAACGCTCTGGGCGCTGTTTTTTGTGCTGCTGATCGTATCCGGCGTCGTTGCTTGGCTGTTCCTGCTGGCGCAGGAGAGCCGGGTAGTGGCGCAGCAGGAGTCCAACCGCCAGACCCACAAGCTGCTGCAGGAGATCGAGGCCCACGAACAGACCGACCGTGAGCTGCAGGCCGCAAAGGAACTGGCAGAGCGAGCCAGTGATGCCAAAAGCCGGTATATGACCGGCATCAGTCATGAACTGCGCACGCCCCTGCAGTCGATCATCGGCTATGCCCAGCTGCTGCAGGGGCGCAGTACCGTGCAGAAACAGGATCGGGAAGGGCTGCGCATCATACACCGCAGTGGCCAGTATCTGGCCGACCTGATCGAGGGACTGTTGGACATCTCCCGTATTGAGGCAGGGCGACTGGAGCTGAACCGCAGCGCGGTGGCCTTGCCGGAGCTGGTGGCCCAGCTGGAGCAGATGTTCAGTTTTCAGGCAGCACAGAAGCGGGTAGGGTTCAGCTGCGAGATATTGAATCCGTTACCGCATGTGGTGATGACGGATGAAAAGCGGCTGCGTCAGATCTTGATCAATCTGCTGTCCAATGCCGTGAAATATACCCTGGAAGGTGAGGTTCACTTTCGCATTCGCTATCGTAATCAGGTTGCGGAATTTTCCATTGAAGACACCGGTATCGGTATTGATGCAGCCCATCTGGAACGCATTTTTGACCCCTTCGAACGGGTGCGGGATGCGGATACGCCTAACCTGCCCGGCACCGGGCTGGGGCTGACCATCGTCAAGCTGCTGACCGAAATCATGGGAGGCGACCTGCAGGTCGAGAGTCGCCCCGGCAAGGGCAGTTGCTTTCGGGTGTCACTGATGTTGCCCTGGGCCGAGGCCGCCGAAACCCGTCCGGAAGTACAGCAGCCGATCAGCGGCTATGTGGGTGCGCGCAGGCAGATCTGTGTGGTCGATGATGATCCGGTGCTGCGGGGGCTTCTGGCCGACCTGTTGATGCCGCTTGGGTTCAAGGTGCTGGAAGCCCGTGATGCACACCACTGTCTGGAGCTGGTGCAGCGTACAGCGCCTGACCTGTTTCTGCTGGACATCTCCATGCCGGGCATGGATGGCCTGACCCTGGCCGGCCGGTTGCGGAAAACCGGTCACAAGGTACCGATCCTCATGCTGTCGGCCGACGTGCAGGAACAGCGCCGTCAGCCTGCGGGCGAGGCGGTATATGATGATTATCTGGTCAAACCGATCAGCAACCAGCTGCTGCTGGAAAGAGTAGGGCACTACCTGCAGCTGGAGTGGATTCGCACAGCCGCCACTGTGGCGTCGCCTGTCAGCGTGCCCGTTACCCCGGTGCCGCCCAATGACCTGACGGCCTCGTCACTGCCTGATCATCCTCTTATTCGGGAGCTCAGAGGCAGCGCCGAGATCGGCTTTCGCCGAGGGGTACGTGAAGCACTGGAGCAGATTGAACGGGAACAGTTGGTCAGTCGTACGGTTCTGACTGAACTGCAGACACTGGCAGACTCGATGCAATTCGCACAACTGGCCGAGTATTTGGAGCAGACCTCATGACAACTCAAACGACTCAACGTGATGTCGTGCTGGTGGTAGATGACTCGCCGGATGCGCTCAGTCTGATCAACGATGCGCTGGAAGAGGCCGGCATGGACGTACTGGTAGCGTTGGAGGGGCGTCAGGCGATGACCATCGCACGTCGCATTCGTCCCGACATCATCCTGTTGGATGCGATCATGCCGCACATGGATGGCTTCGAGACCTGTCAGGCGCTGAAGCAGGACCCCGCCCTGTGTGCGATCCCGGTCATTTTCATGACAGGGCTGACTGAAACCGAACATGTGGTGCGAGGACTGGATGTTGGCGGGGTGGACTACCTCACCAAGCCGATCAATCCAGATGAGTTGCTGGCCCGCATGCGCGTCCATCTGGGCAATGCACGGCTGACCCAGTCCGCCCAGTCTGCCCTTGATACCACGGGCCAGCATTTGCTGACTGTCGCGCCTGAGGGGCATGTGCAGTGGGCGACGCCGCAGACACACGCCTTGTTGTCACGGGCCAACGCCAGTGAACTCTGGCTTGAAATGTCGTTGCGCCCCCAGCTGGCGGACTGGCTGCGACGCAGCCCGGCCGTCAATGACCAGCTGGCCCTGCGTGGGCTAGACTATGCCCTGTCCGTGCGCCTGCTCAGCCATCAGAGCAACGGTGACTACCTGTTCAAGCTGGTCGATGAGCAGCGGGGGACGGGCCCCGCCCTGTTGCAGCATCAGCTGGGATTGACGACACGTGAAGCGGAGGTGCTGTACTGGATCGCCAACGGCAAAACCAACAAGGAGATCGGTGAAATCCTCGGCATGAGTCCACGTACGGTCAACAAGCACCTGGAACAGATCTACCCGTCATTGGGCGTGGAGAACCGAACCGCAGCGGCAGGCGTGGCGCTGCGGATCATGGTCAGAGAGTGATCAGTTGCGGTACAGCGTCTTGATCAAGTGGTAGCCAAAGCGGGTCTTGATCGGGCCATGTACCTTGAGCAAGGGGCGCTTGAATACTACATCGTCAAACGCCTTGACCATGTCACCGCGATGAAACTCGCCCAGATCCCCGCCACGCTTGCCGGATGGGCAGATGGAATAGCGCTTGGCCAGCGCATCGAACTTCTTGCCCCGTTTCAACTGGTCAAGAATATCCAGCGCCTCTTTCTCGGTCTTTACCAGTATGTGCAGTGCGGCTGCGGTCGCCATATCGTGTCTCGCTGATCAGGTCAAAAATCGGCGCTATTGTACCAATAAAGGCAGGCTTTCGCTCAGTGCAGCAGACGACCTAAAGCGGTCACCCAGCCTTTACTCCGATGGAGTCTGCCGGCGATTTATGATGTATTTGTCAGGCATATTATTCAAACTGAAATACCAACGGTAAAACAAAAGAGACGACTAGCTGTAGAGCTTTCATCCGGAATCGCTGGTCTTCCGTCATCATAGTGATCAGTTCATCTGCAAGATTCTGATTCATGGGCTCCTTCCCCGTGAACGAGGCGAACGATTTTGAGCGCCTGATTATGCTTTTACTCAGTATGCAGGGGGCTTCTCAGGCTCAACAGCAGAGGCCATCACAACCAGCCGCTGAGTTCCCCCTGCGGTGAGCGCATCAAAAGGATAACAGGTCACCAGTATCAGTCCATCTGGAAAGGCAGTGGGCGTCAGCCGGGTAACGGCCGAATCCACCACCTGAATCTGATCAACCTGGTATGTCACATTTCCGTTATGGTCACTGAGCATCAGCGTCTGGCCTGGTTGTATATTCCTCAAGAAGCTGAAGTGAGTATCTCTGTGTCCGCTGATAATCCGTGCAGCATGGGTCATCGCATGTGCCTGCATATTTTCACCGGGGCCAAAAGCCAGCGAGCTGCCACTGTCTCCGGCCAGTACAATCTGATCAATGTCCATATCAGGCACGCTCAGACGCGCAACCGGCCAGTGGTCGGCCCAGGGCCAGGGTTTTACTGCTGTACCGCTGTCCAGACTTTCGGCCCAGGCATCGGCCAGCAGCCATTGCGCCAGCCGGGCTTTTACAGGAATCCACAGGGCTGTTGAGGTGAGGATCAGACCAGCAGCCACAAGGGCTGCCAGTATGAGGTTACGGATGCTGAAGATCATACACACCACCTTGAACCGGACTTTCTGCGCCGCTCCACAATCATGACGGAAAGTGCTGCCAGCAGGGCGGCAAGACCTCCGACGAGGGGCAGCTGATACCCGGTAGCGCCCTGGGCCATACCCAAATCAAGGCCGTGGGGTTTGGCTGCAGGCACCACCAGAGTTTCGCTCTCTTCCTGTTCAGGACGGACAGGTGTTTTATCAACGGCAACCAGGCTGGTGTATGGCGTAACCAGGTGATATTCAAGACCCAGCGCAATGATTTCAGAACGGATCTGTTCTTCGCTGACACCTCTGAGATAGCCACGGCGCCAGTCCTGCACCGCACGCTGAGCCCAGTCTGTCATGATACCCCGGGTATTATCTGCCGGTGCCAGTGTCAGTGTTTCCTGCCAGGCGGCATCACCGGTACGGCCACTGATACGGACTTCGCCTGTGCCGTTTGCCAGTTTCATCGACACAGCCAGCGGCTCACCGGAGTAAAGGTCAGGAATTACCGATGGCATCAGGTCTTTAATCCCATCGCCTTCGATCCTGATATCGGTCATGGCCGGTTTTTCCAGCTTGCTGAAGAGCGTTTGCATGCTGCTTTCAGATTCAGACGAAGACGCAATATACGTAAAGGTACCTCGCCCGGCTACTGCAGCCTCTTCCATAAAGTAACTGTTGGGTGCGCTGCCGATACCCACGGTGAACAGGCGGGTGTTATCGAGACGGCTGCGGATCAGATCAAACAGATGCTGTTCGTTGGACACACTGCCATCGGTGATAAACACGATCTGGCGCAATCTGGGGGTGTCATCGTTGCTGCGTACGCCTGTCAGTGCAGCAGTCAGTGCAGGTGCCATTTCGGTACCACCGCCTGCCTGTAGTGAGTTGATATAGCTGGCGGCCTGCTGACGGCGCCGGATATCGGCTATAACCGGCTGGTTAAAGAGCGTATCGGTTGAAGAGTTAAACTGAATCACGTTAAACGTGTCATCAGATGCCAGCCCGTCTATACCGGCCTGCAGCGCTCTGCGCGCGGCTTCAATTGAGGTACCGGCCATGGAGCCTGACGTATCAATCACAAAGACCACTTCCCGGCTGTAGCGTGCTGTGTGCAGATCCTGAGGCGGCATAAGCATCAGCAGACCATAGTGTTCATCCCCATGCTGCTCTGAGAAAAACGCCGCCGAAGGTTCGGCGCTTTCCACCGGTGTCCAGTTCAAAACAAAATCACGGTAGTCATCCGGCTCGTCCGCCAGCAGGCTGATGATGTAGCGGCCATCTTCTGTCTGTTGCTGACTGATCTGATGTGAAGGGCTGTCCAGAGAGCTGAGTCTGAATCCAGGTTGCAGATTAAGGCTGATCTCAACCGGTCCCGGAGTAGGGCTGACGGCGTTGTCGTCATCGCCGCTTGTGGCCATCACGGTTTTACGTTCACCCGGCAGTATCTGCCAGCCGCTGCTCAGGGTTGCCTGTCCCTCAACCACGCGGCGCACTTCTGCGGGCTGTACCGGGTTATAACGTGGGGTGATTGCCAGCGGGAAACTGGCCCTGAACCGGCCATCTTTCCAGACCAGTGTCTGCTGGTACTCAATACTGATGGTAACCTCGCCACCCGGCGGAATATTGGCGACGGATGTGTGAAACAGGTTAGGGCGGTCCTGCTCGGTGAGCGCGGCGTTCTGTCCCTGAGATTTTGCCTGCTCGTAGGTTGCCCGGGCCTGCTCTTTTTCCTGAATATCACCCTCGATAATGCGGTCTCCTATCTGCATTTTCAGGTGATCAACGGCTGCCTCACCGGGCAGGGGGAACAGATACAGTGCCTCTGCCCAGTTGTCTGTGGGGTTATGGAATACCTGGGTCACCTGAGCGCGCAGCACAGAACCTGTAATCTCCATGGCCACACGGGTGCTGACCAGCGGCATATCCTGTTTTTGCCCCTGCTCATCACGGGATACCAAGGTACCGTGGGTAACCGCATCAGCTACCGCATTCTGTGCACACCCCATCATCAGACAGGCCAGAATCAGTGGGCGAATGCCCTTGTTTGAAAATGTATGCATTGCTCTTCTCCTCATTAATATGAGGCGAGTATCTGCTTTCTGTTTGAGGAAAATGTGAAGTGAGTGTGGAGTCCTGTTTTTCTGTGAAATAAGAACGCCAGGTTACATTCAGGCACAGGTGGCACACACCCTAGTGGTAATGTAAGCGGCTTTACACTAGCTGATCTGCCAAAGATAATGTGAGCCTCTGCACTACTTATGGACCGGCGTTTTAACAGAGGGAACACCATGGCGGTACTGATTGTTGAGGATGAACCCTCTATTGCTGACACCATACGCTATGCTCTGGAAACCGAACGGATGGTTAATATCTGGGTCACCACCGGGCAGCAGGCTCTGGATGCACTCAGCGAGGGTAATATAGAGCTGGTTCTGCTGGATATTGGTCTTCCCGATATGAGCGGATTTGATGTCTGCCGGGTCATCAGGCAGGCATCCTCTGTGCCGGTGGTGTTTCTGACCTCCCGCCATGAAGAGATCGACCAGGTGTTGGGCCTTGAGCTGGGCGCTGATGATTACATCACCAAACCCTTCAGCCCCCGGGTACTCACGGCCCGTATCCGTGCTCGCCTGCGTCAGCCTCAGGAAGCTGCGAATATCAGCTCTGCCGGCTTCAGTCACGATGCAGATGGCGCCAGAATCACGCTGAATGGTATCTTGCTGGATCTGAGCCGCTATGAATACCGCCTGCTACTGTTACTGATGAGCAATCCCGGAAGAATCTATTCCCGTGAACAGTTGATGCAACAGGAGTGGGAAGAGCCTGAACGCAGCTTCGACCGCACTGTCGATACACACATCAAAACCCTCAGGCGCAAAATCCGCGACATCAGCGCAAACTGCGACCCGCTCAAAACCCGCCGTGGCCTTGGCTACAGCTTTGAGGAGGATGCATGAGCCTGAGATCACGCCTGATTCTGGTGTTTCTGTTTTCAGTGCTGACAGGTCTTGGCAGTGTGGTTTACTGGGTACTCGATGAGCTGGAGCCCCGTTATAAAGAAGCTCAGGAAGAGATTCTGGTTGATATATCAGAAATGATGGCTACTTTGATCGCGAATGAAGGCGTCAGCTTCAGCGAAAGCGGTGGCACCGTGATCGACACACATCTGGCTGAACGGCTCTTTGCCGGGCTGGCCGGCAGGCCGCTAAACGCACAGATTTATGACCTGCTTAAAACCGAAGTTGATCTGAGAATGTATATCACTGATGCCAAAGGCACCGTGATTTTTGATTCCCATTACACCGATACCGGCCGCGATTATTCCCAGTGGCGCGATGTCTATCTGACTCTGCGCGGTCATTATGGTGCCCGCAGCAGCGACGATGTAACCGGCCGTAGTGATACCGAACGGCTCTATGCCGCAAGCCCGGTGCTGTATCGCGGTGATATTATCGGTGTGGTGTCCACCGGAAAACCCACCCGCAACATTAACCGCTTTATCAGCCACCTGAGCACCAACCTGCTTTGGATTTCACTGGTCGCTGCACTGGCAACGCTGTTGACCGGTCTTGTGATCACCCTCTGGATTACACGGCCTTTGCACCGCCTTGAACAGTATGCCAGAGGGGTTTCCAGAGGCGAACGCCCCGTGCTGCCTGTGCTTGGTCATAATGAAGTTGGGCGTGTGGGTAAAGCGCTTGAAAGCATGAAAGCCGCACTGGATGGCAAATCCTATGTGGCAGATTATGTGCAGAGCCTGACGCACGAACTGAAAGCCCCGATCGCCGGTATCCGTGGTGCCGCAGAGCTGTTACAGGAACCGATGTCTGATGCACGGCGCAATCAGTTTCTCAATAATATTATTGAGCAGGGTTCAAGGATGCAGGAGCTGATCGAGCGCTTGCTGAAACTGGCCGCCATTGAATATCAGAGCAGCCTGGAACGACACGACAAAGTCGTACTGAAAGAGCTGATCACAGCAGTCTGCCGGAGCCTTGAAGACTATGCCAGCCAGCACAGAGTGAGCCTTGAATACAGCTGTGACCCTTCGCTGTCCATCACCGGCGACAGTACCCTGTTGCAGGATGCACTGAGCAATCTGATCCGGAACGCCATAGAGTTCTCACCGCCGGAGTCAGCTGTAGTGATCGGTGCCATACAAAACGATGCTTCTGTTTACATCAGCGTAAAAGATTCCGGGCCCGGGGTGCCGCCTTTTGCCGAAGAAAAACTGACCCAGCGCTTTTTCTGTCTGCCCCGGACAGATGGCAGCAAAGGCAGTGGGCTGGGGCTGAGTTTTGTTCATGAAATCATGCAACTGCATAACGGAAAGCTGAATTACCACCGCGAAACCGAACCACCAGCCACTGTGTTCTCACTGACACTGCCAGCTGAGTGTAGCCTGCCGAACGGAGTTTGATTTTATAGACTGGGTTATAATGATATTCCTTCCATGGCATTTTCTCTCATTCAGAGTCACCATCGCATATCAGACAACTTTCAGCCTTCACGTCTAGCTAGGCGTCACCTGAACCATTGTTATGTACTCTCAAACTTGGGACTCCGTTTTTGATATACTTTCAGTCCGATTAACACACTGGGCACAAAGGATAGTACTGCAAAGATGAGGACCCAGCCCGGAAGACCCGACAAGAAAAGCATGCAAATGATGACGTAGGGAATGAATCCGACACCTGCGACGATTTTAGCGTTCATTGACGAAGTATCTTCTGTAGTTTTCGCCGCAGTGTATCCAGCAATAAGCGCCAGAAGGGGCAACGCGAATACACTTGCGAATTGATAAACCAAGGATGATGGAATGAGGGACAGCAAATAAAGCACGGAGGCAACCCCCGCCGTTGAAACGAAAAAGCCAGCTCCGCAAGCAGCGGGACTTTGGGGCGGATTGGGCTTCATCACTGCTTTATACAAGCCCACCAAAACTGCGCCAGACGCGGCAACGATAATCACGTTCATTCGATTAGTTACTCCCTTAACTTAAAGATGCATAACGCCTAAATCAGGTGTGCCGTAGGCGTCACCTGGATTTACTTGTTATGTTCATTTTCCTCGGTTTTTTCCGTGAAGTAGTCGTCCCACCATTCTAATGGTAACTTGGATTTAAGATTGATATTGAACTTATTAATAAACAGTTCAAAAGCTCTATGAACGTACTTGCAAGACCTATATAGAAAATCTAAGTCAATTGGAGCTTCTCTTAGTTCAGGAATCAAATGATATCTATGAAGAGGGTTTTCGCATGTTTTGCAGTTATAAATTGATACATGCGGCCACATATTATGTGCTGCGTGACTGAAAGGCTTATACGCAAACTTATACAGACTTTCGCAGCCTGATTCTTGAGACATTCTTCTGTAATCAAGTTGAGCCCAGTTGCCTAGATTCACCTCGACGAAAAATTCTCGTTTCTGTGAATTAATCCACTCAGATTTTAAGTCTAAGATTTGACGTATTTGTTCATCTTCTTCATTCTCAAGCTCATTCTTATAATGTTCCATGAGAAGTTTTTCTTCTCCTAAACCATGCAATATGTACTTTTTAGAGCGTTCTACCAAGTCGAGCATAATCCAAGAAAGTGCAATATGTAGATCAGTCATTGCACGTAAGAAAAGAGGTGCTGAGTGCCCATTTAATATATTTGGAGATCTAGCCATTTGAATTGATAAGGTTACTTGGCGTGAGAGTAGGCCACCAATCACGGAGTAAGCTTCAAGCTTGTCATATTCAATGCCTACTTTACTCCATAGCTCTTCAAATGACTCCTTTAAGAAACTCTCATATTCATTTATAAAATCTTCTACAGGTTTTTTTTCGTCCATTTATTCGCACTTCTCTAGCTCAAAAGATTGTTTCCAAAAACTTTTTGCCCACTCGTTTGTCACGCCTTCTTCACTTGAAAATCCAAGTCCTGTATTGAGGCTTGCCCTTACAAAAGATGCGACTTTTTTACATTCATCTGATTCAGGATCTGTAAAAATAGCGTTAAAGTCCGGCATATCGATTTCAGAGCTAATCATCATTTTTCCTGTTGCGGCCATAGATACAAAGGCAGTGGTCTGAACCTTAGTAGCATGATGACAGTACCTATCCAAAAGGCAGAAAACATCTTCTTTTAGATCTTCGATTGCTTCTAGTTTATCTACACCATATAGATAGTCTTCAAAGATAAAATTCAAAGGAAATTCAGGAAAAAGGTGGTAGATATGCGCTGTATTTTCTCTGATGAAATTTAGATTTTCTTTGTTCTTGAAATTATTTAGTATGTTGAGCTTTTGTTCACTTGAAAGTTTGTTGAAGCTATTTACCTGATTCCGTGACTTACAACCCCACTCACACCTCTACAACACTGTAACCACGCGGCCTGCGGCGGTAATATGGACGCCATTCTCGATTCACCCAGGCAGTGATATCTGACTATGCGTACCTTCAAGCTTGAACAGTCAAAAACCGAGATTATCACACCCCACGGTGGTCTGGCGCTGGTTGGGCACAGCGTGAACAGGATGACCTCTCTGGCTAAGACCTCGCGCTCCATCGTCAAGCGCCATGGCATCGCCAACATCGACCTCATCCGTACCTACCTGGGGTTGATTTGCCTTGGCAAGAGCGACTTCGAAGCGGTCGAGCACGCACGCCATGATCCCTTCTTCAAAGCGGCCATGGGCATCAAGCAATCACCTTCATCGGCCCGGCTGCGTCAGCGCTTTGATGAAGATGCCCGCGCACTGATCCCGTTATTGGATGAGGCCAGCGTCGAGTTTCTGTGTAACGCTTCGGTGCCTATCGGCACACTCACCACCGGGCACGTGCCACTGGATATGGACGTGTTTCCCATGGACAACAGCAACAGTAAAAAAGAGGGCGTGGCCTATACCTACAAGGGGCATGACGGTTATGCCCCCATCGCGGCCTACCTGGGCACGGAGGGCTGGTGTCTGGGCTGTGAGCTGCGACCGGGTAACCAACATGCCAATAAAGAGTTTATTCACACCCTCGACCGGGTGCTGCCTCGAGTCCGAGAGCTGACCGATGCACCGCTACTGGTACGTCTTGACAGCGCCCATGATGCCGCCGAGAACCGGGGGTACTTCCGTGCGCACGGGGCAGACTACCTGATTAAGTGGAACCCCCGCTCACAAGATGGACTGGCCTGGGTCGACAAGGCTCATGCGGCCGGCGCACTTTGGTGCCATACCCGACCGGGCAAAATGGAAACGCTGGTAAGCGAACCGCTGGATGGCACGGACGACCGCCTGATCGTCAAGGTGACGGTGCGCCAGAGTGACAGTTCAGGACAGCTGTTTTTGGAGCCGGAGGTCAGCCTGGAGGGCTGGACGACTTCACTCACATCGGACGCAGCAGATAACGCCAAGGTCATTGCGCTCTACCAGGATCACGCCACCAGCGAACAGTTCCACAGTGAGTTCAAGACTGATCTGGATCTCGAACGTTTGCCGTCAGGGAAGTTCGATACCAACGACCTGGTCATAGCCTTTGCCGTACTGGGCTACAACATACTGCGTTGGATGGGACAGAACGCGCTATTGGGGCCGGATGCACCGGTGCGTCATCCGGCCAAGCGTCGGCGGCTGAAAACCGTGATTCAGGAACTGATGTATATGGCCTGTCGCTTAGTCAGCAGCGGTCGTCGTCTCCACCTGCGCTTCGGACGACATTGTCCCGGTTTCGGGGCATTCAGTCGCGTCTACGGGCTGGCCTGATCCGGACTGTCGGATTTACAGCCATTCAAAATAGCCACACGCCCGAGCGCCATGCATGGCAGGGTATGCCTTGGCCTGCAGACAGAATCGAGACGAAATACTGCGGTGAGAAGCATGATCGATGCTGCAGTGGCGTAGATTAACCCGGTACACGTTAGATAAGATCGAGCTGTGTTAAAGAGCGAGGTCGTCTTCAGTGCTGGGTGCTGCAACAGCGGGTGAAGTCACTGATTCAGGATTTAGAAAGGCTAGAGAAGGACATTTATCATCCTCTGTGCTTAGCCTTTCTAATCATCTCGCCAATGGAACGTGCCTCCTCATCCAGCCTCAACTGTTGGGCATCAGCAGGATTCGAAGCGAGAAATAGAACTACAATTTTCTCTGGAAGGTCTTGAAGTGTCTTCAGGGTAGCAATAGTGCTCCGGTGCAAGTCCTCATGCTTATCAAGAGTGCTATCTATTTGATTCATTCGGGATTGGTGTGCTCTAGCTTGCCGTTCTGACTCCCTTTGTCTTTGTTTGCTCTCTTTTTCCTCTTCTCTTGACACTTTCTTTTGCTCATCAGAAAGTTCTTTCTGCTTTCGTGATATCTTGTTGTCAAAATCAGCTACTTTCTTTTCCGCTGCAGCCTGATCCTTTTGGTGTTTCTCGATCTCACGTAACTTTGTTTTTGCAGTACTTGTGCTACTCGTGCGAGATAACGCTTGTGAAGCAGAATTTATTTTTCCAGAAAGGTTGGCAATTTTAGTTTGTTCTTTTGCTTTTCCCTGCTGCAACTTGGCGATTTCTTCTCGTTTTCTCGTCACATTCCGACGATATGACTCTAACAACGACACACTCTACTCCTTAAGGTGAAAATCTAGCTGATACTGAACATTATAATACTGCGCATGCGTGTTTTTGCTCCCAGCCGAAGACCGGGAGAGATGATCTAAGTACTTGAAGAGAAATGATAAACCCAGATACCACAGTCATTCTCTTCCGGTGAAAACGAGCATGCGCGTTTTGCAGCTTTGCCGTGCGTGTGATCCTGCAACGGCCAGGCCATAGTTACCTGATACTGAACGATTTTCCCGCCCGTTACCAGTTACAAATAAGCACCGCTAAGTGACAAAGCAGGCAACACCGGCACGTGGCCTTCAATACACTGTATAAAATCACAGAAACTCAGATCAGCTTGTCCACAGGCCATGTGGTGCACGGATCGATCGGCTGATTCCTGCGAATGCCTGCAAATTGCGCAAACCAGCATATCCCGGCCGCTGCCTTTCACCTTTTGCCCGACACGGAGGTAACATAGGCAGCCTGTAATCTTGCCAACACGGCCAAGCAGGAGTGCCTATGAAAGTCATGATTGATCTCTGTGTTATTCCGATCGGCGTCGGTGTTTCGGTATCCGAGTATGTTACGGCCTGCCAGCGAGTGCTGGAAGATGCCGGTCTTGAACACCAGTTGCATGCCTACGGTACCAACATAGAAGGGGACTGGGATGACGTCATGGCAGCGGTGAAGCGCTGTCACGAAGTTGTCCATGAGATGGGGGCGCCGCGTATCAGCTCTTCCATGCGTCTGGGTACCCGAATCGACCGGGAACAAAGCATTCAGGATAAAATTCAGAGCGTGGCCGACAGGCTGGCAAATGATTCAGCACTGGGGTGAGTGACAGGCCCATGAGCAAGCCCAAAGCGTTCAATTACCTCAGTGGCTACAGTCCGCAGGTTCAGCAGCAGGCACAGGCGTTGTTGGATAACGAAAAGTCAGGCGCCTGGCTGTTGAAGAAGTACCCTCAGTCGCATGAACTGGCGTCCGAAAGGGCTCTGTATGACTATGCGCAGGGGATCAAAAACCAGTATATGCGCAGCTCGTCGCCGATCAGCAAGGTGATCTATGACGACAAGATACACATCATTAACAATGCCTTGGGTCTGCATACCTATGCATCGCGGGTGCAGGGCAAGAAGCTGAAGTCGAAAAACGAGATTCGGATCTCTTCGTTGTTTCGCAAGGTGCCGGAGCCGTTCCTGCGCATGATTCTGGTGCACGAGCTGGCACACCTGCGCGAGAAAAATCACGACAAGGCGTTCTACAAGCTCTGTTGTCACATGGAGCCGGATTACCACCAGCTGGAATTCGAGCTGCGCCTGTACCTGTGTCATCGCGATCGCTTTGGCGATCTGTGGTGAAATTTAACTGGATGGCGGCACGTACAGGATTAGTTATATAAACGTCCACGCCAGTATGCGGGTGATTTTATTACCCTGTTTCATCTCGATTTCCCGCACGTCAACGGCGCCAAGTTTACGGATCAGGTTGGTGGCAGGCTTCAGGTTTTCGGCTTTCGATACCAGGCTGGTGAACCAGCGGCACTGTGTTGAAAAGGCTTGGCTTTCTTTAATCATCTTTTTAAGGAAAGCCTGTTCGCCGCCCTTGCACCAGAGTTCCGCTGCCTGGCCGCCGAAGTTCAGCCTGGCCGACGTGGCCGTTTTATCACCGCGGTTACGTGCCAGGTTGTTGAGTTTACGCCGGCTGCCTTTGAGTGCTTCTTCCTGGGAAGCATGGAAGGGCGGGTTGCACACGCTCACATCAAAAAACTCGCCGGCCTGAATAATCCCCTCAAAGATGTGATGCTTGTCGTGTTGCGTACGCAGGGTGAAGCGCTCTTGCAGACCGGGATTCTTGGCGATAATCGCGGCGACGTTATCCAGTGATTGTGGATTGATATCAGAGCCTACGCATTGCCAGCCATAAAGCTGGCAGGCGAGTAGCGGGTAGATGCCATTGGCTCCTGTGCCGATGTCCAGCAGGGTGATGCCGGGCGCGGGATCAGTTCCATTGGTAGCAGGCGCGTCAAGCTCAAGCAGGTCTGCAATGTAATGGATGTAGTCGGCTCGTCCGGGAATAGGCGGGCACAGCGCGCCTTCAGGAATATCCCAGTCAACAATGGTGTAATGCAGCTTTAACAGCGCAGCATTCAGGGCTTTTACCGCCAGCGGGTCGGCGAAGTCGATAGACATGTTGCCGTACGCATTCTTGCTGACATATTGGGCCAGCGGAGGGTAGCTGTTGAGCAACGCTGGAAAATCATAGCCATACCTGTGCAGATTTCGTGGGTGCAGGCCTTTGCGATCAGGTTGGGCAGGGCTTTTTTCTGTATGACGGCGTGGGCGCACAGCAGTATATCCGAAGTTCAGGCTTCAACCGGTGGGTGATATCGAGCGAGGTCGTGATTATAGCGCTGGTCCATAAGCCGGGTATACAGGGCCCCTGCCTGCGCTGTTGCGACCCTCTGCAAGTCCTGTCACCCGTCTACTACGTCATTTGACGTACCCCTCTGCGTCATTGCGCGCATACCCCCTCTTGCCCCCCTTGGGAATAATCGGTCAGGCACTGAGTTGTTTTCCCGGCCTCGTCGAGGTCTGACCGATAACGAAGGTTTCGCCCGCACTGCACGGATGCGGAACCAAAGGGGGTACTGCAATGAAGATCAAATCACTGGCTGCCGGCGTTGCTCTGACGATTGGCGTTTCTTCTCTGTCCTTCAATGTTCTGGCGGCGGATACCATCAAGGTGGGTGTGCTGCACTCACTGTCCGGCACCATGGCGATCAGCGAAACCACGCTGAAAGACACCGTATTGATGATGATCGAGGAACAGAACAAGAAGGGCGGACTGCTGGGCAAACAGCTTGAGCCGGTTGTGGTAGACCCGGCCTCGAACTGGCCGCTGTTCGCCGAAAAAACGCGTGAGCTGCTGACCCAGGAAGAGGTCGATGTCATCTTCGGCTGCTGGACCTCGGTATCCCGCAAGTCGGTCCTGCCGGTACTGGAAGAATTGAACGGCCTGATGTTCTATCCGGTGCAGTATGAGGGCGAAGAGTCCTCCAAAAACGTCTTTTACACGGGTGCCGCACCCAACCAGCAGGCGATTCCGGCGGTGGATTACCTGATGAACGAGCTGGGTGCTGAGCGCTGGGTGCTGGCCGGTACCGACTACGTGTATCCGCGCACCACCAACAAGATCCTCGAAGCCTACCTCAAGTCCAAGGGTGTGGCGGAAGAGGACATCATGATCAACTACACCCCCTTCGGTCACTCCGACTGGCAGTCGATTGTCTCCGATATCAAGAAGTTTGGCGGTGCCGGCAAGAAGACCGCGGTGGTCTCCACCATCAACGGCGATGCCAACGTGCCGTTCTACAAGGAGCTGGGCAACCAGGGCGTCTCTTCAGAGGATATCCCGGTGGTGGCCTTCTCCGTGGGTGAAGAAGAGCTGTCCGGTATCGACACCGGCCCGCTGGTCGGCCATATGGCCGCCTGGAACTACTTCCAGAGCGTGGATACTGACCTCAACAGCGAATTTATCCAGAAATGGCACGCTTTTACCGGTGATGACTCGCGTGTGACCAACGACCCGATGGAGGCCACCTATATCGGCTTCAACATGTGGGCGCAGGCAGTAACGGCTGCAGGGACCACCGATGTCGACGCGGTCGAGCAGGCGATGATCGGCCAGGAAGTACCCAACCTGACTGGCGGCGTTGCCGTGATGAACAAGAATCACCATCTGAGCAAGCCGGTGCTGATCGGTGAAATTCAGGACGACGGTCAGTTCGAGGTGGTCTGGGAGACCGAAGGTGTCGTGGCGGGTGATGCCTGGTCCGACTTCCTGCCGGGCTCCAAAAATCTGATTGCTGATTGGACCGCGCCGATCACATGCGGCAACTACAACGTGGAAACCCAGTCCTGTGGTGGTCAGGCCAACTGATCCATCGACTCTCAGCGGCCCCGTCTGACGGGGCCGCCTGCATAACTTCTGGAGTGACCCCGTGAAACGATTACTGGCGATCTGCTGTTACTGCTTCGGCCTGCTGCTGTCGTTGTCGGCAACGGCCGCCGAAAAACCTTTGCCACCCGCGCTGGCTCCGCATCTGGAGGCGCTGACCGAGGCGTCCTTGAGCCAGACGATACCGGTGCTCGAAACCCTGGAAGCCGAAGGGGGGGAGGCGGTGCAACCGCTGTTTCTCCATCTGCTGGAGGGGGATCTGTATTTCATCAAGTCCAGCCGCCAGGTGATTGCGGTCACCGAATCGGCCGGCAAGGACACCTTCATCGACATGCTCAGCGGTGTGGAAATCGAACCGCTGTCCAGTCGTGATATCAAGAAAATTCGCGTCAACAACCGTCTGCGCGGCCATCTGCGTGATGCCATCGCACGCCTTCAGTTGGGCTCCGCCAGTGCATCGGTGCGTGAAAGCGCAGTGCGTGCGCTGTTGTCTGACCTGGATGCGAATACCCTCAGTGTCATTCGTGAGGCGCGCCTGAATGAAAACGCCGCGAACGTCCGTGAGGTGATGGACATGGCGCTGGCCCTGAACCGCCTCAATACCGCTGCAGAAGCGTCGGACCGCATCGAAGCGATCGGCCAGCTGGAAGGCAGCCTTGAAGGTGATGTGCGCAATGCGCTGAACCGCATTGCCGACAACGACCCTTCACCTCAGGTACAGCAGGCCGCGCAAAAGGCATTGGTCGGCATCGAGCAGAAGGTCGAGTTCTACGCTTTCATCGACCAGCTGTTTTTCGGCCTGAGCCTCGGCTCGGTGCTGTTGCTGGCGGCGATTGGTCTGGCGATTACCTTTGGCGTGATGGGCGTGATCAACATGGCTCACGGCGAGATGATCATGCTGGGGGCCTACACCACTTACGTGGTACAGCTGTTGATGCCGAACCATATCGAATATTCGCTCTGGGTCGCCATTCCGGCCGCTTTCGTTGTGTCAGGCATGACCGGTGTACTGCTGGAACGTCTGGTAATCCGTCATCTGCACGGTCGCCCGCTGGAAACCCTGCTGGCAACCTTCGGGGTCAGTCTGATCCTGCAGCAGCTGGTCCGGACGGTGTTTTCGCCACTGAACCGTCAGGTGGCATCACCCGAATGGATGAGCGGCTCCTGGGAGATCAACCCGGTCCTGTCGCTGACGCTGAACCGTCTTTATATCCTCGCCTTCGCGCTGCTGGTGTTCTTTGCGCTGATGTTGCTGCTGAAGAAAAGCTCGCTGGGTCTCAATGTACGGGCTGTTTCCCAGAATCGCAGCATGGCCAAATCCATGGGCATTCCCACCGGTCGCGTTGATGCGCTGACCTTCGGCCTGGGCTCCGGTATCGCCGGCATCGCCGGGGTGGCGCTGAGCCAGCTGACCAACGTGGGGCCGAATCTGGGCCAGTCCTACATCATCGATTCCTTCATGGTGGTGGTGTTTGGTGGCGTGGGCAACCTGTGGGGCACGCTCGTTGCGGCGTTCTCGCTCGGTATCGCCAACAAGTTCCTGGAGCCGGTCACCGGTGCCGTCCTCGCGAGCATTCTGGTGCTGGTCTTCATCATCCTGTTTATCCAGAAGCGTCCCAAGGGACTCTTCCCGCAGAAAGGGAGGGCGGCTGAATGAACTGGCTGACTCAGCTATTTGCCGCCGGTCGTACCCCCGGTAACCGGGTACTGCCATTCGTGATCGTGTTGCTTGGCGTCACCACACTGGCCTCCATGGCCAACCTGATGCTGCCGGAAAGCTCGCCGCTGCACGTCAGCACCTACACCATTACCCTGCTGGGCAAGTATCTCTCCTATGCGATGCTGGCGCTGGCGGTGGATGTGATCTGGGGGTACTGCGGCATCCTCAGTCTGGGCCACGGGGCGTTCTTCGCGCTTGGCGGCTATGCCATGGGCATGTACCTGATGCGCCAGATCGGTGATCGCGGCGTGTATGGCAACCCGGATCTGCCGGACTTCATGGTGTTCCTCAACTGGGATAGCCTGCCCTGGTACTGGATGGGCATGGACCAGTTCTGGTTTGCCATGCTGATGGTGCTGGCCGTGCCCGGGCTGCTGGCGTTCGTGTTCGGCTGGCTGGCATTCCGCTCACGTGTGACCGGTGTCTACCTGTCGATCATGACTCAGGCGTTGACCTATGCGCTGATGCTCGCTTTCTTCCGCAATGAGATGGGATTTGGCGGCAACAACGGCCTGACCGACTTCAAGGAGATTCTGGGGTTCGATCTGCAGTCCGATACCACCCGCGTGGCCCTGTTTGTCACCACGGCGCTGGTGCTCTGTGCGGTGTATGTCATCAGTCATCTGATTCTCAAGTCCCGCATGGGCAAGGTGATCGTGGCGATCCGTGACGGCGAGGCCCGGGCCCGTTTCCTGGGCTACCGCACCGACCGCTACAAGGTATGGCTGTTCGTCTTTTCCGCCCTGATCGCGGCCATGGCGGGTGCGCTCTACGTACCTCAGGTCGGCATCATCAACCCGGGCGAGTTCTCGCCGCTCAACTCCATCGAAGTGGTGGTCTGGGTCGCGGTGGGTGGGCGCGGCACGCTGTATGGCGCGGTTATCGGTGCACTGCTGGTCAACTACGCCAAGACCCGCTTTACCGCCATTATGCCGGAAGGCTGGCTGTTTGCACTGGGGGCGCTCTTCGTTCTGGTAACGCTCTATCTGCCCAAGGGGCTGGTCGGGCTGCGAGGTCAGCTGGCAGCGCGTAGTAACAACAAGGCCGGCAAGGCAGTGAAACAGGAGGTGCACTCATGACCGCACTGGACAACGCGCGCGAACTGATGCGCCCCGACCGCGTCTGGCCCTTCCTGATCCCGCCGGCAGCCCCGGTCGATGTATCGCATCAGGTGCTGCTGTACGTGGAAGGGTTAAGTGTCAGCTTTGATGGCTTCAAGGCTTTGAATGATCTGAATCTGTATATCAATGATGGCGAGCTGCGTTGCCTGATCGGTGCCAACGGGGCCGGCAAGACCACCCTGATGGACGTCATCACCGGCAAAACGCGCTGCGACCAGGGCAGTGTCTACTTTGGCCAGACCATCAACCTGCTGGAAAAATCCGAGTCGGAGATTGCCCAGCTGGGCATCGGTCGCAAGTTCCAGAAGCCGACGGTATTCGAGGCGCACACGGTGTTCGACAACCTGGAGATGTCGCTGAAGACAGCCAAGGGGATCTGGCAAACGCTGATGGCGCGCCTGGCCCCACGCGAGCTGGATCTGATCGACAGGGTGCTGGAGACCATTGGCCTCAAGGACCAGCGTTTCATGCGAGCCGGTGCACTGTCGCACGGTCAGAAGCAGTGGCTGGAGATCGGCATGCTGCTGGTGGCCGAGCCGCGCCTGCTGCTGATTGACGAGCCAGTGGCCGGCATGACGGCTGAAGAAACCGAAAAAACCGCTGAGCTTCTGACCTCGCTGGCAGGCGAGCACACCGTTGTGGTGGTGGAGCACGACATGGAATTCGTGCGCAGTATCGCCCGTACCGTCACCGTACTCCATCAAGGCACGGTATTGGCCGAGGGCACCATGGAGCAGGTGCAGAACAACCGTGACGTCATCGAAGTGTATTTGGGAGAGGACGCATGATCTCCATCCGCAATGTAAACCAGCTCTATGGCGGTACCCAGATCCTATGGGATCTGGATCTGGAAATAGAGCAGGGGTCCTGTACCTGCATCATGGGCCGCAATGGGGTCGGCAAGACCACCCTGCTCAAGTGCCTGATGGGGCTGCTGCCGATTCAGAGCGGCGAGATCCTGATGGAAGGGCAGGCGCTGCACACGCGTCCAGCCGAATATCGTGCCCGTGCCGGTATTGGCTACGTGCCTCAGGGGCGTGACATCTTTCCGCTGCTGACGGTTGAGGAAAACCTGCGTATCGGTTTGCCGATCCGCAAGGACAAGGCAAGGGATATTCCCGACAAGATATTTGAGCTGTTCCCGGTACTGGGCGAAATGATGCACCGTCGTGGCGGAGATCTGTCCGGCGGTCAGCAACAGCAGCTGGCCATCGGCCGTGCGCTGGTGCTCGATCCCAAGGTGCTGATTCTGGATGAGCCCAACGAGGGCATCCAGCCCAACATCGTCAAACAGATTGGCGACGTCATCCTCAAGCTCAACGAGGAGGAGGGGCTGACCGTGATCCTGGTGGAGCAGAAGCTCGGCTTTGCGCGACGTGTCGGCAAGGAGTTCCGCCTGATGGAAAAGGGGCGGATTGTCGCGGCGGATCGCATGGATAACCTCAATGATGAGCTGATTCGTCAGTATCTGGCGGTCTGAGGAGCACAGGATGAACATGCCGCTGATGCCACGACCAGGCTCGGATAACGGCACCACAGTGCCCTCGCGCTGGCATGCCCGTCTGTCGCTGGGCATCAAGCGTACGCCCCGTGGCAGCCGTGTCGCCAGTGCCGAGCACCTCGGCCCGTTGCATCTGCAGAAGCCCTTCTACCCGGAAGGTCCTGATCTTGCACATCTGTACCTGCTGCATCCTCCGGGCGGGATGGTCTCTGGCGACCTGCTTGAGATTGAAACACGTCTGGAGCCGAGCACGGCGGCGCTGATCACCACGCCCGGAGCCGGGCGTGTCTACCGCGCCCGTCCCGACCGTACCCTGCAACACCAGCGCGTGCGACTGGAGGTGGGCGAGGGCTGCAGCCTTGAGTGGCTGCCGCTGGAGACCATTCTCTACCCGGATGCTCGCACGCGGCTGGAAGTGGATGTGGAACTGGCCACAAATGCCCGCTTTATCGGCTGGGAGGTGACCAGTCTGGGGCTGCCGGCACAGGGCGAGGGCTTTGGCCGCGGTGAACTGCAGCAACGGCTGCAGATTCGCCGGGAAGGCCGCATTCTGCTGCGCGAACAGCTGATGATTGATGGGCAGAGCCCGGCGTTGCTGATGGGAAAGGCGGGCTTGCAGGGACAGCCGGTGAACGGGCTGCTGGTAGCGGGGCCGTTTACGCCGGAACAGGCTGAGCCACTGCTGGAGCCGCTGCGAGCGTGTTGCGAACGAGACGAGCTGCTGGCGGGCGTGAGCCTCAGTGGCGAGTTTCTGCTGATCCGAACATTGGGGGGCTGCTCGGAGCGCACCCGGCTGTGTCTGGAGCAGTGCTGGGGCCTGATTCGGCCTGAACTGATCGGCCGCGAGACCTGCGTCCCACGCATCTGGGCGACCTGAATTGAACAGACCCACAGCAGGTGGGCTGGAGGAGAAATCGATGGAACTGCTGCCAAGAGAGAAAGACAAGCTGCTGATATTTACGGCAGCGTTACTGGCGGAGCGTCGCCTGAACCGTGGCCTGAAGCTGAACTACCCGGAAGCGGTGGCCTACATCTCCATGGAAATCATGGAAGGGGCCCGTGATGGCCGTACCGTGGCGGAGCTGATGGGCTACGGCAAGACGCTGCTCAGCGCCGATCAGGTGATGGAGGGCGTGCCGGAGATGATTGACGAGGTACAGGTGGAAGCGACCTTTCCCGACGGCACCAAGCTGGTCACCGTGCATCAACCGATTGTGTGAACAGGAGAATCCCATGATTCCCGGAGAAATTCAGACAGCCGCCGGCGAGATTGAGCTGAACGTTGGCCGCAAGACCATCCGCGTGCGGGTGGAAAATCACGGAGATCGACCGGTACAGGTCGGCTCCCATTACCATTTTTATGAAGTGAACCCGGCGCTGGTGTTTGAGCGTGACGCTGCCCTTGGCTATCGCCTCAATATCGCCTCCGGTACTGCCGTGCGCTTCGAGCCCGGACAGGGACGAGAGGTGGAACTGGTCGAGTATGCCGGCAGCCGTACCATCTACGGTTTCCGTGGCGAGGTGATGGGACCACTGGACACTGCAGCAGGCGAAAGCTCAGCAGGAGGGCACAACTGATGGCCAAAATGGACCGACACAGCTATGCCCAGATGTTCGGCCCCACGGTTGGGGACAGGGTACGACTGGGCGACACCGAACTCTGGATTGAGGTCGAAAAGGACTACACCACCTACGGTGACGAAGTGAAGTTCGGCGGTGGCAAGGTGATCCGTGACGGTATGGGACAGAGTCAGGTAACCAATGACACGGCCATGGACCTGGTGATTACCAATGCCCTGATTCTGGACCACTGGGGTATCGTCAAGGCCGACGTGGGCGTGAAGGAGGGACGGATTCATACCCTCGGCAAGGCGGGTAACCCCGATATTCAGGATGGTGTCGACATCGTCATAGGCCCCGGCACTGAAGTGATCGCGGGCGAAGGCTGCATCCTGACGGCCGGTGGGATTGATGCCCATATCCACTTCATCTGCCCGCAACAGGTGGAAGAGGCGCTGATGTCCGGCGTGACCACCATGATCGGCGGTGGAACTGGCCCGGCTACCGGTACCAAGGCAACCACCTGTACACCGGGGCCTTGGTATCTGGGCAAAATGCTGCAGGCCACCGACCAGATGCCGATGAATCTGGGCTTTCTCGGCAAGGGCAACGCCAGTTGCCCCGAAGCGCTGCGTGAACAGCTGGACGCCGGTGCCTGTGGTCTCAAGCTGCATGAGGACTGGGGTACCACACCGGCCAGCATCGACTGCTGCCTGAGTGTGGCCGAAGAGTACGATGTACAGGTGGCGATCCATACCGATACCCTGAACGAGTCCGGCTTTGTCGATGACACCCTGGGGGCGTTCAAGAACCGCGTCATCCACACCTATCACACCGAAGGGGCCGGTGGCGGCCATGCGCCGGATATCATCCGTGCAGCAGGCTATCCCAATGTACTACCGTCTTCGACCAACCCCACGCGCCCGTACACGGTCAACACCGTGGACGAGCATCTCGACATGCTGATGGTTTGCCACCATCTGGACAGCAACATTCCCGAGGATGTGGCCTTTGCCGACTCCCGCATCCGTAAGGAGACCATCGCGGCAGAGGACATTTTTCATGATCGCGGCGCCTTCAGCATGATTTCGTCCGACTCTCAGGCGATGGGACGTGTGGGCGAAGTCGTGACGCGAACCTGGCAGACGGCGCATAAGATGAAATGCCAGTTCGGGCTGTTGCCGGAAGACAGGGCACTGGGAGCCGATAATTTTCGCGCGCGCCGCTATGTCGCCAAGTACACCATCAATCCGGCGATCACCCATGGTGTGGCCCATGAAGTGGGGTCCATCGAGCCCGGCAAGCTGGCGGATCTGGTGCTGTGGAAGCCGGCATTTTTCGGCATCAAGCCGGCGATGATTATCAAGGGGGGCATGATTGCGGCGGCGCCCATGGGCGATCCCAATGCCTCCATCCCGACGCCGCAACCGGTGCACTACCGACCCATGTTCGGTGCTGAGGGCAAGGCGGCGGCACAAACCTCCGTCACCTTTGTCAGCAAGGCAGCCCTGGAGTCCGGTTTGCGTGAACAGCTGGGGCTGAGTCGACGTCTGGTTGCCTGTGGCAATACCCGCAACATCAGCAAAGCCGACATGATTTTGAATGACTGGCAGCCGGACATTCAGGTGGATCCGCAAACCTATGAGGTGCGGGCTGACGGCGAGCTGCTGACCTGTGAGCCTGCTGATGTGCTGCCCTTGGCGCAGCGATACAGCCTCTTTTAAGGAGAGACGCATGTTTGAAATCCATGAACGGCTGGGCACCCATTGCCATGCCCCCATCGCGGCGAAAGTAAGCCTGACCCATGACCAGCGTGATCGTGGCCGATTGAAGCTGGTCAGTGATACCGGTGAAGAGGTGCGTGTCTTCCTGGAACGGGGCAAGCCGCTGCGAGTTGGTGAATACCTGAAATCATCCTGTGGGCGTCACATTTTGGTCGAAGGGGCCAAAGAGTCGGTGCTGGAGGCACGCTGTGATGACTGGAACACTTTTGCACGGGCCTGTTACCACCTCGGCAACCGCCATGTGCGCATTGAAGTGGGTGATCGCTGGCTGAGGATCAAGCCGGATCATGTACTGGAGGAGATGCTGCAGCTGCTGGGGCTGGAAACCCGGCAGGCCGAAGCGGTATTCATGCCGGAATCCGGAGCCTATGCCCATGGCCATGCACACCATCACGACCACTGACCATGCCCTGCTGCGTCTGTTGCAGCTGAGCAGTGTCAGCCTGCCAGTGGGCGGCTACGCCTTCTCGCAGGGGCTTGAGTACGCCATCGACAGTGGCTGGATACACAAGGCAGATCAGGTGGCGGATTGGCTGGAGCTGCAATTGCTGCATGCTCAGGCGAAGACCGATCTGCCATTGTTGAGGCTGGCTATGCAGGCTGATAGCGATGGGCGTTGGCAAGCGTTGAACGACCTGTCGCTGGCCTGTCGCGAGACCCGCGAGCTGCGCCTGACCGACAGCGCCATGGGCGAAGCCTTGCGACGGGTGCTGAAGAACCTGGGCATTGACGTGCCACAGGTGCTGCAGCAGGAGGTCAGTTTCATCGTGCTGTTCGCCTTTGCCGCGAAGCACTGGGGGCTCGAGTTTGATGCCGCCGCATTGGGACTGGGCTGGTCCTGGCTGGAAAATCAGGTGGCCGCCGCCACCAAGCTGGTGCCACTGGGACAGACGCAGGCACAGCAGCTGCTGAATGACCTGCAACCGTTACTGCCGCAGGCGATCGAGATCGCAAAAAGCGTTGAAGAAGACTATATCGGTGCTGGCCTGCCCGCATTGGCAATCGCCAGCAGCCGTCACGAAACACAGTATTCACGGCTGTTTCGCTCTTGAAGAGCCGCCGTTGAGAAGAGGAAACCAACATGAGCAAACCGAAACAGACATTGCGAGTGGGAGTAGGGGGGCCGGTGGGCTCCGGCAAGACGGCGTTGCTGCGTTCGCTCTGTGCCGCCATGCGCGAGTATTACGATATCGCCGTGGTGACCAACGATATCTACACTCAGGAGGATGCCAAATTCCTCACCGAGCATGAGGCATTGAGTGCCGACCGCATTATAGGGGTCGAAACCGGCGGCTGTCCGCATACGGCCATCCGTGAGGACGCCTCGATGAATCTGGCGGCGATAGACCAGCTGGTGGCGCGCCACGGAGCACTGGATGTGGTATTTGTCGAAAGCGGTGGTGACAACCTTAGCGCCACGTTCAGCCCCGAGCTGTCTGATCTGACCATCTATGTGATTGATGTCTCGGCCGGTGACAAGATTCCGCGCAAGGGCGGCCCAGGGATCACCAAGTCCGATCTGTTGATTATCAACAAAACCGACCTGGCACCGCTGGTGGGAGCCTCGCTGGAGGTGATGGATCGGGATGCGCGCAAGATGCGCGGTGATCGCCCCTTCATCTTCGCAAACCTGAAAAAGGCTGAAGGGCTGGACGACATTATCGGTTTCATCATCAGCGAAGGCATGCTGGAAGCTAAAACTCTGCCACCGGCCCGTGCGGTGGTGTGATTGAATTCAATTATGAAGGGGATAACGATGAAAAAAGCACTGATTGCGACTGTCGCACTGTTGCCGGGCGTGGCGCTTGCGCACACGGGACATGAAGTATCGGGTTTTATCAGTGGCCTGGCGCACCCGGTAGGTGGTGCTGATCACTTGCTGGCGATGCTGGCTGTGGGGCTTTGGGCTGCCCGTTTGGGTGGCCGTGCACTCTGGCTGGTGCCATTGGCCTTTGTGGCCACCATGCTGTTGGGCAATCTGCTGGCGCTTTCTGGTGTTTCTTTGGTGTTCACCGAACAGGGAATTGGCCTGTCCGTAGTGGTTCTGGGGCTGTTGCTGGCTTTTGCTGCACGCTTTGTAACACCTGTCTGCATGGCAATTGCCGGCAGCTTTGCGCTGTTCCATGGCTTGGCTCATGGCGCTGAAATGCCGCTTAATACCAGTGGTTTCAGCTATGCCGCCGGCTTCACGCTGGCCACACTGGCGTTGCATCTGGCTGGTATGCTGGTGGGCAAGATCGGAGTTGAAGCGCGTGCAGCGCTCTTCAGCCGTGTAGCCGGTGGGGCAATCGCTTTGACCGGTATGGCGATGGTCGTCGCCTGAAGAGATATGCAGGACGGGTGTTTCTGTTGATGGGTGGCCACAGGCCACCCATCTGCATCATCATGCGTGCGTCAGTATGTCCGAAAAACGTTTGCGCAGGTCAACAAACTGCCATGCAAACGGCAGTGTCAGCCATTCCAGCTCAAGGGATTGCAGGGCCGCTTCAGATGGCTCGTCATCCTGCTCGGCCAGTGCCTGGCCGAGCCGCTCCATCTGGTATTCCATGCGCAGCACTTCATCTTCTTCAGGTGTGGGTTGTCCGAGCATGATCTCAAGTCGGATACACAACTCACGCGCCTGAGCTTCAGACAGGGCCAACTGCTGATCGATGGAGCGGTTGCCCGCACTGATCAGGCGGATCGCTTCCAGTCGCTGGCCGATGCGCTCGCGCCACAACTGACCGGGAGAAGGGCCGGTAACCGCTTCCGTCAACAAGGTAGAAAGCGTTTCCGAGCGTGCGGTTTCAGCCAGTTCCTCTTCTGCCTGCTCGGCCAGTTGAGCCAGCCTTTGCAAGGCTTGCAGAGGTGTCCCGGACAGCAGTGTTTCACGCGCAGGGGATGGTTTCTTGGCAGTCTGCGCCTTGCGGGCCTGTTTGAGTCGGCTGAAAATCAGGTCGCACTGTTCACGAAATGCCTGCCACAACCCGCGTTCGCGGCTACGGAAGGTTGCGCCGGCTGCTTTCCACTGCTGTTGCAGCTGCTTGGCCTCGCTGGCGGCGGCCTCGATATCCTCTGCGCTTGCCAGTTCGGCGGCGCGAGCAATAATGCTTTCTTTCAGTTCGGCACACGCTTGACGGTGGGCCCGAATACGGCCATCGAGATCACGCAGCAGGCTATTGAACTGCTGCTGTACCGGTTTGCCGGGTGCCCGGTCAACCGGCGAGAACGTTCGCCACTCCTCGCGTGCGGTACGGCCGATCGCTTCGACGGCATGCCAGTCGGCCTGACTCCAGTCCATACCGTGGATGAAGCTGTCAAGCTGGTTACAGATTTCGCGTCGCTGCTTCAGGTTGTGCTCACGCTTCTGCCGCTGAGCGCTGAACCACGCCTGGCAGGGTGCATAGGCTTTCTCGCCAGCATCGTGAAAGCGTTTCCACAGCTTTTGTGAATGCACAGGATCAGTGTGGTCAATCTCCTTCCACTCCTGTTGCAATGCACGTATCTGATCGGCCAATGTCTGTGGGGGCTGTTCTGCTCCGACCAGCGATTCCATCTGCTGGCACAGTTTTTCCTTCTTGCCGTTGGCTGCGAAACCTTGCCAATCCTTAAGTTCTGCGAGCCTTGCAGTGAGTTGGCGGTAGCGTGAATCCAAGCTTTCATGCAAACCGGAATGCTGTTCAACATGCCGCGCAAGACTTTTGTGGGTGGATTCGGCGGTACTGATTTCGCCCTGATCAAGTTGCTGCTCCAGCAAGCGCAACTGCTGGAGCAGTTCATCTTCCTGCCGGCTGGATTGCGCATTTATCTGTTTAACTGTCTGCTGCAGCTGTGTGATCAGCTCCTTCAGCGACTGAAGCAGCGTTGGCAGCGGGCGTGAGTCGGGCCACTCGACTGAGCGCAGCAGGCGCTGAGCCCGGCGCAGTTTTTGTTCCGGGCTGCTATCCTGTTGTTGCAGCAGCGATTCAATATGTGGACTTTGTTGTTGCAGCCGTTCACTTGCCGCCATGCAGTGTTCGGCGTTTTGGCTGAGGCTTTGCCACTGTTGACGCTGTTCGCTGGCGGGTTCGTAACGGCTGTTCAATTCATCCCATTGATGCTGCAGGCCCTGCAGGGCCTCTGCCTCAATTATATCGCCGGCAACCAATGCTTCCAGTTCTGCCAGTAGCTCATGTGACGCGTGCCGGTCCAGCTCCTGCTGTTTGAGTTGTTCCTGCTCCTGTCGCTCCGCTTCTGCTGCGGCCTCAAGTCGGGCCTGTATCTGCTCGATCCACTGTGTAAAGAGGCGGTTGCTGTCATTATCGGCAGCCGGCAGTTGCTGCCACTCCTGCGACAACGCTTGAGAGCGGGCATGCAAGAACTGCAGGTCGGCTCCCACGGCAAGCTGTTCAAGTTGTTGCAGCAGTTGGGTGCGCCGTTTGGCATGTTCGGTTTCAAGTCGGGCCTGTTCGCGCAAGCGGTTCAGCTTGTCGCGGCTGATGCGGTGTACGGTTTTGTCACGGCCACGACTCTGACGCTGCAGGTTTTCCAGCAGGTCGGCTCGCTCTACGCGCTCGGCCGCTTCACGGCGCATGGTAGCCAGGCGGGCATGCAGAGCCACCTGCATCAGCACGGCTTCGTCATCTATGCAGTTGAGGGCGCTTTGCTGCAACTGTTCGCTGCTGACATTGATGATAATTTGGGTACGGGTATCGGCATCGTCAAGTCGCCTGAGCAGTTCGCTCAGGCTGTCGGAGCCTTCACCGTTCAGGCATTCGCTGACGCGCAGCCCTGCCTGTTCACGGACTTCAGGGTCGGAGGAGTGCGATAGCACGTCTAGCAGGGAGTCCGTGTCACTCAGACGTCCAACCGCTACTATACGGACCTGGCGGTTGTCGTCATGCAGTGCCAGCTGACACAGGATTCTGGCTTGGTCAGGCTGGTCCGGACATAGTTTGCTGACGGCACTTAAGCGCACTTCAGGATCTGAATGACGCCATCTTGGCTTGAACAGGTTTGCAAACATCAGTCACCACTACCGGAGAAGAGTCCCGGCATCCATTTTCATGCAGATGAGCGGGCGGGCGCCTATTCTACCGGTCAGGGTAGTGCAAGGAAAAGCCTTGACAGATGCTGAATACGGACAATATCTGAGGACAAATTTTTTCAGATACTCAGATCAACGTGTTGAACAGTGCCAACCCGGCCATCTTCTGATAGGAAAATGCTGCTTGAACGGATCACTCCAAGTCGGCTTTCTGTCATGCCCGACGTCAGAGAAAACTCGGTATCAGCGGCGTTGAGCCAGATTGCGCCGATGTTCTGGCTGGCCAGTGTCATCAGTGAGCCCTGTCCTTCTGCACCCGGTGACCAGAGCCGAAGGCGGGAAAAGACACTGTCACCAGCATCAATAAAACCGTTGCCATCTTCGTCAAATTGGGCCAATTCCGCAAAGCCGTTGCCGGATCGAGCGCCAAAAAGCTCCGATCCATCATTTATTACGCCGTCGGAGTTTTGATCGAGTGCAAGAAATGCACGGTTTCCCGCCAGAGTCGGTACCTGATCAGCTTGCCCGTCCAGATCCAGGTCAAATTCAAACCGGGTTTGGCTCAGCTGGGCCGCATCACCGTCAAAGTTGATCACCAGTGGGTCTGACAGACGAGCGCCGATGCGCAGAATTTCGTGCTCTTCCTGCGTAATCGAGCGCGCCATCTGCAGAGACAGGTTGATATCGATACGACGGCCATCGCGGGTGATGACCTGTCCATTGGCCTCGAAACGGGTGGACTCCTGCTCATGGATGCGGCTGTGGCGTTGGTATTCAAGGCCGACTTGTGGTTCTGCAGGTGTTTCAGGTGTATCTGCTGCCGGTTTTGCCTGGTTGGGGGCACTGATTTCAGGGCCGCTTGCGTGCTGAAGAGACGCAGGATCGATCAATTGCAGGCGAATGTCCTTGCCGGTGATCGCCTTGTGCAGTCGGGTGATCAGCTCAAGCTTCAACTGGTCTGAGGCCTCAAGGCGTAATTCGAAGGGCGCCTCTGGGGGAGCGGTTTCGGTCGTTGATTCAAGCGGAGTGCCACGAGTCAGTGCTGCTACGGGTGATGCCGGCTCGTTATTGCTGTTTTTGGCATTCATGGCCAAGCCTGCCGAATAGGTCAGCAACTCACGGCGCTCGATGTGACTGGCCTCGAACAGAGTGTCGACCTGGCGTGCACCGGTTACGGGGTCCTGGCTGACTCGACCGATACGCAGCTGCTCATGCTGTTCTTCGCTGCGGTTGTAGTTGCGCTCGCTGGCAAGTTGCAGGTTGTGACTTTGGATCTGCATGACCGGACTCCTCTGGTGACAGGAATCATATCGGCCAAAGCTGGTGGAAGTTTAGACAGATGTTCTCAGCTGGGGATCAGTTCAACTTCACCATCCAGATAGACCCAAAGCCCGGACTCACGCTCGAAACGGGAGCGTTCATGCAGGATGGCACCGCCTTCTGGGCTCTCAAACGCAGCCTTGAACTCGACCAGACCTGTTTCGTCATTTGTTTGTCCCGCTTCCGTGGTGACAATCTCTAGGCCGGTCCAGGTGGTGATCTGGGTCTGTTCGGCCAACAACTCGGCATCCTGTGGCGAGCGCTTGGCTGCGGCCGTCGTTTGCACCAGATAGTCCACTGCACCAATGGCAAAAGCGGTATAGCGTGAGCGCATCAGGGCTTCGGCGGTTGCGGCGGGCTTGCGGCCACTGATGGCAGGCTCGCAACAGAAAGCAAAAGGTTTGCCGGAGCCACAGGGGCATTGAGTGTCCATATCCTGAGTGTCGGTCAGCATGCAGATGATCCCTGAGTGTTGAAATGTTAATCTGATCGATAGGCTGATCTAACCATTACCCCTACAAAAAGTCGAGATATACCTCCAATGGCGGCGCAGACCCCCGAAACCTTCTTCTGGCACGACTACGAAACCACCGGTATTGATCCGGCGCGGGATCGCCCGCTGCAGTTTGCCGGTGTCCGAACCGATGCGGACTTCAACATTATCGATGAGCCGGTAATGCTCTACTGTCGCCCCTCCGAGGATGTGCTACCACATCCCAGAGCCTGTCTGGTCACCGGCCTGACGCCCCAAACCGCATTGAAAGAGGGGGTGACCGAAGCCGAGTTCATCGCACGCATTCATGCCGAGTTGGCCCGCCCTGGTACCTGCGGGGTGGGGTACAACAGTATTCGCTTCGATGATGAGATCACGCGCTTCACACTGTATCGCAATTTTTATGACCCCTATGCTCGTGAATGGCAAAACGGTTGCTCACGCTGGGATATCATCGACATGTTACGGCTGACACGCGCGCTGCGGCCGGAAGGAATTGAGTGGCCTCTGTACGAGGATGGTCGCCCGAGCATGCGGCTGGAAGATTTGACCCGTGCCAATGGCATCGACCATGGCAGTGCACACGATGCACTGTCGGACGTGTATGCCACCATTGCGGTTGCCAAACTGGTCAAGGAGCGGCAGCCCAAGCTGTTCAATTATGTACTGCAAAACCGTGGCAAGCGTGCGATTCAGGCTCAACTGGATGTGGCCAGGATGAAACCGGTGTTGCACATCTCCTCCAAATATCCGGCAGAGTGGGGCAATGCCGCCATCGTTGCACCGCTGGCTTCGCATCCGAGCAATCGCAACAGCACGTTGGTGTGGGACCTGCGCGTCGATCCAACGCCTTTGTTTGATCTTGACGTGGCCTCACTGCAGACGCTGATGTACACCCGGCGTGACGAACTGCCGGCAGATGCCCCTCAACTGGCACTCAAACAGGTGCTGGCCAACAAGTGTCCGATTATTGCTCCGGCAGGGATGCTCACGGCCGTGGAGGCCGAACGGCTGAAGATAGACGGGGACATCTGCCGTCGTCACCTGCAGATGCTGCGAAATGAAACTGGAGTGGCCGCCAAGGTGGCCGATATATTTAACTCATCAATGCCTGAAGCCGATGGTGATCCTGACCACATGCTGTACAGTGGCGGCTTTTTCTCGGACCACGACCGGGCGTTGATGGAACAGGTACGTGAGTCCGAACCGGACGCGCTGGCCGGGCTGCAATTGCCGTTTCAGGACCCGCGGCTGGAAGAGATGCTGCTGCGTTACAAGGCACGTAACTTTGAGTACACGCTGACCGAAGAAGAAGCGGTGCGCTGGGAAGAATATCGCAGCCGTAAACTGCTGCAGGGCGACGCCGGCTGTTACAGTCTGCCTCAGCTGTTCAATGAGATGAATGAAATAGCCCAGTCCGGCACTCTGTCGGAGCGGGACCGTCACATTCTGGAGGAGTTGGCACTCTATGCCGAATCGATCTACCCGGGCGAGTATTTCTAGTGGCCTGCTGCTGGTACTCGGTTGCCTGCAGCCGGCAGCAGCTGAAAGGCAGCCACTTCCCTACGATGTGACCCGGGTAGACCGCTACAGTGGCGGCCAGGTTCATGGGCGTGATGCCTACGAAGGGATGGCCAGGGGAGACTATGACCGGGAAAGCATGCGTGAGGTGGCTTTCTCCAACCGGGAAACGTCGCTGCCGCCGGTACAGCTTGTTTACCCTTCCGATCCGCCGCCGGTGCAGGAGGTTGTGGTAGCGCCTCAGGTTGAGGTAGTACTGCGGGGCGAAGACCTGGTATTTGACCAGATCCGGCTGGATGCCGCGATTCAGCGCTGTGTGTTTGAGCGGGTCTGCACCGATGAGGTCAAGGCGATCCCCGGGGTCTATCTGGGCGATGACCATAGCGGTGACTCGGAGTGGAGCGGGCGTGATGATGAGCTGGAGGTTATTACCGAAGCGGAGTCAGGCACTGAGGAGCCCGGGCTTGAGGTTCTCGGGCCGGGTCGAACCTTCATTGAGGTGCCGGCACAATCGGAGCCCGAGCCGCAGCCCGAGCCCGATGTGGAGCTGATTCAGCTGCCTGACCCGGGGTAGGGCAACGTTGCACCCAGCTGCTCCTGCTTGAGTGTATCCAGCCGTTCGGCACTATCCTGCATCGCTTCCGAACTGATTTCATGCTCAACCGAGCTGCCGAAGCTGCGTATCAGCAGTTGTCGCTGCAGCAGCTGCTCCATAGTCTGCAACAGGTCTGCCCGGCTCAGCTCGCGGGTAATCTCGCTCAATTGCTCGCGGGTATCAAAATCATGATTGCCCCGGTCAATCTCACGCCAGAGTCGGTCGCTGCGTGTGCGAAGGTCATTGTCCTGCTGGTTGATCCGGCTTAGCAGGCTCTGGCGATAACGATCCAACTCCTCCTGTGGCATGGTGATCAACTGCTCCAGCATCTGTTGCAGGAATAACTTGTATTCACCGTGCAACTGGATAGGGTCCGTGTTGGGTGACTGAACGACTAGCGCTACCCCGGCCCGCTCGCGCAGAGGCATGAACTGGCTGGAAACGATGTAACCGAACTGCTTCTCTGTCCGCAGACTGGTGTAGAACGGTGTACTGATGATCTCGTTGATCAGCGCAGTCGCGGCCCGTGTTTTCAGACTTTCATCGGGTCCCTGAAGATAGAGCAGGGCGGTGGAGTCATGATGTTCGGTTTCAAGGTTGCCGATCAGAAACTCGTTTTTAGGCAGCTGTACAACCTCGACAGGCACTGCTTGCCAGGGGGAATTGTTGGACTGAAGCTGTTTGCGGACACTGCGGGCCATTTCGATCGCCTGGTCACGGCTCAGGTTGCCATGCGCAAGCAGACTCAGTTCTGCCGGCTGCAACAGGAGTGGGTAGAATTTTTCCAGGTCGCTCAGCGAGAGGGATTCCAGTTTGGCCAACTTCTGCTCGGTGGACCAGCTTCGCATCAATCGTGTATAGAGCTGATCGAAAGCCAGATTATAAGGCTTGTCTTTCAGGCTGTTATTGAGTTGTTCATGCAGCTGGCGCTTGATGCGGTCAAAGCGAGCCTGTTCGAGGGATGGCTGGCGCAACGCCCGCAGAATTTTTTCGAGCAACAGCGCCTGTTTGTCATTGAAACCGGACAGGCGCAGGCTGATGCCACGCTGGTGCGGATAGATGCTCGCGGACAGGCCTGCAAGGGATGCGTCGTACAGCGTTTCGTTGAGCTGATCTTCCACCATGCGGGTATAAAGGCTGGCCAGCAGTGCCTGCTCAGGCCCCTGGTTGGCAACAGGTGAGAGCAGAGTGAAGTAGAAGTCTGCCCTTGGACGCTCAAAATCACTGTCGGGCAAATGCCATAGGCGAGCGCCGGGCTCAGACCATGCTTCCTGAGGAGTTGTCTGATTCGCGCTGTCAATCAGGCTGAAGTCGGAGGCGATAAACGGATTACGACCACGCACCTGCAGTTGATCCAGTACAGCTGGCTCACGCCAGCGCTGGAGGCGTTCGGGTGCGATCGTATCAATACCGTAGGCGGTGTTGTAAAGCGGCTCGATCTGCTCGGTCTTCAGACCTTTTCCTTCCAGTGTGAGAAGCAGGTTGTTGGGTATCATGCGATCAAGATAGCGGCTGATCAGTTCAGCATCGAACTCGCCAAGATGATAGTCGCCCTTGAGCAGGTATTCGGTGGGGTAGCGGTCGGCGGCCTGCGACAGCTGCATCACCAGGTGAGTTGGGTCCAGCTTGTCTCTGAAACGGAACTGCACCTCGGCCAGTTGCTGCTCTTCACGGTACAGATCAGGGTCGATGCCGTCTCGGCGCAGCAGCTCGATAAAGCTGAATATCGACGCGGTGACATGGTCGATCTGCTCCCGGCCCTGCTCGGTCAGGTCGACCTGAATGCGCAGCATGGCACTGTCGGGCAGATCAAGTGCGGGATAGGCCGACAGGCCACGGGCAAGGCCGGCCTGCTTCAGATAACTCAGCAGGCTGCCCTTGCCTTCGTATCCAATCAGGCTACTCAGGTAGTAAAGAGGCTTCTGCTGCCAATACTCACGGTAGGACGGCATGGGGAAGCTCAGGCTAAGCTGGCGCGTATCGCGCAATGTTTCGATATTGAGCTGCGCCGGCAAACGATCGGCTTCGAACAGTGGTGCCGTGTCAACAAAAGGTTTGGCATTGCGGTTGGGTACGGCCGCGAAATCTTTCCTGACCTGTTGTTCCAGTGTATCCAGTGACTCGGTGCCGAGGACGGCAAGCGTCATCAGATTGGCGGAGTAATAGCGCTCATAGAAGCGGATCAGTGCATCACGGATTTCACTGTCGCTGGTGTTGGACAGGGTTTTCAGATTGCCGACGGCAAAACGGCTGTAGTGATGCTCCGGGTTCAATACCTGCTTGCTGGCTTCGAAACTGCGTCGGCTGTCGTCACGGCGCTTGGCCTGAAACTCAGACTCAACGGCATGCCGTTCCCGGTCCACGTATTCAGGGCTGAACAGCGGCGCTATGAAAAACTGGGCAAAGCGGTCCAGTGCACCAGGCAGGGCCGAAGCCTCCACGCTGAAGAAGTAGTTGGTGTTTTCGTAGGCGGTAAAGGCGTTGTGACTGCCGCCATGGGAGCTGATGAAGGACTGGTAGCTGCCTGCTTCAGGATACTTTTCGGTACCCAGGAACAGCATGTGTTCAAGGAAATGCGCCAGCCCTGGTCGGTCGGATGGGTTGGCATTTGAGCCCACTCCGACATTCATCGATACGGCTGCCTTATCGGCATCAGGGTCGGACACCAGAATCACGTTCAGGCCATTGTCGAGTTCAAACTGTCGGTATGATCGAGTGTCGAGCGTGCTCTGAATGATTTCAGCCTGTACCGTCAGGCTCAACAGCAGCATGGCCAGCAGCATCAAGGCCTTGCTGAATTGGAAACGGAAAAGTGACTGCATGTGACCTCGTTGGAAACTGATCGGGTGAATGTCTGCCATCTACGACTGCGCAGGGGTAAATTGGTTCGATTCCCGTGCAGCATTCGCTATGATGCGTTTATACGGGTGCCAAGTGCAATCCGACTGGAACACTGACTTTCAAGGAATACCCATGAACCGGGAAAAGGTAATCTTCGCGTTTTTTATTGTACTGGCGCTGACACTGAACTTCGGTTTTGTGTTGGGTGAGATCGACAACATAAAACACCATGATGTGTTTGAGCTGTTTGCTGCCTTGGTAGTAAGTCTGATCTGTACCGTCCTCAAGTTCGGTGATCGTACCCATCTGGGTGCTTTGATGCTGGCAACCAGTCTGGTTGCTGATCTGCAGTTGATCATCGCCGCCGGCATCTGGGGGTATGGAGAACAGATGGCCGCCAGTGGCATGACACCCAAACTGATGGCCAGTGTGGTCTCGTTTGCGGCGGGGGCGCTGGTGGCCAACGTGATCTCGGCGGTGCTGCTGGTGGTTGAAACCGCGTTGGTACGGCGCTGAGCGCATGAACAACCTGCTGTTTCTGTTCCTGCGCCGACTGCGGGCGCCGTTGATCACGCTGATCAGCGTGTATGCGGTGTCGATTTTCGGCATGACCTTGATTCCCGGCCAGGATGCCGATGGCAATGTCTGGTACATGGATTTCTTCCATGCCTTCTATTTCGTGTCCTATATGGGCACGACCATCGGTTTTGGCGAGATTCCATACGAATTCACCGATGCACAACGGATGTGGGTCACCTTTACCATCTATGCAACGGTCATCACCTGGCTGTATGGCATCGGTACCATGTTGGCCGTACTGCAGGAGCCCATGTTCGGCCGCCTGATGCGGCTGCGCGGCTTCAGAAGTCAGGTGCGCGATCTGCAGGAGCCGTTTTATCTGGTGTGTGGCTATGGTGTGACCGGGCGGTTGTTGGTGAGGCGGCTGGTAAAAAGAGGTATACGTGTAGTCGTTATCGATGTTGATCAGGATCGAATTGACGCTCTTGAGCTGGATAATCTTGTAACCCCGGTGCCAGCACTCTGCGCTGATGCGTCCTTGCCGGATGTGCTGGATCACGCAGGTCTGCAGCACCCCAGATGTGTCGGGGTCCTGGCGCTTACCAACCACGACAGGGTGAATCTGGCCGTTGCCATCGCCAGTAAGCTGCTGGTCCCCAAGCGCCAGGTCATTACCCGTACCAACTCGGATCTGACCACCGCCAACATGGCCTCGTTCGGCACCGACATGATTGTTGATCCTTTCCGTGCCTATGCGGACTATCTGGCATTGGCGGCACGATCTCCGCACAAGCACCTGGTGTATGACTGGCTGATGAATCCTCGTCACCGCAAACTCTCCAGTGCGTACAAGCATGCGGAAGGACGCTGGATTATCTGTGGTTATGGTCGCTTTGGCCGGGCGCTGGCAGCCGCGTTTGCGGCAGAGGGAATGGATATGACCATCATCGACCCAGACCATGACAGCGTTACCCCGCTTGAGGGAGCTGTGGTCGGGGTGGGGACCGAGGCACATACTCTGATTGAAGCCGGTGTGGAAAGCGCCGTAGGCATCATTGCCGGTACTGACAGTGATACCGATAACCTCTCCATTATCATGACAGCGCGTGAACTCAATCCGAAACTGACCACAGTCGTGCGACAGAATCTGCATCAGAATGCGCTGGTGTTTCGTCACTCCCGCTGTGACTATGTCATGGAGCCGGGGCGAATCATTGCCAATCGGATACTGGCGCAGCTGAAAACCCCGCTGTTGTCGGAGTTTTTGCAGCATCTGCAGCAGGAAAGCAATGTTTGGTCACATGAGCTGCTCAATCGCATGAGCAACACAGTGGGAGATGATGAGCTCGACAGCTGGTCAGTCCGGATTGATTCTGAGGAGTCGCCGGCTGTCGTCAATATGCTGCAGCAGGGACACAGTGTTCCGCTGCGGGTGTTGTACCGCAACCCACGGCAACGGGACAAGCTGCTGCCCTGTTTTGCGCTGCTGCTGCGTAACGCTGATGGAGTCCGTATACTCCCGGGTGAGCTGACCGAGCTGAAGGAGGGAGACGAAATTCTCTGCTGTGGGCTTGGTAATGTATTGCGCCAGATGGAGTGGACGGTGAACAACTACAACGTGCTGTATTACGTGATCACGGGCGAGGATCCGCCCCACAGTCTGCTGGCTCGATTACTGCGGCGACAGGAGCGGGAAGCCCTCTGATGCCTTATCTACTGCTTGTACTGACCACCCTGTTTTGGGCAGGCAACTTCGTGCTGGCCCGTGCCATTCACCTCGATCTGCAGCCGTTTACGCTGGCGTTTCTGCGCTGGACTCTGGCACTGCTGATCATCGCCCCCTGGTGGCTTGGGCGAGCCTGGCGGTTGCGTCAGGTGCTGCGGGACAATCTGCCGTTGCTCACGGTGCAGGGCATTCTGGGTGTGGGCTGCTTCAATACACTGGTATATTTCGGCGTGCAGCATACCCAGGCATCCAATGCCATGTTGATGCAGTCCGCAGTGCCGGTAGTTATCCTGTTACTGGGGGCGCTGTTTCTGCGTGAGCCGGCCAGCCCCAGACAATGGCTGGGCGTGGCGCTGTCACTCGGCGGGGTATTGGTGCTGGTCAGTCGCGGCAGCCTGGAAGTGATGGCTGCGTTCGATTTCAATCGAGGTGATCTGTGGATCTTCCTGGCCATGCTCAGCTGGTCGCTTTATACCCTCAGCCTGCGCTGGAAGCCGGCTGCGCTGGATGGTTTTACGTTCTTTGGTTTTTCCGTGCTGGTGGGGGTCGTCGTATTGTTTCCGTTCATGCTTTGGGAACAGGGGGGCAGTACAGCCTTCAAATTAACGGAACCCTTTGTCTGGACCGTGATCTATATGGCGATCTTTCCGTCGATCCTGTCGTTCCTGTTCTGGAATTACGGAGTTGAACGGCTTGGCGCGGCCACGGCGGGGTTGTTCATTCACCTGATGCCGATGTTCGGCCTGCTGCTGGCAACTGTTTTTCTCGGTGAAAGACTGGGCTGGTACCACCTTACCGGTGTACTACTGATCTTTTCCGGCTTGTATATAGCGATACTGGCGCAATCCCTGCGTCGGTTACGAAAATCTGTTTGAGGAGACTCGATGAAAACATTGATGACCACCTGCTTTGCGTTGCTGCTTGGCTTTATGCTGATGCCGCAGGAAGCGGAGGCCAAACGCCTTGGCGGCGGTTCAAGCTTTGGCAAAAGCTACACGACACCCAAGCGGGTCGCACCTGCCCCCGCGAAAGAGCAGGCCGCTGCTCCCACGTCGCCCACCAAAACCGCCGGAGCACGCAGCGGTCTGGGTGGCATGATGGGTGGTCTGCTGGCGGGTGGTCTGCTGGCAGCGCTGTTCATGGGCGGTGCGTTTGAAGGCATTCAGCTGATGGATATTCTGTTGCTGGCCGGGGTCGGGTTCATACTGTTCAAGCTGTTCAGCAGCAAGCGTGCGCAGGCGCAACGGCAGCAGCCCGCCTATGCCATGCCCGATGGTGCCATGGCACGCCAGGCACCGCAGCCTGAGCCGGCTGCTCCGGTTATGCTGGCCTCTGCAGGGGCCAGTACCGGTTCCGACTTTGCCCCGGCCGAACTGAATCTGCCGCAGTGGTTCAACGAGCGAGCCTTTGTCGAGGGTGCCCGCAGCCACTTCATGAATCTACAGACCGCCTGGGACAGCCAGAACTGGGATGAGATTCGCGACTACATGTCTGACGAGATGTTCGCGGCGCTGCAGCAGGAACGTGCCAAACTGCCTGAGCAGCAGCATACCGAAGTTGATTCGGTGATGGCCGAGTTGGTGAACTTCATCGACAACGGTGACCATGTGGTTGCCAGTATTCACTTCTATGGCTGGATTGCCGAGTCGGGCCAGCCGACCAGTGAGTTCAGCGAAATCTGGCATCTCAATCGCGATATGACAACTGACGGCAGTGACTGGAAGATTGTCGGTATCGAGCAGCCGAACGCGTAACGCCCTTCTGCCGATGGCCCCTGTGCCACCGGTTTGTCAGATGCACCTTCAAGGTGCATCTGCACCTCTTTAGGCACTCTCTGCACTTTTATGGATCACATGAGTGATTCTTTGATCCCATTCTGCACTGTTTTTTTGGCGCGTTTTTTGCTCCGGTCATTCTGTTGTTTTGTCTGGAGAGTTGTAAATGGCCGTTCTGAAAAGCACCGCAATGCAGTTGTCAGCTGCTGAACGTCACTGGCTGCCCTGGTTCGGGCCGACCGGAAAGTTGGCCATGCGCCGTGCCTGCTGGCTCAACCGTCGGACTTTGCCGGTGGTGGAGCAAACCTTTGAAAGCATCGCGGAAATACGCGTCAGACTGCTCACCGGCTGGGCCCAGGCCAAGTGGGATATGCTGGCCGATCTGGCGCAGCAAGTGGGTGAGTCTTTTCCGGACTGTGACAGGGCGCTACTGGAGCACAAACGACGCCAGGCCCAGGATCTTTCAGAGCTGGCATTGATCGATCTGGAAGGCCGAGTAACTTGTTCGACAGCAGCGGCTCGTACAGGCTGTCAGGACCTGAACTCAAAAGCGGTCAACGCTGGCCTGCAGGCTCCTTTTCTGCACGGCCCCTATATCGACCCGGTGACGCTTGAGTTGGGTGCCAGCTCTTCTCGCTTCCATGACGAAGTGACATTGATGTTCTATCAGCCGGTTAAACAGGATGGCGTTGTCGTGGGCGCACTGTGTGCCCGTGTGCCCAACGATGTGCTGGGTGACCTGATACAGCGAGAGGCGGGCCACATCTTTCCGGAGTCCGGCGATAACTACCTGTTCATGGTGGAGTCGCGGTTTGATCCCACTATCGAAGCGGGAACGGCGCTGTCGCGTTCTCGCTTTGAAGATGGCACCTTTAGTCACGGTGAAAATCTCAAAAGCGGAATTCATACCGCCTGGGGAACCGTAAAGGTTAACCGTCATACTGAATTCGAAATCCGTTTCACTGATCCCGCCACTGGTCAGTTGCACCCCGGTGTTCGGGAGACGATCCGCAAGGGTGGAAATCTGTTTGTGGCCTACCCGGGCTATTCCGATTATCGCCACATCCCCGTGATCGGTAAGGGAGTGACCTTCAGCATGCCGGGCTCGCAGGATCGGTGGGGCATGATGTGTGAATCCGATCTGGAAGAGGTCTATCGCCGTCGTTCGCTCAGTGTGCGCATGATGACCAGCTTGTCGGGGTCGCTGGCAGTGGGGCTTGGCGCCAGTTACGGTCTGCAGTATTGGCTGAATCTGCCGGCACTGCCGGGCATGTTGCTCAACTTTGTGTTTGTGATGCTGTCGGTAATGCTGTTCTGGCAAGTGGGCATACGTCCCCTGTCGCACCGATTGGGGGCGATGACCGAAGTGATCCGAAATCTGGCGGAAGGGCAGGGCAACCTGAGTCAGCGACTGAGCAGTGACCACATCGTGGCGGATGAAACCGGTGATATGGCCCGTTGGATCAACAGCTTCGTGGATAATCTGGATGGCATTGTGGCGCAGGTGATTAGGGCTGCCGATGATGTGGGTGAAAACAGCCAGACCATGCAGGCGCGCAACCGCATTGCACTGGATTCCGCAACCTCGGTTGATGAAGCCGCCGAGACCATGTTGAGCCTGGTGGAGTCACAACTGGTGGCGATCAGTCAGGCCTCCGGTACGGCTGAGGTCATGAAGTCTGCCATGGAGGAGGTTGTCGCCAAGGCGCGAGAACAGTTCGAGTCGGTACGCTCGGGTACGCAGGCGATTCGCGATATCGTCCAGACCTCCGCGAGGCGAGTACAGGCGCTGAACCAGCGCACGGTTGAGATCGACGAAATGGTAGCACTGATCACGGATATCACGGCCCAGACCAATCTGCTGGCACTCAATGCGGCCATTGAAGCGGCACGTGCAGGCGAACATGGGCGTGGATTCTCGGTGGTAGCCGATGAAGTCAGGGCGCTCGCAGCGCGAACTGAAACCGCCGCGCATGAGATCAGTGCCCGTATCGAGCGGATTCAGAAAGAGAGTGTCGACGCAGTACGTTTCATGGAGGCCGGTGTGGAAGACGTGGATCGCAGTCTGCAGCTGGCGGAGCAGTCCACTTCGGATAACACGGAGCTGCATGACAGCGTGGCGCAGATGTTTGATATCATCAAGCACATCGACCGTCACAGCCAAGAGCACGGTGGCCATGCTCGATCTGTCGCTGAGATCACCACACGCATGCATCAGGCGGTGGGAGAGTTGCAGTTAAGCTCAGATCAGGTCAAGGGAACGGCAGCCAAGCTGCAACAGCTGGTGGGCGCGTTTGAAGTCAGCTCGGCCAAATAGCGCTCAGCCCGCTCGCCACCGTGGCGGGCGGGCAGCGGCTCAGCTGGCGGGCACTTCATCTCGCAGGAATACCCAGGTATCGCCCTTGCTTTGTTCCTGGCTGAAATAATACCCCTCCAGATCAAACGCCTTGATCGCTTCAGGCGCATCGATGCGATTCTGGATGATGTAACGGCTCATCAGGCCGCGTGCCTTTTTGGCATAGAAACTGATGATCTTGTATTGACCGTTCTTGAAATCCTTGAATACCGGGGTGATCAGTCGGGCGTTGAGCGCCTTGGGCTGTACCGACTTGAAGTATTCATTTGACGCCAGGTTGACCACTACGTCATCGGATGTTTTCAATTCCTCGTTCAGTGCGGCGGTAATGCGTTCGCCCCAGAACTGGTAAAGGTTGTCGCCAGAAGCGGTTTTCAGTCGAGTTCCCATCTCCAGGCGGTAGGGCTCCAGCAGATCCAGCGGACGCAACACGCCATACAGGCCTGACAGAATGCGCAGATGCTGCTGTGCGAAGCTGAAGTCAGCCTCGCTGAAGCTCTCGGCATCCAGACCGGTGTACACATCTCCCTTGAAAGCCAATACGGCGGGGCGGGCATTGTCCGGCGTATGTTTGGGCTCCCAGCTCTGGTAGCGTGCCACATTAAGACTGGCCAGCTTGTCACTGAGTTTCATCAGCTCGGCAACATCCTGAACCGAAAGCTGACGCAGTGTCTCGATCAGCTGTTGTGACTGCTCGGTAAAGCGTGGCTGGGTGTAGGTATCGGTAGCGAGAGGGGATTCATAATCAAGCGTTTTGGCTGGTGAAACCAGTGTCAGCATGAGTTGGGTCTACCTTGCACAATAAAAGAGAAGGGGCCGCACCTGACCGGCCCCGGCGGATCTAAAAGGGAATTAATGCAGGCTGTTGTTCAGTTCGTCAACTATTTCAGCCCAATCGGAATCACTGCTGATCGCTTCGCGCAGAAACTCGGCCTGGGTTTCGTTCCAGAATGACGCCTCATGCAGCTGAATCTCGCTGCTGAACAGCCGGTGGGTGCGAATAAACTGCTCAATTGAGTCATTGTCTGCCGGCAGGCCGAGCTGTTCGAACAGGGCGCTGAAGGTGTGAGCGGATGTATCCATGTAAACCTCCTGTGGCAATATCAGACGTAGCCGTATCTGTCTCCATTATGGTCAAGCCTGCAGGATTGTCAAAACCTGACTATTTTGGTTGGTTTTGTGTCGAGTCGAATCGTTGTTCTGGCAATGACAGCGATAACATAGGCTTGCAAGCTTCTCAACGCATTCTGAGCGGCAGCGACTTAACAAGTTGTGTATCATAGCGTTTTAGGACAGACCGACTGACGAGTACGCAATGAGCAAACAGACCGTTCTGACCGGTATTACCACCACCGGTACCCCGCATATTGGTAACTATCTGGGCGCCATCAAGCCCGCCATTGAAGCGAGCGAAAACCCCGCTTTCAACAGCTACTTCTTTCTGGCTGATTTCCATGCGCTGATCAAGTGCCAGGAGCCTGACCGGGTCGCGCGTTCCACCCGTGAAATTGCGGCAACTTGGCTGGCATTGGGGCTGGACACCAATAAGGCGACTTTCTACCGTCAGACCGACATTCCTGAAATCACAGAGCTGACCTGGATTCTGACCTGCCAGACCTCCAAAGGGCTGATGAACCGTGCCCATGCTTACAAGGCCTCGGTGGATGCCAACCGTGAGGCCGGTAAGGAAGACCTGGATGACGGTGTCACCATGGGTCTGTTCAGCTATCCGATATTGATGGCCGCCGACATCCTCATGTTCAATGCCGACACTATCCCGGTGGGCAAGGATCAGGTGCAGCATATCGAGATGGCGCGTGATATCGCCGGTCGATTCAACCATCAGTTTGAGCCCCTGTTCACCCTGCCGCAGGCGCAGGTGGATGAAGAAACTCAGCTGATTCCGGGGCTGGACGGCCGCAAGATGTCCAAGAGCTATAACAACACCATTCCATTGTTCTGTTCGTCAGATGAGCTGCGCAGGCTGATCAATCAGATCGTGACCGATACCCGTGAGCCGGGTGAACCCAAAGATCCGGACAATACCCTGATGCACCTCTATCGCTGTTTTGCGACCGAAGCGGAAAGTGCCGCCATGCGTCAGCGGTTTATCGACGGGATCGGCTGGGGGGCTGCCAAAACTGAACTCTTCGAGTACCTGGACGCCCAGCTGTCTTCGCCGCGTGCCCGTTACAACGAACTGATGAATGACCTGGGTGAAGTGGAAGCGGTACTGCTCAAAGGCGCTGAGCGTGCGCGGGAATATGCAACTCCGTTTCTCGACAAGGTGCGCCATGCCGTCGGTATCCGTTCACTGACCGATACCAGCACTACACAGCAGCAGAAAGTGGCGAAAGAAAAGGAAAAGAGTGAAGAAGAGATTGCCCGTGTCGAGGAAGGGCGCCGTCGTGCCATCCTGATGCAGATTCGTCCCCTGCTGGAGCAAGTGGAACAGGCTGAAGACAAGACCGCTGCAGCGGTAGCATTGGTCGCTGAAAAGTCGGCTGAAGTTGAAGCGTTGAAGAAAAAAGCACGTCAGAAGGCTCAGAATGAGCTGGATCTACTCAAGGAGGAGCTGGCGGCCTATCTCTAGCCCCCTTCCCATATCTCTTCCTGCGTGACCTGAAACAGCCTTTCCCGACCGGAAAGGCTGTTTCATTTCCGCTGTCCTCTCTTTGTCATCAAATGACAAAGAAAGCCTCACGCACTTGTTATATTCCGCCATTAGGCTATGCTTATTGTAATAAAACTACAAAATAAAACCAACAGGAGGAAGAGCATGGATATTCAGGTAAAGGCAGAAGAGCGGACTATCGCCATTCTGGGTGTGGATGGCGAAAATTTCGTTGTCAGCGGCGTGTACAAGGGCACCGCACGCAAGCCAAGCTCTTATATCGTAACCCGCAGCAGTGACCGCAGTGTCACTGTACGCGACCTTAGCACTTTCCCGAGCCATCAGCAGGTACGCGAATTAATGAGCTGATATCGACACCCGATTCAGCAAGAGAAACTGCCGCCTTGTGCGGCAGTTTTCGTTTGGGTGTGGTCAGGAGAGCTATTGCACCGTTTCGTTATCGCTGAACATGCCTTCAAACAGAATTGAAGACAGGTAGCGTTCACCCGAATCAGGCAGAATGACTACAATCTGTTTGCCTGTATTGGTTTCCAGTTCTGCCTGACGCAATGCTGCCGCCAGGGCGGCGCCACAGGAAATACCGCACAGAATACCTTCTTTCTGCATCAACTCACGTGCGGTTGTGATCGCATCTTCATTGCTGACCTGCTCAACCTTGTCGACCAGTGAAAGGTCCAGGTTCTTGGGTACAAAGCCGGCACCAATACCCTGAATTTTATGCGGAGCAGGTTTGACCTCATCACCAGCCAGGGTTTGCGTAATCACGGGGGAGTCGACAGGTTCAACTGCGACGCTGATGATCTGTTTGCCCTGAGTGCGCTTGATATAGCGTGAGATGCCAGTCAAGGTGCCACCCGTGCCGACACCGGCAACCAGCATATCAATCTTGCCGTCGGTATCGCGCCAGATTTCCGGGCCGGTGGTTTTCTCATGGATGTCCGGGTTGGCCGGGTTCTCGAACTGCTGCAGCATCAGGAAGCTGTCCGGGTTTTCGTCCACCAGTTGTTGGGCTTTTTCGATTGCGCCTTTCATCCCCTTGGCCGGTTCGGTCAGCACGATTTCGGCTCCAAGGGTCTTCATCAGTTTGCGTCGCTCCAGCGACATGGAGGATGGCATGGTCAGCATCAAGCGGTAGCCCTTCGCGGCTGCGACAAATGCGAGCGCAATACCGGTATTGCCACTGGTCGGCTCAATCAGAGTCATGCCGGGCTGCAGACGGCCGTCCTGTTCTGCTGCCCAGATCATGCTGGCGCCGATGCGGCATTTGATCGATCCGGCCGGGTTGCGCGATTCGATCTTGGCGTAGAGATTGCCGGCTGGCCAGAGATTTTTGAGTCGTACCAGCGGTGTGTTGCCGATCGTCAGCGCGTTGTCTTCATAAATATTCATCAGCTTTTCAACTCCATGACGGCTTGAATCAGGGTCAGCAGGCTACTCCAAGCTTGCTGACAACAGGTATAGTTCAGTGTACCGCTGACTGCGGTAAAATGTGAGACGATTTTTTCATATCTGTATAAAGATACGATTTCTAATGCCTTGGGGGTATATATGCATTGGCTGATGCGGCAACTGGCACCTTTGATCGCCTGGCTGGCAGATCGCCTGTTTCATTTGTCCCTGTTCAAGCGGTCCCGTCAGCGTCACCGGCTGGTCATGCGGCTGTTCCGGTTTGCTGCGGACAATGGCAGCCAGCGGGCACTTTCGGTATACGGTCATCTGCTGCACTTTCGCGGCGAAGATGTGGCCAGCCGCATTCAGGGTGGGATCTATCTGCAACGTGCGGCTGATGCCGGTGATCCCAAGGCACAGTATCAAATGGGCAGAATCTTCGAGAATGGATTCGAGCATTACTTCACGTCTGATCTCGGCAAGGCGTTACATTACTACCGCCAGGCGGCGGAACAGCTTCATCCTCTGGCTATTCGACGCATGATTGAGGTTTACGAAGAGGGCGCCCTGGGTGTTGCCATCGACCCGGCGCGGGCCAACTGCTGGCGTCAGCGCCAGCACCAGGTGCCCTCGGTCGAGGCGCTCAGCGTGTCGTCAGAGTCGCGCTGAAGCTCAGCTCCTCTTCACTTTCGGCAGGGATTTCCATCTGCCAGCTGGCAGATGCACCGCTGACCTGTGTAGTTGGTTTGCTGGTGAGTGTCAACTTGAACGGCAGTGGAAAGTGAGCAGTCAGGTCCAGAGGTTTGCTCTGTTCCGAGCGGTTACGCACACTGATCCGGTACTCCACCTCATAGCCTTCAAATACCTTTCTGAAGCCTGTTTGGACCTGCTCGATCCCCAAGTCAAAGGCTTCACCCATAATCACTCTGACCTTTTCGCCTGCGGCGGTTGCAGGTACCTGAGTGCCCCCCACAAACTGCAGTTGGCCGTCGGCATCAGGCCGGAACACTCGCGCCTGTCCGCTGGGCAAGGGCAAGCGTGATCCGGATGTGGCCGGTGCGGTGAAATGCAGCTCAGTCAGAGCCTGATCCAGCTGTGGCGGCATCTGTTGATGGGCGTTCACCTGAAGTGCGTAGGTGTATTGAATGCTTGCGGGCAGCTGGGTGTTTGGAATCAAGGGTACCTGTTTCTGCTGCTGATCTTGCAGGTTGTGTAGCCCGGGCAGGGTGTAGAGGTGATAGTCCTGTACCGATCCAGTTTCAACTCCGCTGCCTTTCATGTCGGCTACGGCCGAGCGCATCAGCATGACTTCAGGTCGAGTCTGTTGAGGCTGGTTGACCTGTCCCGCCAGCAGCTTGATGTTTGCCTGGGGCCAGGCCAGGCCGCTGTGGTTGTTCAGAGTGGCGAGGCCTTCCAGGTCCAGCTGTTCACCAGCACTGTCGAGGGTCAGCAGGTAGTCCATCTGCCAGCTGAGGCCTTGTGTCAGATAGCTGATTTCGGCTTCGGCCGCATTGCGGGTGCCCTTGGTGCGAAATGAAAGGCGTGGCTGTAACTGATAGTTGGGACTGTCCGGTTTTACAATCAGTCGCCACTGGCCCTGGTGCAGAGGCAGGGTTTCGATCTCTCCTGCTTCGTTTGCTATCAGTGCCGTGTTGCCTTCAACACGCAGCAGACGCACTTCGGTGCGTGTTTCGGACCCTGTGACGGGGTTGAAGCGGGCGAGGGTAATTGTTTTGCCCATTTGCGTCTGCAGCAGGCTGCCAAGACTGAGCAGGTCCTGTTCCAGGTTTTGCTCCAGAATCTGGCCCATACCGCGCAGTTTAAGCGTTTGAGCCTGCATCTGTGGGCTCACGGCTTGCAGCAGAATCGGGGTATCAGCCGGAAGTGCCGGAACCTTGCGCTGTTCCTGAACCAGTGCGAGGTTCTGCTGGTACAACGTGAGATCAAGACGGGTACGGCTGTCGTCCGCAATACTGATCTCGTCGGCAGCCTGTACCAGTGGGCTCACAAGCAAGCCACCGACCAGAGCGGTGGACAGAGAGAGTTGTCGAATGATCATGGGGGCTCCTGTTATTGCATGCTGGCCGGCAGATCCAGGGCAACCCTGAATCCCCAGCTGTTGCGGGAACTGGTGGCGGGGTGACGGTAGCGGCTTGCCGGGCGAGCGACCCGAGGAATGTCAAACCATGAGCCACCGCGCATGACTCTGTGTGTGCAGTCGCTGGTGCGCGTGGCGCTGCCATCATTCGGCGCGTTGCTGTAGTCGGGCTGGTAGCAATCCAGCACCCATTCATCCACATTACCACTCATGTCATGCAGCCCCCAGGGGTTGGGCTTCATCGAGCCGACCGGGGCTGTCTGCTGACCACCCCATTGGGTGTCACAGCCATCACAGACGGCATATCCCTGGCCCGGCTGGTTGCCCCACCAGTAAATCGATTCGGTCCCTGCGCGTGCGCTGTACTCCCACTCGGCTTCTGTCGGCAGTCGATAGGGTTGTCCTGTCTGTTCGGCCAGCCAGCGGGTGTAGGCATTGGCATCATTCCAGCTGACATTGATGACCGGCCGGGTGCCCCGTCCCCAGCCTTCATCATCCGGCAGGGGACGGCCGGTTGCGTTGGCAAAGCGGTCATATTCCTCGAAGGTGACCTCATGACGGGCCAGGGCAAAACTGCTGCTGATGAGAACTTCATGGACCGGGCGCTCGTTGTCATCTCCGTTACCATGCAGATCGCCCATGCGGAAGCGTCCGGCAGGAATGACGGCCATTTGCGGACCGCGACCGCCTTCCTGAAGCTCATCCTGAAACAGGGTCAGGTTGTCGACGGGGCGATTGGCCTCTCGCAGGGCACTGGCCGACTCTATGCCGGGAGATGGTTGCTCTCTGACGGGTTGCTCTGAGGCCGTGCGCAGCTGCTCCAGTTCCTGCAGTTCCTGTTGTTGGCGCGCGTGAGCCAGTTCCAGCGATTCAAACGCGGCTCGTAGTTCACGGTTGTTTTTCATCTGTGTCAGGGCCTGTGAGCTGATCGCATCGAGCTGCCCCTGATAAAACAGCAGTGCCAGCCAGAAGCCGGCTACGAGGCCGAGCGCAAAGATCAGGCCGCGCCTGGACCAGCGTCGTACCGGCTCGGGCAACTTTTTGAATGAACGCAGCCGATCGATCAGCGATGCCATACCGGTTTCCGGCTTTTCTTCTGCATTACCAGTAGCTTCGTCCGGGTGTGGCTCTGCTTCTGCTTTCACTCGGGTCTGCGGGGCTGGGGGCTTCTGTGTTGCTTCAGTATCCGGCGCGATTGCGGGGGGCGGTTCGGGTTGCGTTTCAGCTGCAGACCCTGGTTCCGCTGTCGCCGCGACAGGCTCTGCCTGCGTCTGCTCCGGCTGAGTGGCTACTGCCTGGGATGGCGCTGCTGGCGGAGGCTCACCGTTTTCACTGCTGCTGTCAGGGGCTGGCGCGTCGTCAGCAGCCGCATTCTTGCTGGCTTCCGTTTCCAGCGGAGCGGGACGTTCAGCCGCGGGTTCGGCTTGAGCCGGAGCCGTTTGAGTTTCAGCTGTCGCTTGGTCGGCTACAGGCGCGGCACCGGGTACTGTGATTTGCTCCTGCTCAGGAGCGAGTGTCTCTTGCTGTGGTTCACCAAGGCTCTCACTGCGCATGTCCGGAATCGTACTCTGATCCGGGCTGCTCTCGGTGGCAAACAGCTCCCGCACCAGTGCCATGCAACTGGCTGGACGGGGTTCTATTTCAGGGCTCAGGGCATGAGCAAGGCAGGTCCATTGTGCTTTATTCAGCCCACCTGGGGCCTTGAACTCCTTGCGATAGCGAGCCGCTTCACCATCGGCAGGCTGAAAGGCACGCTTGCCGCTGTACAATTCCCAGGCGATCAGGGCCAGCGCGTACACGTCTGATCGGGCGGTCTGGTTCTGTGGGTGAAAGGCTTCGGGGGCCTGATAGCTGGGGTAGTCCGGCTGCTTCGGCAGCAGGGTAAGCAACGGATCGAGAATGCTGCGCCAGCCAAAGCCAGTCAATTTGACGCCGCCGCCTGCATTCAAAAAGATCAGGTCTGGTGCCAATAGTGAGTGAGGCTTTCCCTGTTTGAGCTGGCCACTGTCCACGGCTTTAGCCAGCTGAATCAGCAGCCCCTGTTTCTGGCGATCATTGAGCTTGCGTGCCTGATTGCGTTGAAAAAGATCAGAGAGAGTTTGCCCGTCAAGGTGTTCCAGTGACATGAACTCCAGCCCGCGCCAACTGAAATAACCGTAGCAGGTGGCGATATGAGGGTGGCGCAGTGCCGAGCGCAGCTTCGTAACCAGCTTGCGCATCTGGTCGGCAACTCCGTCGTGGCGAACCAGCTCAGGGCGCAATATAAGCAGGCTGACTTCAGTGCGAGCAGCCGTGGATATATCTTCGGCCAGCCAGAGACTGCCCATAAAATGTTCGCGCTGCTTGCTGATCAGCTGAAAACGATGATGGCTGGGCCCAATGACCAGCTCTTCCTTGAGGCCTGCGTAGGCGGTTTCGATCGGGTTAGCCATCTTGATACCGGGTCCTTGCTGCAAACATCCTTATCATAGCCGACATGTGTGTGGCTTACAGCTGTGAGCTACACACTGCCTGAATCAAGCGCTGGTATCGAGTGGGTCAAATGACTTGACCAGCTCGTCTACCGCTTTCATTTGGGCCAGGTAGGGCTCCAGCTTATCCAGCGGCAGGGCGCAGGGGCCATCGCATTTGGCTTCGTTGGGGTTGGGGTGTGCTTCGAGGAACAGACCAGCGATGCCCTGAGAAAGGCCGGCCCGTGACAGTTGCGCCACCAGGGCACGACGGCCGTCGGCAGAGTCCGAGCGTCCACCCGGCATCTGCAGCGCGTGGGTGGCATCAAACATGACCGGATAGCCGAACTCCTTCATCACGCTGAAGCCAAGCATATCCACGACCAGGTTGTTGTAGCCGAAGCTGCTGCCGCGCTCGCACAGAATCAATCGATCATTACCGGCTTCTTCACACTTGTGCAGGATATGTTTCATCTCCTGCGGCGCAAGAAACTGGGCTTTCTTGATATTGATCACAGCTCCCGTTGCGGCCATTGCACTGACCAGGTCGGTTTGGCGCGACAGAAAGGCCGGCAGCTGGATGATATCGCATACCTCGGCGGCAGGGGCGGCCTGATGCGGTTCGTGCACATCGGTGATAAGCGGCACGTTGAAGGTGTTTTTTACCTCTTCGAGAATTCTCAAGCCTTCATCAAGACCCGGGCCACGAAAAGAGTGCAGAGAGGAGCGGTTCGCCTTGTCGAAAGATGCCTTGAATACATATGGAATGCCCAGCTTTTGGGTGACTTCAACGTAGTGTTCGGCGATGCTCAGAGCAAGATCACGCGACTCCAGTACATTCATGCCTCCAAACAGAACCATCGGCTTGTCATTGCTGATCTCGATGGAACCGGCACGCACAACCTTCTGCTGCATAACACCCTCTCGTTACTGGCGAATCAAAACGAGGATTATAAGCCATTCGAGGGAAAATGTGCCGCTTGATGCGCAATCCACTCCAGGGCACGCTTTTCGGACTTTTCAGCAGGTGCCTTGCGCTGGTAAAGCGCAATCTGGCACATCTGCTCAAGCATGCGAGCTCTGAAAAGCTGATCCTGGGTCAGAAAAGCGAGTTTCAGTGTGTAGTGATCGCCCTCATGGGTACATTCAGTGACGAGAGCATTGATGCAAAAATCAGATGAAAGCGCCGGGGCGCTGATGCGCAGCCATTCACCACTGGGGTGGGGGCCTGGCGCCTTCAGGCTCAGGCCCAGTGGCAGGAGAGAGGTGCAGTCGGAGGGGGCTTTATCCAGCGGCAGCAACCTCAGCTCTATCTGATCCGGATGTTGCAGGTAGCGTTGTGGATTATGCATGATCCCAGCCTTTTGAACGGGTACAACGGGTCTGTCGGCCTCGATACCTGTATCTTGAGTGCTATTGCTTCATCCTGCCAGCAAAACCTCAAGAAAAAGCCAGAAGGCGACACCGGTCAGTGACAGGCACCAGACAGATATCCAGCGGTAGCGCCGCATCAAACGCTCTTCATCGTAGGTCGATAAGAGGTACGGCTGACGCCGGCTTTGTGAGTCTGTCAGTACATTCATGCTGGGTAGTTGGTGCAACTCGCGCTGCTGCGCCTTGGCTTCTTGAAGGGCTTCTTTCTGAGCCTGCTGCCACTCCTGAAGATCAATCTGGCCATCGCCATTCTGGTCAAAGCGCTCGCGCAGCTGATCCGGGTTCTGCTTCCAGTCGCGCAAAAGATCACGGGCGGTGGCTTTCATATCCAGTTGATCGCGACCACCGCCCACTGTGTGGAAACGCCCCAATGCGTAAAGTTGTTCATGTTCGAAAATCAGACTTTCGGTATAACGGTAGTGACCACTGACACTGTTGCTGGTCAGAATCGCGGCAATCCCTTTAGCGGAAAGACCACTGGCATTAATGGAAGGAAGTTCAGTGTTGCCGCGCCAGCTTTGTTTGTGCAGCGTTGTCACTTCGGCGCCTGCTGGATCGACCAGGCAGGTGTCGGTCCCATCGTTGATCTGAAACCAGCTGTCGGAGCGGCCACTGCGGACGGTCTTCCACTGCTTGCGTTCGCCCCCGCTTTGCTTCTCTACCTTGTAGGCATACCAGACACAGGGGCGGCCCGACAGTGGAGCGCTCAACATGCCGTTTTCACCGGCGATCACATGACCGATCAGCTCCACATACCCTTGCGGCGCTGACCGGATACGTGCGGTAGGGGTGTCTGCAATCAGGCGGTAGTGGCCGAGTTTGCGAAACACGAACCAGAGGGCCACCAGAGCTGCCAGTGCCAGTGCAAGCAGGGCGATCAGTCGTTCCGTGGAGCCCAGGGGTCCGATATCCAGAAGCATGGCTTAGTTGAACAGCTGCTTCATGTCGACATCAGCAAGCTCTGCCTCGTCAAACTCAAGCAGCTCGGCCGCCTTGAAACCGAAACGGCGCGCAATGATGACATCGGGGAATTGTTCGATACGAACATTCAGCCGGTTAACCGAGTCGTTGTAATACTCACGGCGGTCGGCGATGCCGGATTCGAGTCCGCTGATGCGGCTGTGCAGATGGTGAAAGCTTTCGCTGGCTGTCAGCTCGGGATAATCCTCGGCAACCGCAAACAGGTTGCCGAGGCCCAACCGCAGCTGGGTTTCAGCCTTGCCCAGTGCACCGACGTTGCCCTCTTCGCGGGCGCTGGCCACCGCCGAGCGTGCCCGCATGACCGCTTCCAGGGTCTGCTGCTCATAACCCATATGCTGTTTGCAGGTTTCCACCAGCTTGGGCAGTTCGTCATGTCGCTGCTTCAGCAGCACATCGATGTTGGCCCAGGCGCGCGAGACGCCATGCTTGAGCTGAACCAGATGGTTGTAGATCGAAATGAAGTAAAAAACGGCGACGGCCAGAACGACCAGTATGACAATCAGCGATATATCCATGTGTGAGCCTCGGACATGTTCCTTTGGCTCACACTATAAACGCAATTCGGAAACGCAATCCAGTTCGAGTTGAAACCGGGCCTGGTTCAGATACTGCCGCCGCCGATTATTTCCACGACCACCGTTTTGATCAGGAAGGCGACCAGCCCAAGGCCCAGTGCAAAAAACAGAATGAAGGTGCCGAACTTGCCGGCATTGGATTTTTTAGCCAGGTCGTAAATGATGTAGAAAATCGCTGCTGCGAACAGTACCAGGCCAACGTTGAGCATGATGGCTTCGATTTCTGCCAGACGCATGGACGTATCTCCAGAATTTTTAAGTTGTATAAATTATGCATGATTATGAATTGGATAAACACCGAAACTATGTAGGGGAAAACGGTGCTTTTAGAGCAGATCGTCCTTGCCGTAGACCTGTTCCTGCCATTCAGGGCCCAGCTCCTGCTCGATAAAGTCGCGGATAAACTTGCGCACCATCTGGGAGGGGGTAACGTCCTGCTCATTGCACAGGCGTTCAAAGGTGGCTTTTTTCTTGGGATCGATCAACAGGGTGAGGCGGGCAGTACGGTTTTCCATGAAGCAGTCATTACCTTAAAGTCGAGTATATGTTAATCATGTTAACATTGAATCATATTTGAGCAACCGTTAATGTAGTTGAATTGTACTCATCGCTTTACTTTCTAAAGGGAACGCCACATGTCCAGACATGCCCGGTTGCACTCGCTTTCCTTCGCCAGCGCACTGCGTGAAGTGTTTCGTGAAGGTTATGATCGCCGAGCGCTTGGGCAGGATCTGCTGGCGGGATTGACCGTTGGGGTGATCGCGATCCCTTTGTCGATGGCGCTGGCGATTGCAAGTGGCGTACGGCCTGAGTACGGCCTGTATACGGCGATTATTGCGGGCTTTCTGATTGCGCTAAGTGGTGGGTCGCGTTTCAGTGTATCCGGGCCAACGGCGGCTTTTGTGGTGATCCTTTACCCGGTAGCGCAACAGTTTGGGCTGGCAGGGTTGCTGGTAGCAACGCTGATGTCGGCCGTTATTTTGCTGCTGCTGGCATTTGCGCGGCTTGGCCGGTTGATCGAATATATTCCCGAACCGGTGACATTGGGGTTTACCTCAGGTATTGCCATTGTGATTGCGACCCTGCAAATCCCTGACTTTTTTGGCCTGCAGCTGGCCGAAATGCCTGAAGCCTGGTTGCTCAAGCTGGCGGCGCTGGGGCAGGCCCTGCCTGCATTCGATGGCACAACGCTACTGGTGGCGGCCCTGACTCTTGCCACATTGATTCTTTGGCCCCGTTTGCGTTTGCCGATTCCGGGTCACCTGCCTGCCTTGCTGATCGGGGTAGGCGTGGCGTGGATTGCATCAAGCCTTGGCTGGAGCGTTGAGACCATTGGCAGTCGCTTCAGCTACCTATTGCCGGATGGTTCAACCGGACAGGGCATCCCTCCCTTCTTTCCAGAGTTTGTCTGGCCCTGGCAGCAGCCGGGTCCCTCCGGTGAGCCGCTGGACTGGTCATGGGCGCTGGTGCGTGAATTGCTGCCGGCCGCGTTTTCCATCGCCATGCTGGGTGCCATTGAGTCGCTGCTGTGTGCAGTGGTGCTGGATGGCATGACCGGCAAGCGCCACCATGCCAACGGTGAGCTGCTGGGGCAGGGGGTGGGCAATCTGGTGGCACCCTTCTTTGGTGGTTTTACCGCCACGGCGGCCATTGCGCGCTCTGCGGCGAATTACCGGGCCGGTGCACGGTCACCCATTGCCGGCATGGTGCATGCTTTGGTGGTGCTGGCAGGTCTGCTGGTATTGGCACCCTTGCTGGCATATCTGCCCATGGCGAGCATGGCCGCTCTGCTGCTGATCGTGGCCTGGAACATGAGTGAGGCACCCAAGGTGGTTCAGCTTCTCAAGCGTGCGCCGCGAGGTGATGTGCTGGTATTGCTGACCTGTCTGTCGCTGACGGTTCTGTTCGATATGGTGATCGCCATTTTTACCGGCATCATGCTGGCTTCGCTGTTGTTCATGCGGGATCTGGCAGGCATGACGCGCTTCACCAATATCAGTCAGCAGCAGAAACACGTGCCGGGACAGCTGAGGTCAGGCTGGCAGGTCTACAAGTTGAGCGGGCCGCTTTTCTTTGCGGCTGCCGAGCGGGTGTTTGATGAACTGCACGAGCAGTGCCAGGAAGCAAAAGGCGTGGTGCTGTACATGGATGCTGTACCGTTGCTGGACGCCGGTGGTCTGAATGCACTGGAGCACTTCATTCGTGCCTGTGATCGAGAGGGGATTGAGCTGGTAGTGGCTGACCTGCAATTTCAGCCGTTGCGCGCGCTGGCTAGGGCCGGCATGGTGCCGGTGCCCGGGCAGCTGAGCTTCACTTCGACTCTGGTGGAGGCGTTGCAACCCTTGATAGTTGAACACGCTGCGGCTGATAGCTCTCCAGCCACGCACTAAGCTCTTCAGCCGGCAGTGGACGGCTGAACAGGTAACCCTGCATGAATTGACAGCCCTGCTGAGCCAGGGTGGAGCGCTGGGCTTCGGTTTCCACCCCCTCCGCGATCAGGCGCAACTCAAGGCTGGCTGCCATGGATATGATGGCGCTTACCAGTGAGTCACCGTAGCGGTCGGTGTTGAGGTCACGCACAAACTCTCGGTCAATCTTCAGTGTATCGACCGGGAAACGCCTCAGGTAGCTCAGAGATGAGTAACCGGTACCGAAGTCGTCAATGGCCAGATTGACACCCACCTGCTTGAAACCGTTGAGCCAACCGATGGTTTCTTCCGAGTCTTGCAGCAACAACCCTTCAGTGATCTCTAGTACCAGCTGGGACGGGTTGATCCGGTTGCGTTCCAGAATGTCGCGCACCACTTCGGCTTCCAGTCCAAGCTCGCGCTGGCGCTCGGAAATGTTCACCGACAGATACAGGTTCATGCCATTGTCTGACCAGTGTCGCAGCTGGGCACAGGCCGTTTCCAGTACCCATTCGCCGATGGCGCCGATCAGACCGGTTTCTTCCGCCAGCGGAATGAAGGCGTCCGGTGGTATCATTCCTCGTTCAGGGTGATGCCAACGCAACAGGGCCTCTACCCCGGTGATGCGCCCGCTGCGGCCATGGACCACGGGCTGATAGAACACTTCCAGCTGTTCTCGGTCCAGTGCGTGGCGCAGGTCCTGCTCCAGTGTCATCCGCTGATTGGCATGTTCCTGCATGGCAGCAGTGAAGAAGTGAGTTTGATTGCGCCCGGACTGCTTGGCCTTGTACATCGCCAGGTCGGCGTTGCGAATCAGGGTCTCGGCGGTATTGGCGTCGCCTGGGTGCATGGCGATACCAATGCTGGCACCGATGATCACTTCCCGCTCAGCCAGCAGGAAGGGTTCACTTAACTGATCTATCAGCTTGGCTGCAACATGGGCCGCGTCGGCATCCGACTTGACGTTGTGTAACAGGATCACGAATTCATCTCCGCCGAAACGGGCAACTGTGTCGGTTTCGCGCACACAGTTGTTCAGGCGTTTTGCCACCTGTTTGAGCAGATCGTCTCCGTATTCATGGCCCATGGAGTCATTGACGAATTTGAACCGATCCAGGTCGATGAACAGCAGGGCGATCATCTGTTCGTCACGGTCGGCGGTGATGATGGCCAAATTAAGTCGATCCGACAGCAGGGTTCGGTTGGGGAGTTCCGTCAGCTCGTCATAGTAGGCCTGACGCACAATCTGAGCTTCGTCATTCTTGCGTTTGGTAATGTCCGAGAACACGGCAACATACTCACTGACCTTGCCTTCGCTGTCGTGAACCACCGAAACCGACAACCATTCTGGATAAATGGTGCCGTTCTTGCGCCGGTTCCAGATTTCGCCACTCCAGGAGCCGTGTTTGAGAATTTCCTGCCACATGTCTTGGTAAAAATGTTCGTCGTGGCGGCCGGAGCTGAGCATGCTCGGGTTCTTGCCCTGAACCTCTTCAAGGGCATAGCCGGTGATGCGGCTGAAGGCGGGGTTGATGGTCTTGATCAGACCATTCTGGTCGGCAATCATGATCGCTTCGTTACTGGTGCGGAACACCGTTTCGATCATTTGCAGCTGTTCTTCGACCTCTTTCTGCTGAGTGATGTCTTCTTTCACTGCAATGTAACTGAGGACTTTGCCTGCTTCGTCCCTTACAGCGGAGATGGAGGCTGATTCCCAGAAAAGGCTGCCATCCTTGCGTCGGTTCAGCAGCTGGCCATGCCATTCTTCACCCTGCTCCACGGTGGCCCACAGGTCACTGTAAACCTCGGGCGACATCTCGCCCGAGCTGAGCATGCCGGCACTCTGCCCCAGTGCCTCCTCGCGGTTGTAACCGGATATCTGACAGAATTTCGGGTTTACATACTCTATGCGGCCCTGGGTGTCGGTAATCATGACGGATGCAGGACTCTGTTCCATGGCGCGGCCCAGGTTGCGCAGCTTCTGCTCAATTTTCTGAGTATGAGTAATATCCGTACGCACGCAGGCAAGGCCGCCTTCACGGGTGCGACAATCACTGGCCATGATGGAGTGACCGCTGTCCAGATGTTCAATGTAGCTCTCGGCGCCGGGCTGCTCGCTGCCGATCTGTTCGCGTCGAAGCACATGGGGCTGCAGCTGGTGTTGAAAGTCGTCCCATTGCTCTAGTTGCAGCTCATCCATCCAGGGGTAGACCTGACGCCAGCGTCGGTTGCACACCATCAGGCGGCCCGCTGGGCTGAACAGGGCAAAGGCTTCCGACAGGCTCTCAACCGCATCGTGCATCCGGTCGCGGGAAGTTTCGGACTGGCGGCGCAGCAACATGAAGCGACGCAGCAGGTCACCCATCAGCAGGAAGACCAGCAGGAACACTCCAAACAGAGCAACGCCGAGGGCACGGGCATCCATGTTGGCATCTGAGCCACTGAAGTGATTGCGATCCCCGCTCCATAGGATATAGAACAGCAACAGCAGGTTCATTCCGGTCAGAACCAGCATCAGCTTAAGTGCGCGGGAAGAAACTATTCTCATTTAATCCTGTAGTGAATGAAGGGTTAAAGGGGGCAAAGTGTAGCGCCTGGCAGACTCTTTGCCATAGCTAATTCTGCCTATTTACCTAATTGTCCGTCAGTTTTGGGTGCTTGTCAGATTTTTTCCAGCCTGAATCGACCTTAATAGTGTACAATAAATACATCTAAATAGTCGGATGACGCACCAGAGGTCCAGTCATGGCAGTTGTTAATCTCGAACATACACCGCGCAACCATTATGAAGTGATATTCAGCAACGGCTTTCGCCCCATGTTTACGCTGGTTGCTTTGCAGGCGTTGCTGGCACTCGGTGGCTGGCTCGCGTTCTGGAATGGCTGGCTGGCCGCTCCGGAAACACTGGGTACGCCATTGCTCTGGCACGGACATGAGATGCTGTTCGGTTTTGTCGGCGCCGCGATAGGCGGTTTTTTGCTGGCTGCAGTGGCCAATTGGACCGGGCGGCGACCGGTTCATGGCGGTGCGCTGGTGCTGCTGGTGCTGTGCTGGCTGCTGGCTCGCGCCGTTGCGTGGCTGGGTGCGGACTGGCCAGCGCTGTTCAATGCGTTGGCAGCCTCACTGTACTGGGTGGTGCTGGCAATTTTGTTCGGACGTGAACTGATAGCGTCAGGCAACCGTCGCAACTTGAAGGTGCTGGTTTTGATCGGTCTGTTTACCCTGTTCAGTCTGGCGTTTCATCTGCAGTGGCTGGCGCCTCTTGATATCCTGCACCTGACTCTGGTGCTGGTACTGATGCTGCTTACATTGATTGGTGGGCGCATCACGCCAGCCTTTACCCGTAACTGGCTGAATCGTCAGTCGCCGACGCCCGAACGGTTACCGGCAGCATTTGGTCCGCTGGATACAGCTGCGGCTGTGATGACGGCGATTTCCGGTCTGGTCTGGGTATTCTGGCCCCAGTCGATGGCTGCCGCAGTGCTGCTGGCACTGGCGGGTGGGTTGCAGCTGGTACGGGTACTGCGCTGGTGTGGCTGGCAGACGCGCTCGGAACCGCTGCTGTGGGTGCTGCACCTGGGCTATGGCTGGATCGGTATCGGCCAGTTGCTGCTGGCCGGTGGCAGTGTCGGTTTCTGGCTCTCCAGCGCCGGTTTGCATGCGCTGACCATCGGTGCCATGGGCGGCATGATCATGGCGGTTGCGTCGCGTGCTGCACTGGGGCATACCGGCCGCGCGCTGGAGTCAACGCCGATACTGACCCTGGCGTTTGTCAGCCTGCACCTGGCGGCGCTCACGCGGATTGTTGCCGCGCTCTGGCCAGCTGTGATGCCGCCGTTGATTACGTTGTCAGCGTTGCTGTGGTTACTGGCCTTTGCACTGTTCAGCTGGCGTTATCTGCCGATTCTGCTGGGGCCATCTGTCAGCTTCAGTGACCGCCTCAAGGCGGGACAGGGCTGATCCTACCGGCTTACAGGCAGTTGGCCTTGCGGTAGCTGCCCTGATAATCAAACAGGCGCTCACGGACCTGCCAAAAGCCACCCCCTTTTGCGGAGCGGCCTTTCTTGCCGCTCATGCGGGCGATTACGAAATCGGGTGCTGGCAGTAATGCTTCACTGGCAACGACCTCGGCTGCGGAGGTGAAGCGGCGGGGCTGTCTGCCCTGACCACAGCGGCGACCGAACAGGTTATTGAACAGGGCCTTTTGTGCGGGACGATCCATGTGGAAACGCTCCTGCAGTTCCTCTCCCTGTTCCTCGTGGTAGATCAGCGTCACACACTCGCCGCTGGCACTGACACTGATACCGGCGCAGCGAATCACTTTGGCGTCCTTCAGCTGCAGCGCACGCTTGAGCAGGTCATCCGGGTCGATGATCGCTTCATTGCAGCTGTGGCAGCGACGGGCGGCGATGTCGTTTTCAGCCCCACAGTGGGGACATTCCTTGAACTTGAAGCGGTAATCACACTGTTGCGGTTTTTCCCCTTCCAGCTCCAGCAGGCCCTGACAGCGGCGGCCATGGTGTTCGATCACCTGACCGCTGTCGTCTGTCTTGCCCCAGAAAATGTTGGCAAAACCGCAGCTGGGGCAGAACACCTGTACCGGCTCACTGTCGGTTGAGGGGCGCGGTGTGCCTACCTCCGGGTGGTGCAGGTTGAAGCCATTCCCTGCGTAATCGACCACCAGACAGTCCCGCTTGCCCTCGCTCAGGCGCAGGCCACGGCCCACAATTTGCTGATACAGGCTGACCGAAGCGGTGGGGCGCAGGATGGCGATAAAATCCACATGGGGCGCGTCAAAGCCGGTGGTGAGAACGGCAACATTGACCAGATATTTCAACTGGCGCACCTTGAACGCCCGAATCAGCCGTTTGCGCTCCTCACTCGGTGTGGTTCCGGTGACGATGGCGGTCTGCTCGGCAGGCAGATAACCCTGAATTTCGCGGGCATGCTCGACTGTGGCGGCAAACACCATCACCCCTTCACGCTGCGCCGCCAGTTCGGTGATCTGCTCGCAGATGGCACGGGTAACACGCGGGTGTTTCAGCAGCAGACTGTTCAGTTCTCGCTCTGGATAATGACCGCTTGAAGAGGGTGTCAGGGCGGAAAAGTCGTAGTGGGCGATGGCGGCGTCCACCAGTTCGGGAGGTGTCAGATAGCCTTTGCGGATCATCCAGCTCAGCGGCAGTTCATAGATGCAACGTTCAAACACACGCGGCTCTTCGCTGCGCACAAAACCACGATAGTGAGTGCGGTAGATCCAGCCATAACCCAGTCGGTAGGGTGTGGCGGTCAGGCCGAGCAGTTTCAGCCCCGGGTTCTGTTGCCGCAGGTGGCTGATCACCTGCTGATACTGGGAGGTATCGTCTTCACTGACGCGGTGGCATTCGTCGATGATCAGGAGCGAGAACTGATCCGTAAAGTCCTCCAGATTGCGCGCGATCGACTGTACACTGGCAAAGGTAACCTGGTGATTGAATTCGCGTCGGCCAAGACCGGCGGAGAAAATGCCCGCTTCCAGCCCCAGGGCGGCATATTTGGCGTGGTTTTGCTCGACCAGCTCGCGTACATGGGTGATCACCAGAATGCGCTTGCGGGCCAGTCGCGCAAGCTCGGCGATGACCAGGCTTTTACCGGCGCCGGTTGGCAGTACAATCACCGCCGGGTCATCGCCGGCGCGAAAGTGTTTCAGGGTGGCGTCGACCGCTTCCTGCTGGTAGTCACGCAGGGTGAACGCGGTGTTTGTGGGGCGTTTGGCTGTCATGGCGGCCATGGTAATGCGCGGCCTGAGCAAACTCCATCGGTAGGGGGAAATGAATGACCTTTGAAGTCTGGTTACGGCTGTCGGCTTTTCTGTTGGTGCTGCTGTTGTGTGCCCTGTTCGAGTGGCGCATGCCAAGGCGCAGCTGGCGTTTTCCCAAAGGCTCACGCTGGCTGACCAACCTGACTCTCACCCTGCTGAATACCGTACTGGCCCGACTGACGCTGGGTGCTTTTGCCATCACTGCCGCTATCTGGGCCAGTGATCAGGGCATCGGGCTGTTCAATCACATTGCCGCCCCCCAGTGGCTGATTCTGCTGACCGGGGTTGTGGTGCTGGATGCGGCGGTCTGGCTGCAGCATCGGGTCACCCATCGGGTGCCGTTGCTGTGGCGGCTGCACCGAGTGCACCATACCGACCCGGAGCTGGATGTGACCACGGCGCTGCGTTTTCATCCGGTGGAGATCGGTTTGTCATTGCTGTGGAAGGCGTTGGTGGTGATTCTGCTGGGGCTGACACCGGCCGCAGTGATTCTTTTTGAGTTGTTGCTGAGCATTTCAGCCATTTTTACCCACGCCAACCTGCGCCTGCCTGCAGGGCTGGATCGGCGCCTGCGCTGGCTGATCTGCACCCCAGACATGCACCGCATCCATCACTCGGTGTATCAGCCGGAAACCGACAGCAACTACGGCTTTTTTCTGTCGATCTGGGATCGCGCCTTTGGCTCCTATCGCCACAAGCCCGCCGATGGGGTCGAACAGATGCGGCTGGGGCTGCTGGAATTTACCGAACCGCGTGAGCTGACGCTGGGGCATTTGTTGCTGCAGCCTTTGAAAAACATCAAACGGATCAACGATAACGGGCCGTTTGAAAAGCCGAATCGGCCCGTGTCATAGAAACGGTGCGCCGCCTTGGGTCAGGGTTTCAATGACCCGACCCCAGCTCGCCTTCAGGGCAGGCCAGCCAAGATGTTCTACATCAGGTGTCTTGATCGGCTCGCCGCGGTGTTTGGAGGCCGAAAGCTCGGCCAGCATTCGGGCCAGTGCCGTGGTTTCCTCCTGCTCGGCATAGCGATATTCAGCTGCAAACAGTTCACGGTAGGCCAGTCGATCCGGCACCACCGGGCGACAGCCTGCCGCGACCGCTTCCAAAACGGCAATGCCCTGAAAGTCGTGCAATGCGGTCGACAGCACCACGTCAGAGCGTTGCAGCAACCGACGATAGGTCTCGGTACTCTCGATGTGCCCCCAGCACCCCAGCTGCCCGCCGGATTCAAGTCGCCGTTTCAGTTGATCGAACACCGGAGGCAACCGCCGAAACTGCTGCCCGACCACATGCAGGCAAAAATCGACGTGATCGGTCTGCAGGCGCTCCACTGCGGCCAGCAACAATTCGGGGCCCTTGTCGAACTCCCAACGGTGATTCCAGACGATCTCCAGCGGGCCTTCAACTGGTGCGGCAGGCAGGAATACCTGCTCGGGCAGAGGAACGGGCAACACCTCCGAGCGAGCTCGTATTTGCTCCACCAGGCCGGGAGGAACCTGGTCGGGCAGCTTGCGCAGCAGTCGGTCAGCACCCTCCAGCAAGGTGTCTCGGTTGTAGCCGGAATTGAACAGCACGCGATCGGCACAGAGCGCGTTATAGAGATTCAGTATCAGGGGCTCGACACTTTGATGCTCATGCCCGGACGCGGGGTAGGCAAACTGATTTTCGTGGAAATAGACCACGCAGGGCGTCTGGGCCAGTGAAGGAACAAAGCCGCGCAGGCTGGTCAGGTCCACCATCGAGGTGGCAATGATCAGGTCATAGGGTTGCTGCAGGCGATCCCTTTCGCCGAAGGCCCAGCTCAGGCTGTTGCCGCGAATGCGCCAGCTGAAATAACGCGCGGGCAGGCTCAGTACCGTCCAGTCATGTTCGGGCAGAGCATTCACCAGCCCCTTGCGCCAGTACTGATGACTGACCGCATCGTAGGCTGACAGCAGAAGAATCCGCATATCGGTATCCAGGCAGAAAAAGAAACGCATTGTGCCAGAGGGGTCCGAACTTGTCAGACCGTGATCGGCCTGCTTGACTGAGGGTAGATGTTTCAAGGAGAGCACAGATGGCCAGAACAGTTTTGATTACCGGTTGCAATCGTGGTCTGGGGCTTGAGTTCGCCTATCAATATGCACGGGATGGCTGGCAGGTACATGCCTGTGCGCGGGATCTGGTGCATGCCGAGGCACTGCAGGCGCTGGAGGCGCGCTTTCCCGAGCAAATCAGCCTGCATACGCTGGATGTAAACAAGGACGGGCAGATCAAGGCGCTGGACCGCGTGCTGGAGAACACCACCATCGACCTGCTGATCAATAATGCAGGTTATTACGGTCCCAAGGGTGTGGCGTTTGGCACCCTGGAGCGTGAGCTTTGGCGACAGGTACTTGAAACCAATACGCTTAGCCCATTGATGCTGACGCAGGCGCTGTATCCGCGCATTGCGGCCAGTGAGCTGAAAACAGTGGCATTTCTCAGCAGTAAGGTTGGCAGTATTGCCGACAACACTTCAGGTGGCGGTTACTACTACCGCAGCTCCAAAACCGCACTGAACCAGATAGTGCGCAGCCTGTCCATCGACTTGGCGGGGGCCGGGGTAAAAGTGGTTGCATTGCATCCGGGCTGGGCCCAAACCGATATGGGGGGCAGTAATGCACTGATTACGCCAGAAGAGAGCGTCAGCGCCCTGCGCACGCTTCTGACAGGTCTAACTCAGGATCAAAGCGGCGACTTCATCAATTATGATGGTAGTACTCTGCCCTGGTGAGCTTTATTGCGGTGGTCTGATTGCTATGGAAGGGCCTGACAGGTAGATTTGATTCTCAATGCTTTTGGGCAGGGAAGGTGACAGGATGCTGCTTTCACAGATGCGATCACCGCTGACACTGACACTGCTGTATGCCGTTCTGGGTGTGGCGTGGATTGTGTTCAGTGACCAGCTTGTCGTTTACCTGGCCGGTGATCTTCACCGTTTTGCCGAGGTCAGCCGTTACAAGGGTGTGGCCTTCGTGCTCATCAGTGCGGCGCTTATTTACCTGGCTCTGACCCGTTTCCGGCTTGAGGAGTCGTCCAGCCGTGTCCCTGGGCGCCAACGCTTCCTTGTGCTTGCCTTTATCGCTCTGTTGCTGGTGGTGCCGCTGCTGGGGGTATCTGTAACCCGCCTGTATGGTCCTGAGCTGCAGCAGCGTGAGCTGGACCGGCTGGACCAGGTTGCCGAGCTGAAAAGCTCGCAAATCAGTCAATGGCTTAAACAGAGCAGTCGGGAGCTGGGAGCCATTGAGCAGCTGCTGGTAACAGGTGGCAGTACAGTTGCTCCCGAGTCAGAGGGTTTTGCACGCATGCAGCAGGCCGTTTCCAGTCTGTTGCAGGGGTTGGGTTATTCCGGGGCAGAAATCCACTTTCCGGGGCGGGAGCCGCTTCAACTGGGAACGGTCCCCCGTATAGCGACCAATGGTAATGCGCTCAAGCCCTTCAGAATCAGTCAGAGAGACTGGTTGCAGCTGCTACAGGATGAAAACGCGACTGCCTGGGTTCGACTGTCTCGCCCAAGTCATGAGGATCGCATTGCCCTTGAGCTTTATCGACCGCTTGAAACCTCGCTGCAGCCGATACTGTCTGAGTGGCTGTTAAGTGGAAACAGTGCGGAGCTTCTGTTGCTGCAGGCAAAAGGGGGCCGAGGAGTCTATATTTCACCGCTGAAGCACAGTGACGCTCGGCCCATGACGCAAACTATTGCTCTGATCGGGCAAACAATTCCTGGGGCTATTGCACTGGTTTCAGGTGGCGCGGGTGAGGTTGCTGGCGAGGACTACCGAGGTGTCCCGGTGCTGGCGGCTTACAGAACCGTACCTGATACCCCTTGGGCGTTGGTGATCAAACGTGACCATGATGAGGTGTTTGAGCCGCTTGATACCCTGCTACAGTGGATGCTGCTTTTAGGCATGATATTCATGCTGGCGGTGGGGCTCATCCTGCTGCTGCTTTGGCGTCAGCAGCGCCTGCGGTTAAGTTTGCAGGTCAAGGCGGATCTGGATGCGCGTGACCGAATCCTGCAGCGCTTTTATGACATGCCACTGATCGGAATGGGCATCTATGACCCCGTTGCCCGGCGCTGGGTGCGCGTCAATGACGAACTACTGTGGATGCTGGGCTATGAGCGTGAGCAGTTCATGGCAATGGACTGGCGGGAACTGACCCCAAGCCACCTGCTTGAAGAGGAAGAATATCAATTTCAGGCAGTAATGGATGGTGTCACCGATGGCTACCAGATGGAAAAACAGCTGCGTCATGCGGATGGGCATCTGGTGGATATTCGGCTTAATGTACAGATTGAACGGGAAAACGGCGGCTGGATGCTGGCAATTGCGCAGGATATCTCTGAGCGCAAGCGCCATGAAATGCTGATCCAGCGTCAGGCCAACCTGTACAACATGCTGTCGCAAACCAACCAGATGATTGTGCGCCGCCATACGCCGGATCGGATCTTCCAGAGCGCCTGTGATATTGCCGTCCGTTTCGGCAAACTGAGATTTGCCTGGATGGCTCAGCTTGATCAAAAAGGTCAACTCAAGCCCCTGGCCAGCGCCGGGTTTGGTGGCGAAAGCCTGCCGATGCTGGTGCAGTTGTGCCGCAATTATCCCGAGCAGGGGTTGACCATGGCAGCCATCAGGCAGGGCGAACGCATGCTGGCAAACAACATTTTTACCGACCCCGGCTTTCAGCCCTGGTATCAGCTGGCGCGACGCCATGATATCCATGCTGCCATCGTACTGCCCTTGAGTGATGCCGATGGCCGGCTTGTGGTGATGACACTGTATGCCGGCGAGCCTGACTTTTTCACCGATGAGGTTGTGAATACGCTGGATGAACTCAGCCATGACATCAGTTTTGCACTGGCCAACTACTCACGAGACCAGGCGCTGGAAAAGGCGAACCAGGTGATCAATGCCAGTCCTGTAGTCTTGATGCGCTGGGAAAACAGTGCAGGCTGGCCAGTGAGCTATGTGTCAGACAATGTGCGCCGCTGGGGAATCGAACCTGCGGAGCTGCGAAGTGGCGAGCTTAACTACGAACAACTGATACACCCGGATGATCGTGAGATCATTGCCGCGGAAGTGAAAGGGCATCTTGAACGCAACGAAAACGAATATCATCAGTTGTACCGTTTGCAGCTGGCATCGGGTGAGGTGATCTGGGTAGAGGACCATACCCATGTGCAGCGGGATCGTCAGAACAACATTCTACATATAGAAGGTGTATTGACCGATGTAACCGAGCGCCAGCAGCAGGAGGCACGGCTGGAACGTGCCTCGGCCGTACTGGACAGTACCCGCGAGGCCGTGGTGATCACGGACGCCCGACAACATATTATTCAGATTAACCCTGCGTTCAACGAGATGTTTGGCTGGACGGAGGAGGAGTTGGTCGGCAACACGCCGCACCAGTTTGCCTCCGGCCGTCATGACAGTACCTTTTATGAGCATATGTGGTACGAGCTGGATCAGTCCGGCCACTGGCAGGGTGAAATCATGAGCCGGCGCCGCGATGGCGAGGTGTTCCCGGCGTTGCTCAGTATCAGCGTGGTACGCGGGCCGCATGGCAGGATCAACCATTATGTCGGGGTTTATACAGACCTTAGCCGCTTGAAAGAGAGCGAATCCAGGCTGGAATACCAGGCACTGCACGACCTGTTGACCGGCCTGCCCAACCGACAGATGCTCTTCAGCCAGCTGGACCACTGTATTCATTACAACTGCCGCCACAAGCGTACATCGGCACTGCTGATGATCGACCTGGACAACTTCAAGGATGTGAATGACAGCTTTGGTCATCTGGTGGGTGATCAGTTGCTTGAGCAGGCCGCGCAGCGACTGAAATTGCGCCTGCGGGACGAAGACATGCTGTTCCGTCTGGGAGGGGATGAATTTGCGGTATTGCTTGAGGATGTAACTTCAGGCAGCGATGCAGCCAATGTGGCGTTAAGCTTGATTCGACAGTTTGACGGCAGCTTTACGCTAAGCGGTGGTGTGGAGGTTCGTGTCGGTGCCAGCATCGGCATCAGTCTGATCACCAATCTCAAACAGAAACCGGAAGACCTCTTGCAGCAGGCGGATGCGGCTCTGTTTCGAGCCAAGGAGCGGCGTGGCAGCCTGAGCTTCTATAGTGATGATCTCACTCAGGCTGCTCGCCAGCGGCTGGAGCTGGAACAGCGTCTGGGCCGGGCCATCGAAGCCAATGAACTTCGACTTTACTATCAGCCGCAGTGGTCTCTGGAAACGGGTGAAATGACCGGGGTGGAAGCGCTGGTCCGCTGGCAGGACCCTGAGCGGGGTCTGATCTCGCCAGTGGAGTTTATCCCCATCGCCGAGCAAACTGTTTTGATTGACCATATTGGCCGTTGGGTGCTGAACGAAGCCTGTGATCAAATTGCCCGCTGGCAGGCGGCTGGCCTGCATATCCCGCGTGTGGCTGTGAATGTGTCACCGCAACAGCTGCGCTATCACAGCCTGCCGGATGAAGTGGCCAAGGCGCTGGAGCGGACCGGTATTGCACCGGAGCTGCTTGAGCTTGAGTTGACCGAGAGCGCCCTGATGGCGCCCAACCTTGAACCGGTGGCCATGTTGAAGCAGTTGCGGGGACTGGGTGTGCGGCTGGCAATCGACGATTTCGGTACCGGCTACTCTTCCCTGGCTTACCTGAAACGTTTCCCGCTCGATCTGCTCAAGATCGACAAATCCTTTACCGATGATCTGCTTGAAAGCGATGAGGCACGTGCCATCGTTGAAACCATCATTGTGCTGGGGCACAAGCTTGGCCTGAGAGTGCTGGCCGAAGGGGTTGAAACCGAGGCCCAGCGCAGCCTGCTCAACACGCTTGGCTGTCACCAGTATCAGGGCTACTTGGCCAGCAAGCCTCTGCCCGTGGCAGAGCTGGAGGTGTTGCTGGCAGCACCGCAAGGTTGATCTGCAACAACGGGAGAAGATACCCAGTTGTGGCTTTTGATGTATGATCAAGCAAATGTTTAATACCCAGGTCTCAACCTTCTGACCTGCAGGGAGTGCAGTGGATACTGTGAATTCATCAGCCGTGTGTCACAGCTCCAACAGAATTGCTACCAATCTGTTACTGGCCGTCGCTTATGCGATGCTTGGACTCAGCTTGTCCAGCACAGGGCTGCATGACCAGATCGTACCCTTATGGTTGCCGGCAGGCCTCGCACTTGCGGTTGTACTGCGTTTTGGTACGAAAATGTTGCCGGGGGTGTGGCTCGGCAGTTTGCTGGTCAATTTGATTTTGCCCAACGGCTGGAACCTGCCAGAGACGGGACACCTGCTGACCGCATTGGTGATTGCCAGCGGAGCAGCCTTGCAAACCGGGCTGGCGGCATACCTGATCCGCCGTTTCGGTGTTGATCCACTGCTGCCTGTCAATGAGCGCTGGATGCTGCGCTTTCTGCTCTTTGCCGGGGTGCTGACCTGTACCCTGAACGCTACACTGGGAACACTAGCGGTCACGTATATCAACCAGTCCGGTGGTAGCCTGGGGCTGCTGCTGGATTGGGTCAGCTGGTGGCTGGGCGACAGCTTTGGTGCGGTTTTCGGTACCCCTCTGTTTCTCTCGCTGCTGCCGGCACCCCAGTCTGACGCTGCCTCTCGCCGTTGGGTATTGTCGGTACGACTGTTGGGAACCTTATTGGCGTTGGTCGTGATCAATCAGTACTACCTGTCTCACCTGTCCAGCCTGCTGGAGCGCAGTTTTCGTCAGGACGTTCAACTCATCGATGCACGCATACAGGCAACCATCCAGCAGAATCTGCGTGATCTGACCCGTCTGGAGCAGCAAATTGCGAGCCGACCCGATCTGAAGCCAGAGGAGTTTCGAGAGCTGGTATTTGCTCATATGCAGGACAACCCTGCGCTGCGCGCCTATTCCTGGGACCCGCTGGTGCCGCGTTCGCAACGGACCGAATTCGAGCAGCGCACACGTGAGCTGTTGGGTAACCCTGAGTATGCCATTTATGGTGAGTCCCCGCCGTCTGAAGAGGTCTTGATTCCGGTGCAATATGTCGAGCCGCTGGAGCAGAACCGGGCCGCACTGGGGTTCAACCTCTACTCGCTGGAAGATCGCCGTCGCTGGGTACTGCAGGCTGAATCACGCGGTCAGGCGGTGGCAACTGGTATCCTGAATCTGACCCAGGCACCGGATGAGCCGGGCTTGCTGATTTTGCAACCGGTTTACCGCCAGACGGGGGCAGAGTTGCTGCAGAGTCGGCGTGAACTGCTTGGCTTCATTGTGGGCGTCTTCACGGTGGCACAGTTTTTTGATGCCGCGTTGCAGGAGTCAGGCATCGAACATGTGGGCTTGAGAGTCTCCGAGCGATTTGGTGGTTCATTCTACGACACAGTCAAGGCCGGCTCCCAGGGGGTGCGCCTGAGTCAGGGGTTTCCGGTGCTGCTGACGCAGCAGGAGTGGCAGGTGGAGGCAGTGGCCGGGCCTGACTATCTGGCCGCTCACCCGATCAGTCAGGCACTCTATCTGCAGGTTTTGCTGGTCGGCCTTGGCGCTCTGGCCTCTTTGCTGATCCTGTCGATGTACAATCGTGAACGCCTGCTGGTCGCGCGGGTGCAGCAACAAACGCTGGATCTTGCCTGGCAGGCCCGACACGATGACCTGACCGAGCTGCCCAATCGCACCCGTATGCAGGAGCAGCTGACAGAGTGGCTGAAAACACCTGACAGTCCCTTTGCGCTGCTGTTCATAGACCTGGACCGATTCAAGCTGATCAACGATAGCCTGGGGCACCAGGTAGGGGACCGTCTGCTGCAGGCGCTGGCGTATCAGATGCGTGTGGAAACACCAGAAGACTGTAAGTTGTGCCGTATGGGAGGGGATGAGTTCATTCTGTTGGTACCCGGTGCCGCGCAGCGTGCCATTGCCGAGGCTCAGCGGATCCTGCTGATTGTGGACCGTCCCTATACGGTTGCCGAGCATAGCCTGCAGCTGACCGCGAGTATTGGTATCAGCCTGTGCCCGTCACATGGGCGTGATGCCGACAGCCTGATCAAGCATGCTGATACGGCCATGTACCGCGCCAAGTCGCGGGGCAAGGATCGTTATGAGTTGTACTCCGAGCAGTTAACCTCGGATGCGGTGCAAAGCTTTTCAGTCGAACAGGATCTGCGCCAGGCACTGCAGGAACATCAGTTGGTGCTGCACTATCAACCACAGTACCGCCTGGATGATGATCGCCTCTGTGGTCTGGAAGCATTGGTGCGCTGGCAACACCCGGAACGTGGACTTTTGGGGCCAGACCAGTTCATCCCACTGGCGGAAGAAACCCAACTGATTGTGCCGTTGGGGTGGCAGGTGATCGAACAGGCCTGTCAGCAGATGTCTCGATGGCTGGAGCAGGGGCTGGATGTTCCGCTGGTTGCGATCAATATTTCACCGCATCAGCTGTTACAGGCCGACTTTATCCCGCGCCTGAATGCACTGGCAGACGGGTTTGGTCTTGAACGCAAGCGCATTGAACTGGAAATCACCGAGTCGATGATTCAACAGGACCCTGATTTTGTGATTCAACAGCTGCAGCGCCTGCGTCTATCGGGGTATCACTTGGCGTTGGATGACTTCGGTACCGGTTTCTCCTCACTGGACCGTCTCAAGTACCTGCCGCTGAATCGACTCAAGATCGACAAGAGCTTCACCCGCGACATCGGCCGTAATCCCAAGGATGAAGCGGTTATCCTGACGGTAATCGCATTGGGCCGAAGTCTGGGTGTAGAGGTGCTGGCCGAAGGGGTCGAAACTGAAAAACAGCGCGACTTCCTCAAGATTCACCAGTGCAACAGCATGCAAGGGTTTTTGATGGGCAAGCCTGTTCCGGCAGAGTTGGTCAGCTTGCAACAGTCTGGATTTACTGACAGAGACAGGGGAAAGTGATTCAATAGTGGTCCACAGACCTGACACAAGGCAGTCAAGTCTGGTGTTTATTGACGTACCAGCTCTGGAGTTGTGATGCTGTTTGCCCCCCTTTCGAGCATTGCCAGCCGTGACGTTGTCACTTTGGCTGAGTCTGCCACCATCAATGCCGCTGTCAGCCTTATGGCTGAGCACTCCATTCATGACGTGATCGTTATCAGTCCTGAAAAGGACCTGCATATCATAACAGCGAAGATTGTAATGACGCTGCGTTTGGCTGATTTTGATTTCAGCAGGCCGTTGTCTGAGGCACATCTGCCTCAGGTACCCTGTATGCAGTACAATGAGCGTGTCAGTGAAGGCATCACGGTGCTGCGTGACTCACCCACAGAGCATCTGTGCCTGGTCAACGAGCAGCAGGAACTGGTCGGAATTGTCAGCTATTCAGACCTTATTACACATCTTGATCCGGGAAGTCTGGCAGAAACACGACGTATTAAAGATTTGCTGAATTTGTCGTCTTATTCTTCTTTACGCCCCGACGACAACCTGAAAACCGCCATGCTCACAATGCATTCAGCGGGGCATTCTGCAGCCTTGATAATGCCTGCGGAACAAGGCGTAGGTATTATCACCCAGAGCGATATTACCAGTGCCCTGCAGAATAATGCCGACTGGATGCAACCTGTCACACGTTTCATGACCAGCCCCGCTTTGACCGTGCAGGAAGAGTTGACGCTGCAGGAAGCGCTGTCCATCAGCCGTAAGGAAAAACTCAAGCGTCTGGTGGTCTGTAATGCTGCAGGGCAGGTCGTGGGGCTTTTGCACCAGAAAGAGCTGGTAGCCCTGGTGTATGAAAGCTGGCGCGAGATGTTGCGACGGCAGGAAGAAAGCCTCAAAGCTGCACTGGATACCACAGAAAATGAACAGCGCTGGCGAGCTGTGCTTGAAGGCACGCAGCAGGGTGTATGGGACTGGAACGCCCAGACAAACAAAGTGTTTTTTTCGCCGACCTGGAAATCGATGCTGGGTTACGCCGAAGATGAAATAAGCGACTCGCTCGATGAGTGGGACTCGCGTATTCATCCGGACGACAAAGCGGCAACCTATGCGGACCTTGAGCGACATTTCTCAGGGGAAACATCCGTTTACGAAAACACGCACAGAGTGCGCTGCAAGGATGGCAGCTACAAATGGATTCTGGATAAAGGCAAAGTTTTCAGCACTGATGCTGATGGCAGACCGTTGCGCGTGATTGGTACACATACCGATGTAACGGATGAGTATGAACAAAAACAACAGTTGAATCGTCTTGCGGGAAATGTACCGGGTGCGCTGTATCAATATCGGCTGTTTCCGGATGGCACTAGCAGCTTCCCCTTTGCAACGGCCAACATCAGTGATGTTTACGGGGTATCCCCCGCGCAGGTGAAAGAAGATGCTCAAATTGTGCTGGAGCGTTTGCATCCGGACGATGCTGAGCTGGTTGCCACTACCATATCAGAGTCTGCAGACCGGTTGACGGTTTGGGAAGTACAGTACCGCTACAACCATCCTGAAAAAGGTGAGCGCTGGCTCGAAGGGCGTGCCACGCCGGAAAAGATGGTTGATGGCTCAGTCATCTGGAACGGCTACATATACGACATTTCCGAGCGAAAGCGGCAGGAGCTGAAGCTGGCAGAAACCACGGCACAGTTTCAACTTACCATGGAGGCAACGAATACAGGTCTGTGGAGCTGGGATCTGGTCACAAATGAAGTTAACTGGTCCCCGGAAGCCTATTCAATGCTGGGATATGAGCCTGATGCTTTCCCGGTAACCCTCGAAAAATTCCAGTCTCTCATGCACCCTGATGATGTGCAGGGCATGATGTCTGATGTGATGAGCAGTATCGAGCAGGGTGATGGCTTCAATGTTCAGTTTCGGCTGCGTCATGCCGAAGGGCGCTGGGTCTGGATTCAGGGGCGAGGAAAGGTCACGGGCAGTGATGGTACGGGGAAACCCGTTTTCATGATGGGGACACACGCCGATATCTCCGAGATCAAGCAGGTTGAACAGGCTCTTGCTGAAGCTCGTGCAGCTGCAGATACAGCGAGTCGTGCCAAGTCGGACTTTCTGGCCAATATGAGCCATGAAATTCGTACGCCCATGAGTAGTATAATCGGCCTCAGCCAAATCAGTGTGGATGAACAGGATTTGACCACTCTGCATGACAGGCTGCGAAAAATACATCACTCCGGGCGTTTGCTGCTTGGAATTATTAATGACATTCTCGACTTTTCAAAAATTGAGGCGGGTAAGCTTTCGATCGATCCCCAGCCATTTTTCTTAACGGGTTTGGTGGATAACCTAAACAGTCTGTTTGCCGATATGGCGAGCCGCAAAAACTTGCAGTTATCAATGCGTATTGATGAAGGGGTGGGTGACGCCTTTGTCGGTGACGAGCTGCGCCTGCGACAGGTGCTGACCAATCTGATCGGCAACGCCATCAAGTTTACCGAGCATGGAAGCATCCAACTTGTCGTTTCTACGCACCAGTCGTCAGTGGACCGACAATCGCTGAAGTTCAGTGTGTTGGACACGGGCATCGGTATTACGCAAGAGCAGCAGCAAAAACTGTTCAATGCATTTAGTCAAGCTGATAACTCGGTAACCCGCAAACACGGTGGTTCCGGGTTGGGACTTGTGATCAGCCAGCGTCTGGTTGAAGTGATGGGCGGCAGCGGTATTGAGCTTGAAAGTCAGCCGGAGCAGGGGTCTGTTTTCAGTTTTATTCTTCCTTTGCGTGCTTGTGAAGCTTCCGAGCAGGAAATGCTGTTGCACAAGAAATCTGCAACGCTGGACAAGATTCATACCCTGCAAGGCAGGGTTCTGTTGGTTGAAGATAACCAGATCAACCAAGAGGTCGCCAGATCTTTGCTTGAAAAGCTGGGGCTTGAGGTAACGGTGGCGCAACAGGGGGATGAGGCGTTGGATCTGGTTGAGCAGTCTGACTTCAGCCTGATCCTGATGGATATTCAAATGCCGGTCATGGATGGCTACGAGGCCACCCGACAGTTGCGTGTGCGTGGCTGTGAGCTGCCAATCATCGCCTTGACGGCTGCAGCAATGGCGGAAGACCAGGCAAGAGCATTGGCTGCAGGTATGAACAGTCATCTCTCCAAACCCATTGATCCTCAGGCGCTGCAGCAGGTGTTGGCCCAGTGGCTGAAAGCGGAAGCGACAGAGTCCAAGGCAGTCCAAAGTGTTGCCGCCGATACACGACCTGACCCGGCCCTAACGTCTTTTGAGTCAGTGAGGGATGCTACCCCTTGCAGTTGTTTTGATGCAGGTGCCGGTCTGACCATGCTTAGTGGCAACCGGCAGCTGTACAGGAAGGTTTTGATGGAGTTCCTGCAGCAGTTTGACTCGGATTACCAACAATTGCCCGGCAAGCTTCGCCATTTGCAAACCGAACCCTCTCCGGAGGCAATCGCCTCGCTGCAAAAGTTGGCGCACAGCCTTAAAGGCGTTGCCGGTAACCTGGCTTTGCAGGCACTGGCGGCTTTGGCAACCTCACTTGATCGAACCTTGAAACAGTCTGAGGTTCCAACCGAAACTGAGGCCAGTGCGTTGGAACAGTGCCTGCAGCAGACGACAGCGGAGATAGAACGATGGCTTGAAAAAGAAGAGTCTGCCGAGCAAGCTCAGCCAGGGCGGAGCAATACGCAGAACAAATCTGTCCAATCCGATTTGCAGGCCTTGCTGGCGGCAATACAAAACAGTCAATTTATTGATGAGTCTGAGCTGCAGGCACTGGCTGAACAATTGCCGGAAGAGGCCCATGAGCACTGGCGTACTTTGTGTCAGGCACTGGATGATTTCGAGTTTGAGCAGGCTGCAGAGATCCTGTCTCGGCTGATACTTCAGCTAACACAGAGTAGCCAATAGTGCCAAGGCTAGTATCCAACTCATTAAGCAAACGATTGCTGCTGACTACGCTGGCGTCTGTTCTTGTGACGACACTATTGCTTACGGCAATGGTCGAGTGGCTGGTGTTACAGCATAACCGTAGCCTCCTGCTAGAGCATCAAAAAAGCTACACGAACCTTGTGGCACGCCGTATTGATCACGGGCTGGAAGTGCGCACGCGTACGCTGAAAGGCTTGGCCGGGTTGCTCAATGATGGTGAGCAATTACTGCCGCTTGATGCCATGCAGGCTGTTCTGGACTCACGCCTACAGCTTCATGAACATTTTAATAATGGCCTTTTGGTGCTCAGTAAAGAGGGTGTGCTCTCGGTTGACTCCCCGGTACTAAAAGGGCGTGTTGGCATTGATCTGAGAGACCGTGAACATTACCGACACGTATTGCGGACGCAACAGCCGTATATTTCCAAGCCACTCATTGGTAGAGGTGTCAACTCGCCGGTTTTTCTGATCAGCGTACCCATATTGAACCGGCGCAACCAGTTGCTTGGCATGACGCTTGGCTCAACTCGCTTGGCTGAAGATAACCTGCTGACCGATATTTCACTGCAAACCATCGGTGATGAAGGTGAGCTGTGGGTGTTGGATCTTGAAAGCGATCTTGTAGTCACCAGCTCAAAGCGAGAATACGTCATGGGACATATCTCGCAGTTGGGTTTTAATACGTTGCCCAATCGCCTGAAGCAAAAAGAGTGGCAGGGTCAGGTGACCAATGGCGGCGGGAAATCACTGTTGTATACAGCGACTCCGTTACAGCAAACGGGCTGGGTTGTGGTACATACCTTTCCTGCGGCCATGGTATTGGAACCGGTCAAAGCATTGCTGTTGCAAGTTGTGATGGCTGTCACAGCGATGCTGGTCGTGGTGGCATTACTGGCGTATTGGCTGATCAAGCGGCAGCTGCGCGACCTGAAAAACTCAGCGACCCAAATAGCCAGCATGCTGGAAAACGTTTCCGAGGTTAAACCGTTAACGGTTGTACGAAATGATGAAGTTGGGCTGCTGGTAAGTGCTTTCAATCAGCTGCTGGAAAAACAGGAAGTACAAGCCCAGCAGTTGTTGGCTGCGAAAACTAAAGCTGATCAGGCCAACCAGGCCAAGTCCGAGTTCCTGGCTAACATGAGTCATGAAATTCGCACCCCCCTGAACGCCATTATCGGACTGAGTGAGTTGCAGCTGGGGGAGGAACAGCCTCTGCACATGCAGCAGCGTACTCTTCAGATTCATCACTCGGGCAAGCTGTTGCTTGGAATCGTGAATGACCTGCTGGATTTCTCCAAAATTGAAGCCGGTAAAATGGAGTTTGAATCGCACCCGTTCAGGCTGAGTGACGTGTTGCAGCAGCTTGCGTCGCTGTTTGCGCTTCCCACTAGCCAAAAGGGTCTTGAACTGGTGTTGCACCTGCAGCCGGACTTGCCTGAGGCGTACGAAGGGGATTATTTGCGCCTGACCCAAGTTTTGACCAATCTGATGGCTAATGCCGTTAAGTTCACTGAGCAGGGCACGGTGGAACTGCTGATAGAAGCGAAAGCGATACAGGATAAGCAGGCTGAGCTTGTTTTCAGCATCAGTGATACCGGGATCGGTATGACACCCGAGCAGCAGGAGCGGTTGTTTAAGGCTTTCAGCCAGGCGGATACCTCAATCACGCGGCGTCATGGTGGCACGGGTTTGGGATTGACCATTAGTCAGCGGCTGGTAAGGCTGATGGGCAGTTCTGGAATTCACCTTCACAGTGAAGCCGGTGTGGGCAGTTGCTTCAGCTTTGGGCTGTGTTTGCCTTTGGCTGTAACCAGTGAGCAATCCTTACAACAGCCACTTCGCTGTAAAAACGGTGCATGTCATGCGCTCGTGGTGGATGATCAGCCCATAGCACGCCAAATTCTACGCGAAATCCTTGAGTCCTGGCAGTTTGTGGTCGACGAAGCTGAAGACGGCATTCAGGCGGTAGAAAGGGTGCAACAGCGACTCAAACATCAGCAGAGCTACGATGTTGTACTGATGGACTGGGAAATGCCGAGAATGAACGGCCTTAATGCGCTGCGCACGATCCGCACGGTGATGCAGGAAGCCGGTATGTTGCGTCAGCTGCCGGCAATGCTGATGGTATCGGCGCATGACCAATCAGACATCCAGCTCTATGGTGAAGATGATATTGAGTATCTGCCCAAGCCGGTGCATCGCTCTTCACTCTACGATGCCCTTTCGCACCTGTATCAACAGAACCAGGTACAACTGCCGTCGCTTGCCGAGCGCTTCTGTAGTCAAAAGGTGCTGGTTGTAGAGGATCACCCGATCAATCAGCAGGTTGTTCAGTCACAGCTGGAGCAGATGGGGCTGACGGTCAGCCTGGCTGGAAACGGTGCCGAAGGTGTGGAGCAGGCTCGCCGTGAACAATATGACCTGGTATTGATGGATATCCAGATGCCGGTTATGGATGGCTATGAGGCAGCTCGTACGATTAGAACCTTCAATACAGAGGTTCCGATCATTGCCCTGACCGCGGCAGCACTGGTTGAAGACCGTGAAAAGGCTCTTCAGGCTGGCATGAATGATCACTTGGGCAAACCGTTCTCAGCACAACAGCTGTTTGACCATCTGCGCCCATGGCTGCAAACCCGCCAGGTGTCTGTAGAACCTTCAGCTGCGGCTGCTGAAGCAGCAGAAAAACCAAGCACTGCACAGTTGACGGTTGCACAAAAACGGTCACTGCTGATTGTGGATGACATGGCGGCCAATATTCGGATTTTGGCTAACCTGTTGAAAGATGACTACACAATTCAAGTAGCCAACCGAGGACAAAAGGCTCTGGATATTGCCCGTGGAAGTCATCCTCCGGATCTGATACTGCTGGATATCATGATGCCGGAGATGGACGGTTACCAGGTGTGCCGTGAGCTTAAAAACAATGCGATCACCAATCACATTCCGATCATTTTCGTGACGGCAATGGATGCAGTTGAGGATCAGAAAAAAGGCCTGAGTTTGGGGGCAGTTGATTACATCACCAAGCCTTTCGATGCTGATATCGTGAAGGTGAGAGTACGCAATCACATGAACCTGAAGGTCAAAACGGACATGCTGGAAGATATGTCGCATGTGGACGGTCTGACACAGGTGGCTAACCGGCGCAACTTTGATCGATCACTGCAACGGGAGCTGAAACGTCTTGAGCGCAGTGGCAAGCCGCTGGGCCTTGTTATGCTGGATATCGACTATTTCAAGCCGTTCAATGACCACTATGGTCATGGCAAAGGGGATGAGTGCTTGATTAAGGTGGCCGCGGCACTGCAGCAGGTGATTAAGCGCCCCGGTGATCTGTTGGCACGTTACGGTGGTGAAGAGTTTGCAGCCATTTTGCCTGAAACAGATGCAGAGGGCGTGGCACGGGTGGCTGAAGCAATGCGCGCTGCTGTAGAGGCAATCGATGTCGAGCATGGCTATTCACAGGTTGCTGATCATGTGACGATCAGTGTGGGCTGCTGTGCTCAAATCGTTACAGCTGAAACAACGGCAGAGCAGCTGCTGAACAGGGCGGATACCGCACTTTATGCTGCCAAACGGCAGGGGCGCAATCGGGTTGTGATTTAAGCCATGAGGCTGAAGCTATTATGACGGTAAAAGTGGAACTGATGTGTAATAGCGTGCAGCTGTATATAACTGCGCTGATACTGGGATTGCTTTTATACCCGATTTCAAACATAACCTGAATCAGTGACTTCACCCGCTGTTGCAGCACCCAGCACTGAAGACGACCTCGCTCTTTAACACAGCTCGATCTTATCTAACGTGTACCGGGTTAATCTACGCCACTGCAGCATCGATCATGCTTCTCACCGCAGTATTTCGTCTCGATTCTGTCTGCAGGCCAAGGCATACCCTGCCATGCATGGCGCTCGGGCGTGTGGCTATTTTGAATGGCTGTAAATCCGACAGTCCGGATCAGGCCAGCCCGTAGACGCGACTGAATGCCCCGAAACCGGGACAATGTCGTCCGAAGCGCAGGTGGAGACGACGACCGCTGCTGACTAAGCGACAGGCCATATACATCAGTTCCTGAATCACGGTTTTCAGCCGCCGACGCTTGGCCGGATGACGCACCGGTGCATCCGGCCCCAATAGCGCGTTCTGTCCCATCCAACGCAGTATGTTGTAGCCCAGTACGGCAAAGGCTATGACCAGGTCGTTGGTATCGAACTTCCCTGACGGCAAACGTTCGAGATCCAGATCAGTCTTGAACTCACTGTGGAACTGTTCGCTGGTGGCGTGATCCTGGTAGAGCGCAATGACCTTGGCGTTATCTGCTGCGTCCGATGTGAGTGAAGTCGTCCAGCCCTCCAGGCTGACCTCCGGCTCCAAAAACAGCTGTCCTGAACTGTCACTCTGGCGCACCGTCACCTTGACGATCAGGCGGTCGTCCGTGCCATCCAGCGGTTCGCTTACCAGCGTTTCCATTTTGCCCGGTCGGGTATGGCACCAAAGTGCGCCGGCCGCATGAGCCTTGTCGACCCAGGCCAGTCCATCTTGTGAGCGGGGGTTCCACTTAATCAGGTAGTCTGCCCCGTGCGCACGGAAGTACCCCCGGTTCTCGGCGGCATCATGGGCGCTGTCAAGACGTACCAGTAGCGGTGCATCGGTCAGCTCTCGGACTCGAGGCAGCACCCGGTCGAGGGTGTGAATAAACTCTTTATTGGCATGTTGGTTACCCGGTCGCAGCTCACAGCCCAGACACCAGCCCTCCGTGCCCAGGTAGGCCGCGATGGGGGCATAACCGTCATGCCCCTTGTAGGTATAGGCCACGCCCTCTTTTTTACTGTTGCTGTTGTCCATGGGAAACACGTCCATATCCAGTGGCACGTGCCCGGTGGTGAGTGTGCCGATAGGCACCGAAGCGTTACACAGAAACTCGACGCTGGCCTCATCCAATAACGGGATCAGTGCGCGGGCATCTTCATCAAAGCGCTGACGCAGCCGGGCCGATGAAGGTGATTGCTTGATGCCCATGGCCGCTTTGAAGAAGGGATCATGGCGTGCGTGCTCGACCGCTTCGAAGTCGCTCTTGCCAAGGCAAATCAACCCCAGGTAGGTACGGATGAGGTCGATGTTGGCGATGCCATGGCGCTTGACGATGGAGCGCGAGGTCTTAGCCAGAGAGGTCATCCTGTTCACGCTGTGCCCAACCAGCGCCAGACCACCGTGGGGTGTGATAATCTCGGTTTTTGACTGTTCAAGCTTGAAGGTACGCATAGTCAGATATCACTGCCTGGGTGAATCGAGAATGGCGTCCATATTACCGCCGCAGGCCGCGTGGTTACAGTGTTGTAGAGGTGTGAGTGGGGTTGTAAGTCACGGAATCAGGACATAAGTTATGCGGATGAAGTGGATTTGGATGCCGTGTTTATGAAACACAGTGTCCCCATGTACTGGCTGGATCCGAGCAGTGGCGAAATTATAGAAGCAAACCCGGCTGCTGTATCATTTTACGGCTATGAAGCTGCCCTTTTTGAGGGTATGAAGATAGATGAAATCAATACACTTAGCCCCAAACAAGTGGCTGAAGAGATGGCCTTGGCAAAGCAGGAGGGTCGTAACTATTTTATTTTCAGGCACCGTTTGGCAGACGGAGATATACGCACGGTCGAAATACATTCGCATCCATTTAAACGACATGGAAAGCTTTTATTGCTTTCAGTCGTACATGATATTACACCTGGCCGGAACCTTGATCACGGACTTTGGCATTACAAGCAACGCCTTGAAGAATTGGTAGAAGAACAGACGGCCGACGTTAACCAGCGCAATCGTGTCATTATCCTGTTGTTGCTGGCTGGGCTTGCGTTGTCGGTGTTTACGATTGTGGTTTTAACCTATCTGATGCGACAGCGACAAAAGGCAGAAGCGGAAACCCGGCGTTTCAGATCCATTGCTGAAAGCGCGATGTACGGTAATTTGATTACGGACTTGCGGGGTCATGTACTCTATTGCAATCCTTTCTTTGCCAATATTCATGGCTATACGGTGCAGGAGCTGAAGGGAAAGCATCTGTCTGTTTTTCATTGCTCTGAGCAGATGCCGGCAGTAGAAACGCTTTTATCCCAACTGAAGCAACAAGACTATTTTCCACCGACTGAAGTGTGGCATTACAATCGTAACGGTTATGAGTTCCCGATGCTGATGAGCGGTATTGTGATGCCGAATGACCAGGGGCAGCCGGCTTATCTCGCTACAGCAGCCATCGATTTAACCGATCATTTCAATGAGCGCCAGCAGGCTGAAAGGTTATTGATCAGTGCCAAGGAAGAGGCAGAAAACGCCAGCCGGGTGAAGTCAGAATTTCTTGCCAATATGAGTCACGAGATCCGGACTCCGCTTAATGCCATTATCGGGCTCAGCGAGCTACAGATAGCCGAGTCTTTGCCAGAGCGGTCACATCATCGTGCACGAGAGATTTACCAGTCAGGCGAGCTATTGCTGGGGATTGTGAATGACCTGTTGGACTTTTCAGAGATAGAGTCGAAAACATTGGTGATTAAAGCCGATCCTTTCAGGCTTTCGGATGTCATCAGCCAGCTCAATACCCTTTTCGGTCCATTAAGTCGGCAAAAAGGGGTGGAGTTGTTATTTACGATCCAGCATAACCTGCCTCAGTGGTATACAGGTGATCGAGTACGCCTGACACAGGTGATGACCAACCTGCTGGGTAATGCCGTGAAGTTTACCGAACAGGGAAAAATTGAGCTGCAGATTGAGGGCGAATGCCTGTCAGACGAGCGTACGAGGCTTGTGTTCAGGGTAAAGGACAGCGGTATTGGCATGACTCAAGAGCAGCAAAAAAAGCTGTTTCAGGCATTCAGCCAGGCCGACACCTCTATCACGCGCCGTCATGGCGGTGCCGGTTTAGGACTCTCAATCAGTCAACGCCTGGTTTTGTTGATGGGTGGAGAAAGCATCCATGTAGAAAGCGAAGCAGGTGTCGGCAGCTGCTTCTGCTTTGAGTTATGCCTGCCGATCGCACAGGTGCAGACATCCTCGGGTGATCAGTCCGAAACCGATCATCTCTGTGATGAGACTGCGCCTGTCGGCGATTTTATAGAGCCCGGCTTATGGAGACCCGTTAGCCTGTTCAAGAATCAGCGGGTGCTGGTGGTAGAAGACAACCCGGTTAACCAGCAGGTGGTTCAGTCCCAGCTTGAACAGATGGGGCTTGGAGTTGAGCTGGCCAGTGATGGTGCCGAGGGTGTTGAGCGTGTGCGGCAGGGTGGTGTGGATTTGGTACTAATGGATATCCAGATGCCTGTGATGGATGGTTATGAAGCGACCAAAGCCATACGCAGCTTTAATCAGGATATACCGGTTGTCGCATTGACGGCAGCAGCCCTGATTGAAGACCGAGACAAGGCACTGAATGCCGGCATGAATGACCATTTGGGCAAGCCCTTTTCGGGACAGCAACTGTTCAAAATGCTAGAACAGTGGCTTGAGTTGGCACCAATGGTTCAACAGTCAGAGGAGAGTGCGACGGCGCCGGAACCGCAGCCCGCAGCAGGGCAACCGGTCAGCCCAGCTGCCAAAAACAGGTTGCTCATTGTTGATGATGTTGCCACGAACATCCGTATTTTGGCCAACCTGCTAAAGGATGAATATACGATTCAGGTGGCCAACAATGGCCAAAAAGCGCTTGAAATAGCGCAAGGCAATCACCCGCCTGACCTGATCCTCCTGGATATTTTGATGCCCGATATGGACGGCTACGCTGTCTGCCGCGAATTGAAGCAAAAGCCGGAGACCAGCAAAATTCCGGTGATCTTTGTGAGCGCCCTGGGTGAGGTTGAGGATGAGTCCAGGGGGCTTGCGCTGGGTGCAGTGGATTACATCACCAAGCCCTTTCATGCTCAGGTTGTGAAAGCGCGTGTGCGTAACCACATGAGCTTGAAGCTCAAAACGGATCTGCTCGAAAACCTTTCGAATTTTGATGGGTTGACGCAATTAGCCAACAGGCGCCGTTTTGATGAAGTATTACAATCTGAAGCGAGACGTTTGTCACGCAGCGGTAAGCCTTTGGCATTGATCATGCTGGATATCGACTTTTTCAAACCTTTCAATGATAACTATGGCCATGGCAAGGGTGATGAATGCTTGATCAAGGTTGCAACAGCTCTGCAGCAGGTAACGCAGCGCCCGGGTGACCTGGTTGCGCGTTATGGTGGTGAAGAATTTGTGGTCGTTTTGCCGGAAACTGACATCGCCGGTGCCGCCAAAGTTGCTGAAGCGATGCGCCGTGCAGTTGAGAGTTTGAACTATCCGCATGAATATTCATCCATCGCGGATCATGTAACGGTAAGTGTTGGTTATGCGGCGGCAGAGTTGAAACAGGGTCCAGCAGAGGCGCTGTTGGAGCAGGCAGACCACGCATTATATCGCGCGAAGAGTGCCGGACGTAATCGTGTAGTCGGTACAAGTTAATCGGCCCGAAATTCCTTTTTACAGCCTGCACACGTCTGCGAGTTCGATCAAACAATCATGCTCTCCTTCCCTATTGGCTTTTGTTGTTATGTTATAACAAAGGTTATAGTATACACATCCCTTTCTCCAACGTACTAAAGCTGTAAAACCATGAAAATGAAATCAACTTTACTTCGCACATTGCCCTTGGCTGTATTCGTGGCCGGTACCGCTCAGGCGGAGCTGTCGGCCCCCGATATCAGCCTCACGATTGATGCCTATCACAAGTCTACGGATACGGCTTTGGGTGGCCGTACAGAAGGCTGGGGGCTGAGCCATACGGAGCTGGCGCTCAAGCAACAGTTTGGTAACCTGATGAGCGGCAAACTGACCGCCGTTATGGAAGCCAATGAGGAGGAAACCGATTTCAGTATTGAAGAAGCCTACCTGCAGACGCTGTCATTGCCGGCAGGAATGACGCTGCGGGGTGGCCGCTTTCTGTCGGATATCGGCTATCTGAATGGTCAGCATCCGCATGCTGACAGTTTTGTTGAGCGCCCGCTGCTGTATCGCGCCTTTTTGGGTGGTCACTATTACGACGACGGTCTTGGGTTGAGCCTGGTTATGCCCACGGATCTTTACTGGCGCATCAGTGCCGAGGCATTTGATGGCGACCAGCTGAGTGAAACCGATAGTGGTCGTACGGTGGGAACCTGGGCTCTGTCGACCAGCCTGGGCGGTGATTTGAGTGATTCTCAAAGCTGGCAGGCCGGCTTCAGCTACCTGCGTAACCGCACACTGGAAGCGGGTGAGCATGATGAACATGACCACCACGACCATCACGACCATGAAGAAGAAGGGCATGGTCACAGCCATGGTGCCGAATATACCGGCAAGCATATGTACCTGGCCGATTTGGTGTGGAAATGGGCGCCTCAGGGCAATAATCGCAACCAGCAGCTGACACTTTCAGCCGAATATGCTCGCGTCACCGACCCGAATGAATATGCCAACAGTAAGGAGTATCACGAGGGCTGGTACGGTTCGGCGGTGTATCGCTTTGCACCTCAGTGGAGTGCAGGGCTGCGTCATGGACGCCTGGATGTACAGATGGGGCATGATGATCACTTCCATGAAGGTGCGCTGGAAGAGACTGCTGTGATGCTGGCCTGGAATCCGAGCCACACCCAGACACTTCGACTGCAGTACACTCATCAAAATGTACGTCAGGACTGGGATGATACCTTTGATGCGGCAGCTGATGATGTCCTGACGCTGCAGTACATCATCAGCTTTGGTGCTCATGATGCGCATTCGTTCTAGTCTGACCGGCCTTGCGCTGGTGGCGGCATTACTGCCGCTGCCAGCTCAGGCACTTGAGATCTTTGCCTGTGAGCCCGAGTGGGCAGCACTGGCTCAAGCACTGGCGCCGGAGGCGCGTATCAGCAGTGCAACCCATGCCTATCAGGATCCGCACTATATCGAAGCGCGGCCGAGCCTGATCGCCCGGTTGCGCCGTGCGGATCTGGCCATCTGCAGTGGTGCCTCGCTCGAAGCCGGCTGGCTGCCGGCGCTGCAGCAGCGAGCTGCCAACCCAAAGGTACAGCCGGGACGTGCGGGAATGCTGTTTGCGGCTGAACATGTCGAAACGCTTGATCAGCTCGATCATGTCCCCTTCGGTGCCGGTGACGTGCACCCGGAGGGCAATCCGCACCTGCACCTTGATCCGGAGCGAATCCGGCAGGTGGCGGCGGTGCTGAGTGAGCGTCTGGGCCGGGCTGATCCTGAGCAGGCCGTCCGGTACCGTGCGGCCTACCTGCGTTGGTCCCTGAGCTGGCAGCAGCGCATGAATCAATGGCGTGAACGTGCGGAGCCGCTGCGCGGTCGTACGCTTGTGGTTCAACACAGTACCTTCGATTACTTCTGGCGTTGGCTGGGATTGGAGGTGGTGGCCGATCTGGAACCCAAGCCGGGTGTGCCACCGACTCCGGGTCATTTGGCATCACTGGTCGAGGATGTGAAGGCAGAACAACCGCTGGCCATTGTGCACAGCTGGTATCAGGACCCGCAAAGTGCTCAGTGGCTTGCCCAAAAAACCGGACTGCCGGTGTTGGCACTGCCGTCCACAACCGCGCCAGAGCAGGGGATAGAACGGCTGGATCAGTTGTTCGATCATCTGCTGGCGCAGCTGCTGGAGCAGGTTGATGCTGGCTGAAGTTGGACTGTTACTGGTTCCGTTGGCGGCAGGGCTGCTGGTACTGTTGACGCATCTGCCGCTGGGCGAGCAGGTGCTCAAACGTGGCATTCTGTTTATCGATCTGGCGGTGGCTCAATTGGCTGCGCTGGGAGCCTTGTTGGCGCAGCAAGGGTGGCCGGATGTGCCATGGGCCGCGCTGGCGGGTGGCACTTTGCTGGCAGTGCTGGGAGCCGGTCTTGTGGGCTGGCTGGCCGCGCGGTATCCAGCTCAGCGTGAGGCGGTTATCGGGTTGCTCTATGCCGGGGCCGCCTGCTCGCTGCTGTTGTTGCTGGCATCCGATCCCCATGCGGGGCATCAACTGGCCCGCAGCCTTAACGGTGATATTCTTTGGGTCAGTTGGAATGACCTGTTGCCGCTGGCGCTGCTGACTGTCGCTTTCTGGACTGTACAGTGGCGGTACTCAAACTGGCTCGGTGCTGCAGGGTTCTATCCCTGTTTTGCGCTGCTGGTCAGCTTCTCGGTGCCGCTGTTGGGCGTTTATCTGGTGTTCGTGACGCTGATTGCACCGGCGCTGGTGGCGCAACTGGCGGGTGGTCGCAGCGCTGCGCTGCTGTGCGGTTGTGCTGGCTACCCGCTGGGGCTCGGCCTGGCGTGGCAGCTTGACTGGCCGGCGGGCGCCACTCTGGTGCTCAGCCTGTTGCTGGCAAGTGTGATCTGGGTGGTACTGTTTGGCCTGAGAGCAGGTTACTCTTCAGGCCAGTCTTCCGCATCATCCGGCAGTTCATAGGGTTGGATGCGGTAGGCTTCCAGTCGGTAGCCTGCCGTTCCCATCTCATGGCTGAACACTTCAGTCGTCAGCCGGCCGCTGATCAGCACCGCATCGTACAGGCTTTCAACCCGTGTGCCGGGCTGGTAGTGCACGTCGATAATCTGGTTGGAAGGCGGTGGCGGCACATGAATACAGGCGCCGAAATAGGGCACCAGAAAAAAGCGATCGACTACGTCACCCACCCCTTCAAGTGGTACCACAAAGCCTGGAATGCTCACCATGCGGCCATCCATCGACTCCACGACTGGGGCTGAAGCCAGTGTCTGCATCATCTGGTCCATGATCTGCTGCGCTTTCGGGCTGTAATCGTCCAATGCATCCAGCTCGGGGCTATTGAATAGCTCTTCAAGTGAGAGGCCATAGTCTTCCGGCATCAAATCATCCCAGCGTATCTCGGCCGCGGTTTCGCCATTGACGATGATCTCGTCATTGGCCTGCAGTGGCTGCAACAGCGAAAGGCCCAGTATCAGAGTAGTCAGTACACGCATTGAGTTCTCCATCAGTTGCGCCGGATCAGACTGTTGGCCAGTGCCATGCGGTAGGCCATGAGGGCCGGTATCAGTCCGCTGAGCACTCCCAGCAGCAGGATGATACCACCAAGTGCCCATTGCTCGGGTGACAGCTTTGCAGGTACTAGCCGCAGGCCAAACAGATCCAGCAGAGGCTGTTGCAGCAGTGTCATCCCGCCCCAAAGCAATAACAGCCCCAGCAACAGGCCACTGAGAGTCAGCAGCAGGCTTTCAGTCATCAGCAGGCTGGCGATGCGCAAGGGGGATGCCCCCAATGCCCGCAGTACGGCAATCTCATGTCGGCGCTGCTGCATACCACTGAGCAATACGGCCAGCATGCCACACAGGCCGATCAGCAGTGCAGCACCGGACACGGCCAGCAATGCTTTTTCGGCCACGCTGACCACTTGCCACAGCTCCTGCAGCGCCACGCCAGGCAAAACGGCAGTGAGGGGATCGTCCCGTCGGTTGTTCAGTTCGCGCTGCAGATGGAAGGTCTGCAGGCGAGATTCAAGGCCCACCAGAACAGCCGTAACTTCTCGGGGTGTCAGGTCGCGCTTGCGGGCCTGCTCGGGCGTGACCTGCATACCCGGCAGGGGAATGCCGGCACGCCAGCCGAGATGAACAGCCTCCAGCCCCTCAAGTGATACCAGCAGGGCCCGATCCAGTGGTGTGCCGGTGGCGGTCAGAATGCCGCTGACCTTGAAGGGCAGATTGTCGTGACGCTTGAAACTGGTGTTGCCGGCACCGTGTGCGATCACCAGGCGATCATCAAGGTTGTAGCCCAGCTCGCGTGCCACCTCGGCACCGATTACTACCGAGAACAGGTCATTCAGCGGGCCACCCTGAGCGAACTCAAGCGGTTGTTTGGCGCCGTAGCGGTAATGTTCAAACAGGCTGTTGTGAGTGCCCACAACACGATAGCCGCGATGTGAGTCGCCCAGTGACAGCGGGACTGTCCAGGCGATGCGCGGGTCATCATTCAGGGCTTCGTAGCTGCTCCAGCGGATATTGCTGGTCGCTGAGCCAATATGAAACACGGAATAGAGCAGCAGTTGTACCGGCCCGGAGCGAGCACCGACAATCAAATCGGTACCAGAGACCGTATCGAAAAAACTCAAACGGCTTTGTTCGCGAATCTGCTGTACACCCAGCAACAGAGCAGTGCTTAGCGCCAGAGTGAACAGTGTCAGCAGTGCGCTGGCACGGCGGCTGGCCAGACTGCGCAGTGCAAGTCGGATCAGCATGAGCCGGCTCCTTCCAGTGTAAGGTGGCGTGAGAAATACTCAGACAGCGCAGGGTCATGGCTGACCAGCAACAGGGTGGTCTCACTCTGAGCCAGCTCATCGAGCAGCAGCTGCATGAAGCGGTCGCGGCTGGCGCCATCCAGTGCCGAGGTGGGTTCATCGGCGATGATCAGATCGGGTGAGCCGATCAGAGCCCGCGCCGCGGCAACACGCTGCTGCTGGCCAATGGACAGTTCTGCCACGGCGCGGCGATCAAACAGCTCCGTTGGCAGTTGCAGCTGTGCCAGCAGGCGCTTCGCTTCCGCTTCTACACTGCCGCTGCGCTGGATTGCCGCCGAGCGGCGTTTTGCGGAGAGGGAGCAGGGCAGGCTGACGTTATCGGTCAGGTTCAGGTAGGGCAGCAGGTTGAATTGCTGGAACAGTACGCCGATCCGATCGGCACGCAAGCGATCGCGGCGGCGCTCGGACAGTCGTCCCAGCGCGTGTTCGGCAACCCTGATTTCGCCTTCAAAGCCGGTCAAGACACCCGCAAGCAGGTTCAGCAGGGTGCTTTTGCCACTGCCGGATGGGCCCTGAATGAACAGGTGCTCACCGGCTGCCAATTGCAGTTGCGGAATCTCCAACACCGGCGCTTGTCCGGGCCAGGCAAAACGCAGGTTGTCGATACTGATGATCGGTTTCATGGCAGCTCAAGCAGGGTTTCGCCCTGACGCAGTTGGCTCAGGTGCTGCCCTGATGGCGTGATCAACTGAACATCCAGTCGCTCGATTCCCGGATAGTGCTGCATCAACGGTAACTGCAATTGTTTCAATTGTGCCGAGTCGGCACAGAGATAGTGATACTCCACCATCAGATCGGCATGTGCCTGGTGCTCATCATCCGCACTGTGATTGTGGTGGTCGTGGGAATGCGAGTGCCCGTGCCCGTCATGAGTATCCGTTTCGGTGAAGGGTTGGTGCAATGCGACCTTACTCAGGCTGCAATCGGCTGCAGCCGGGAGTTGCAGCAGATGCTCGGCCTGCTGCAGTTGCTGCTGCAGCCTGGCCCAGTCAGCCTGCTCCTGTTCCGACACCGGACGATGCTCAAACCCGATCAGGTTGGCCAGGGGCGAGCGTACTGACACGGCGAGCATGGGAGGGTCCAGCACCAGATCAAGCTGGGCAACACCGTGTTGGTGTACACCGGCTGCAACAGCTGTCTGCAGCGGGAGCAGGGCGCATAACAGCAGGGGGGGAATCAGTCGCATCTTGGCCTCCGGAAAGCATCTGTCAAAAAGTAAGCGTTACTTTATAACATGATTCAGTACACTCAACGGCACCTGTGACAAGAAACGAAACAAAAAGATCAGCCGTTACAGCAAAAAAAACGCTCTGAAGTAAACATTAATTTAATGTAGCGATGATCTACCTTTATTTCCCTGTTGTATAACCCGGTGAGAGTTTGCAACCACGCGTTCAACCCCTTCCGGTTGTTCGGCACGATCCCATCCCCCGAGGTTAAGACATGTTGTTCAATCGCCATAAATCAGCCCTGCTCAAGGCCAAGGTTCAAATCGCCCATCAGCAGGAAACCCTGAGTGCACTGAACCGACACATGGCGCTGATCGAATTTTCGCCTCAGGGTGAAATTCTTGATGTCAGTGCTCCTTTCTGCAAGGTGATGCGCTATGACCGCGAACAACTGATCGGACAGCATCACCGTATTTTCTGCAGCGAGCAATATAGCGGCAGCACGGCCTACCGGGGCTTTTGGCAGAGCCTGGCTCGGGGTGAAGGCTGCAGCGATCGCTTTCAGCGCTTCAAGGCGTCCGGTGAGGAGGTATGGCTGGAGGCGAGCTATATCCCCGTGCGCAATGAAGCGGGTCAGGTGGTGCGCGTTGTCAAAACAGCGGTAGACGTGACCGATGATGTCAAACGGGAGCAGGAACAGACAAGTATTCTGGGCGCCATCGACCGCTCGATGGCGATTATCGAATTCAATCTTGATGGCAACATCATCAAGGTGAATCGCAACTTCGTCAACACTATGGGCTACAGCGAAAAGGAGCTGATCGGACAGCATCATCGCCTGTTCTGTGACGCCGATTATGCTGCCAGCGAGGCCTACCTTGATTTCTGGCGCAAGCTGAACCGTGGTGAATTTATATCGGATCGTTTCCGGCGCTACGACAAGGCGGGGCGGGAGGTATGGCTACGCGCCAGCTATAACCCGTTGTTCGATGCGACCGGAAAGCTCTACGGTGTGGTCAAGATCGCTTCTGATGTGACCGATCAGGTGGAGCAGCAAAAGGCGGAGCAGCGGGCAGCGCGGATGGCGCTCGAAATTGCAGCCGAAACCGACAGCAATGCTGCACAAGGCGCGGATATCGTCAGCGCGACCGTCAGCATGGTGCAGGGAATCGCCAGCGGACTCAATACGGCTGCAGAAGAAATAGGAGCGCTGAGTCACCAGTCAGACGAGATCGGCAGCATTGTCCATGTGATTCAGGGAATAGCCGAGCAGACCAACCTGCTGGCCCTGAACGCCGCAATAGAAGCCGCGCGTGCAGGCGAAGCGGGGCGCGGCTTTGCCGTCGTGGCAGATGAGGTGCGCAAGCTGGCATCCCGTACTCACGATGCGACTGAAGAGATCAAGCGTGTCGTGGCGCAGAATGGCACGCTGTCGCAAAAAGCGGTAGCCCATATGAGTGGCAGTCGTGATCAGGTTGAGGCCGGTGTAATCAAGGCCGAGCAGGCTGGACAGATGATACAGGGGATTCGTGCCGATGCCCGGCGCGTGGTGGAGGCGATCGGGCAGTTTTCAGATACTTTAAGCGGCTGATGGTGTTCAAAGACAGTAAGTGCAGGCTACCGTATAATCCAGTCCAGTGATTTCTGCCGATTTTGACAATGGAGTGGAGGCAGTATGACGGCCCCCCTGATACCGGATAACGAGAACCAGCGCCTTGCGGAGCTGTATGATTTAAATCTGTTGGATACAGCGCGTGATGCGTCATTCGACAGTCTGACCCAACTTGCTGCTGAGCTGTTTGATGTTCCCATTGCGCTGGTGTCTCTAGTGGACAGGGATCGGCAGTGGTTCAAATCATCCTATGGTTTCTGTGTTACGGAGACCACTCGAGATGTGTCGTTTTGCAGCCATGTAGTCTATAACCAATCCCCTCTGGTCGTGCAGGATGCAAGTCTGGACTCCAGGTTTGCCGACAACCCACTTGTAACGGGTGAGCCTCATATCCGGTTTTATGCCGGCATGCCGATCCGCTCTCCTTCGGGTTTTATTCTGGGAACGCTGTGCCTGATTGATACTCGACCGAGAAACTTTGATACAGAATGCCTCGAACGCCTGAAACTGCTGGCCAACCAAGTCGAGCCGTTGATCAGCCTGCATCGATATACATACTCGCTGGCTGAAGAGGCGGATAGTAACCGTGCGGTTTCGGCCCGTTATCAAGCCATTATCCGGGGTGCAGCAGCCGGCGTAGTGCGCATTAATGGCCGTGGGACCATGTTGGAGGTCAACCACTTCGTCTGCGATATGCTTGGCTACTCTGAAAGAGAACTGCTGGGCAGAAATGTCAAAATGCTGATGCCGCAATCGGTAGCTTTGGCGCATGATGGCTTTTTACACGCCTATCAGACGAGTGGCGATGCCAAAGTCATTGGCAAGGGGCGTGAAGTTGAGGCGCAGCATAAAACAGGAGAACTCATCCCGGTTCACCTGGCGGTCAGCGAAGTACAGCTCGGTACAAAAACTGATGATCATGAACGGCGTCACTTTATCGGCATCCTGTCCGATCTGCGTGATGTCCATGCTGCGCGCAAGCGTGAGCAGAAAGAGCGTGCTTTGCTTGAAGTCTTACATCAGGGCTTGACCGACTACCGGGCGTTGGTATCCGGAAATACGCTGTGGCGCTTTTTGAAAGAGGCTTTGAAGGAGCTCACACAGAGTGAATATGCACTCATCGGTGAGGTCGTTACTCAGGATGACAAGCCGGCACTTAAAATCCATGCCATAACTGATTTGTCCTGGAATGATGAGTCGCGGCGTTTGATGGAGCTTTTGGTCAGTGGCGACATGATGCTGGGTAATCCGCATACCATGCTGGGCCGGGTATTTGCTGGCGGTGAAACCGTGTTGAGCAACGATATGCTGCATGATGAGCGTAACGGGCACTTGCCACAGGGGCATCCGGTGTTGACTCGCTACCTGGGTGTGCCGATCATTGATCGTGGGCAGTTGATTGGCATGTATGCCATTGCCAACGCCCAACACGATTACGATGAAGCCTTGGTCGAATGGCTGAAACCCTTTACCTCGACCTGTGCCTTGTTGATCAATTTGCACCGCCAATTGCGTGAGCAGGAGCGTTTTACCGAAGAGTTGAGGCTTGCCAAAGAACAGGCCGAAACAGCCAGTCAGGCCAAGACGGACTTCCTTTCCTCCATGAGTCATGAGTTGCGCACACCTTTGAACTCAATCCTTGGGTTTGCGCAGTTGCTTGAAAACAGCCGTACCCCTTTGCCAGAGCGCCAGAGGCGTCAGGCGCAGCAGATTATTCGCAGTGGTCGACATCTTTTGGAACTGATCAATGAAGTGTTGGATCTGGCCCGTATAGAGTCTGGCAACATGCAGGTCTCTCTTGAATCCGTCCGGGCGCAGGATGTACTTCAGGATGCAATCGAGATTATCAGACCTCTGGCAGACGAGCGTAACCTCAGTCTTAATCTACCGGATGTGGGGCAGTGTGACGTTTGTATTTTGGGTGACTATACCCGCGTGAAACAGGTGCTGATCAACCTGCTCAGTAATGCTGTTAAATACAACCGTGATGGTGGTTCCATCAGCCTTTACTGTGTGCCCGATGACGGGGTGTACCGCATCACGATATCCGACACGGGCCATGGTATACCGGAATCGCGTCTGGATGAGTTGTTTCAGCCCTTCAATCGCCTGGGGGCTGAATCTGGCAGTATCGAGGGGACCGGGGTAGGCCTGGCCTTGACCCGTAAAGTGGTAGGTTTGATGAATGGTCAGATGGGCGTTGTCAGCCGAGAAGGAGAAGGCAGTGATTTCTGGTTTGAGTTGCCGCTGTGTGCCGGCCATGAGGTGGCATCGACCGAAGATGAGCCATCCATGGTATCGAGGGAAATAACGGAACCTGTTCGCTATCAACATGTGCTGTACATAGAAGATAATCCTGCCAATCAACGTTTGATGCAGGATCTGTTTCATGATTTGCCAGACGTGCAGTTGACCTGTGTTATGGATGCCGAGCAGGGGCTGGAGTTGGCCTTTTCAGAATCACCGGACTTGATCCTGATGGATATTGACCTGCCTGGCATGAATGGTTTTGCTGCCCAGCAGATTCTGGCTCGAAACCCCATGACCCGAAACATTCCAGTGCTTGCCATATCGGCTGCAGCCTCCTCATCCAATCGGCGCCGTGCGCGCGAAGCTGGTTTCGTCGACTATTTGACAAAACCCTTTGATATTCAGGCTCTGGTCGATCAGGTGCGGCATATTCTGTCACAAGGAGAGTCACATTGAGTCTTGCAACCCCGCTGCATATCGATGCTGATATTCTGGTAGTGGATGATAATACCGCCAATGTGGAGTTGCTGCTGGCGCTGCTGGAAGATGAAGGTTACAGCCGGGTAGAAGGCCTCTGTGACCCCAGAAAAGTTGAAGCGCGGGTCGGAAATCGTTGCCCCGATCTTGTTCTGCTGGATGTGCGCATGCCGTATTTGAGCGGTTTTGATGTGATGCAGCAGCTCAATACGATGGGTGAACAGGCTCCGGCCGTGATTATTCTGACAGCCCAGATTGACGATGAAACCCGCTATCGCGCACTTGAACTGGGTGCCCGCGACTTTCTGACCAAGCCCTTTGACCATCTGGAAGTGTTACAGCGGATCAATAATACCCTGCAGTTACAGAAACTGATGACCGAACGGCTGGAGCGGGCCAGTCAGCTTGAACACCTCGTTCAGGAGCGGACTCAGGAGCTGGCGCGCAAAGCCCGGCAGGAACCATTGACCGGCCTGCCCAACCGACGTGCCCTGCGTGAAGTGCTGCAGCAGCAGATTGATGCGCAAAGTGAAACCATCGTCATGTTTCTGGCGATTGAGGGTGTGGACGAGATTGCCCGCATCCACGGGTTCTCGGTTGCGGATCAATTGGCGGCCAAACTGGCACAACGGCTTCAAGCCTTGCCTGAGCTGAACGGCGCAACCTTGGGCGTCTGGAACAGTACCGAATGGGCGTTGCTTGCACGCTGTGTCAGCTCTGATGCAGCCGTTGACCCTGTTGCACAGTCGGTTTTGCGTTGTTTTGAGCAGCCGTTCGAGGTCGAACAGATGTCTCTGCATCCGGGTGTAAGGATAGGTGTCAGCGCCTCCTTGCCCGGACGCAGTGTGGATCAGCTGTTTCGCATGGCCGCACTGGCACTCCCGCCGGCATCAGGACAGTGGCGCGGCTATGATGATCAGCTGGAGCAACAGTTGCAGCGGCGCACAGGAATGCGCAACGCACTGCGCTCAGCCATAGAAAAACAAGAGCTGCAGTTGGCATTTCAGCCCAAAATTGATCTTCAAACCAACCGGATATGCGGTGTGGAAGCGCTTCTGCGCTGGGAAAATCCTGATTATGGACGGGTGTCACCGGCAGAATTCATCCCCCTGGCCGAAGCCAGTGGTGAAATCATCCCTATTGGTGCATGGGTCGCGGAAGAAGCCGTGGCTGCGCTTATGCGTTGGCGTACTCGGGAACAGGTCGATAATCGTTTTTCAATTGCGATCAATGTTGCTCCGCTGCAGCTCGCCCAACCTGATTTTGCCGACTGGCTGATGCAGCTCGCATCGGCTGCCGGTTTGCCATCGGGCTGTCTGGAAATAGAAGTAACCGAGTCCGGTCTGATGCAGGATATGGAGCTTGCGCTGAGGCAGCTGCAGGCCCTGAACAGCGCAGGTTTCAACGTGGCCATTGATGACTTTGGTACCGGTTATTCTTCACTGGCATATCTGAAAAAACTGCCAGTGTCGGTACTCAAAATCGATCGGGCGTTTATCCGTGAGCTGGAAACCAGTGTGCAGGACCAAAAGCTGACGGAAACCGTGGTCGCCATGGCCGCTCATTTCGGTTTCTTGACAGTTGCCGAGGGCGTCGAGAATGAGGCTCAATTGGAACTGCTGCGGAAGATGGGCTGCAATCAGGTACAGGGGTTCTATTTTGCACCGCCATTGAAGGAGTCGGCTTTGATGAAAATGCTTTCAACCGATCAGAGCTGAAAGATTAGCTGTTCATTTTGCGTTCATTTATCGTAGCGAAGCTGATACATTTAAACCGATGTTTATAGTTAGCGAGTAACTATTCAGCTCAAGTTCCTGCAAAAAGTTCTTGACAGGTTTTTTGTCAAAATATCTCCCAGTCCAGTGACAGTCGGTATTTCGCTTTAAAGCCTGCCTCAAGGTGCCGTACCGCCACTCTGTGGCGTCTGGCGGAGCTCTATGTCTCGGAGCGTGGGAGCAATGTAAAAGTTGCTCAGATCCGCACACAAAGCGAAAAATTTGACCTGAAAAAGTCGTGCGATAATAGGCCATCAATCGACGATACTCAGGCTCATGAAGATCAGCAATATGGATGTCGACGCCATCTTGGCGAACGTCAGACAACAGCTCCAGGACGACAAGACACTCTCGCCATCTCTGCGCGCAGCCATTGAGATGATGATGGTGCTGATCCAGATGATGACCGGCCGGCTCAACACGAACAGTACCAACAGCAGTACGCCGCCCTCCCAGGATCCGAACCGGCCCAAGAAGAGCCGCAGTAAAGGTGAGCGTAAACCGGGCGGACAGCCTGGCCGTATTGGCAAGACGCTGCAACGGGTCGAGGAGCCGGATGCGATCAAGACCGTGAAGGTCGACCGGCGCACCCTGCCTAAGGGCAGCGCATTCCGCGTGGTCGGCTATGAAAAGCGTCAGGTCTTCGATCTGGATATCAGCCGCTTCGTGACCGAGTACCAGGCCGAGATCCTGGAGAACGAACAGGGGCAACGCGTCACAGCGCCATTCCCGGCCGGTGTTGATCGTCCGGTGCAGTATGGTCCCCGCTTGAAAGCGCATGCGGTGTATCTGTCGCAGTACCAGCTGCTGCCCTACGAACGTGTCCGCGAATACTTTGAGGATCAGGTTGGTATCCCGCTCAGCGCAGGGTCGCTGTTCAACTTCAACCAAGACGCTTTCGACAAAGCTGAGGGCTTCGAGCACTGGGTTAAGGACCGTCTGGCCGAGTCGGTGCTGATTCACGCCGATGAAACCAGCATCAACATCGGTGGCCAACGCCGCTGGCTGCATTGCGCCTCGAATGATGACCTGACCTGGCTGGCGCCCCATGCTCACCGGGGTCACGAGGCGATGGAGGCCATCGGTATCCTGCCGCGCTTCCACGGCGTGCTTTGTCATGACCACTGGAAACCGTACTACCGCTATCAGTGCCGGCATGCGCTCTGTAATGCCCACCATCTGCGCGAGCTTCAGCGCGCCTGGGAGCAGGACAAACAGACCTGGGCGCAGCGCATGCAAACCCTGTTGTGCACCATGGAGGATGCCGTTAAGAGTGCGGGCGGCAGCCTGCCGCCTGAAAAGGCAGAAGGGTGGCGAAAGGCCTACCGGCAATGCCTCAAAAAAGCGGAAGACGAGTGTCCGCCACCGGATGAAAACCAACGGCAGGGCAAGCGTGGTCGGCTCAAACGCTCTCGGGCGCGCAACCTGCTGGAGCGGTTGCGCGACTATGAGGCAGATGTTTTGCGCTTTCTGGACGATCCGGCGGTCCCCTTTACGAACAACCAAGGCGAGCGTGATATCCGTATGCTCAAGGTGCAGCAGAAGATCTCTGGCTGCTTCCGCTCGATGGATGGGGCACAGATCTTCTGTCGTGTGCGCAGCTATCTGTCGACGGCGCGCAAGCAAAACCTGAGTGGTTCCGAGGCGTTGACACTGTTGTTCGAAGGACGTTTGCCGACCTTCATGGCAGCGCCAAGCGATAATCCGAAAACTTTTTAAATCAAGCCAACTGAATAGTTACGTTAGCGACAGGGTCATTGTATTAGAGCCGGGGCTTGCATAATGCTGCGAACGCGTATTTTGCCAATGATCTTCTGCATGCTGTCGGTTCTACTGCTATGTCAGCCATTGCAGGCACGCCAGACCGAGCAGGAAACCGTCATCCTGCAGCTTAAGTGGCTGCATCAGTTCCAGTTTGCCGGGTATTACGCTGCGCTGGAGAAGGGCTTTTTTGCCGACGAAGGGCTGAAGGTCGAGCTGCGGGAACGTGATCTGAGCCAAAACAACGTGGCTCAGGTACTCGGTGGCGAGGCGGACTACGGCGTAGCGGATTCCATTTTGTTGCTCTACCACGCCCAGGGCGAGGGTGTGGTCCTGATCGCGCCTATTCTGCAGCACTCACCCAACGTCCTCATGGTGATGCGATCCTCCGGTATTGAAAGCCCGCGTGATTTGATTGGTAAACGCCTTGCCTTTTACGACAATGACTCCGAAGGGATCGGTATTTTAGCCATGCTCTCGGCCCAGGGAGTGTTGCGTGACGGGCTTGAGCGCGTCCCTTTCTCGGAACGCGTTGAGCGACTGCTCGGCGGGCAGGTCGATGCCATAACGGCTTACAGCACCAATGAGCCATTCCGTTTTCGTGAGCAGGGTCATGAAGTGGATCTGATCGATCCCAAACACTTCGGTTTTGATTTATACGGCGATATTCTTTTTACCAGCGAAGCGGAAGCCACACACCACCCTGAGCGAGTAGAGGCGATGCGCCGCGCAGTGCTGCGTGGTTGGGAGTATGCGCTGGAGAACAAGGAAGAGTTGATTGACCTGATTCTGGATAAATACAATACTCAGGACAAAAGTCGGGCAGCGCTGTTAAACGAGGCACTAGGGCTTGAGCAGTTGATAGCACCCTATACCGTCGAACTCGGCTCAATCAACAAGGGGCGCCTTGAGCATATTCTCAAGACTCTGCTGGCGCATGATCTGCTGGATGTGACGAGTGATCGTGCATTATCGAGTCTGGTGTTTGAGTCGAGCCGTCAGCGTGAGCTGGCGCTGAGTGCTGAACAACAGGCCTATCTGAACAGTATCAGCCCCATCCGCTTTGCCATCGACCCTAGCTGGCCACCGTTTGAGTATCTTAATAATCAACAACAGCTACAGGGGGTTGCATCCGACTATTTGAAACTGATCGGTGAGCGTCTCGGGGTCGAATTTGAGTTGGTAACTGACCTGACCTGGTCTCAGGCGCTGGAAGCGGCGCGCGAAGGCAGGGTTGACCTGTTGCCCAGTATTTCCTCAACCCCGGAGCGACGTCAGTATCTGCAGTTTACCTATCCCCATATTCGTTCACCAATGGTGGTCGTGACCCGTGATGATCAGGAGTATATGGCCGATATTTCCGCTCTGAACGGGCAGGAAGTGTTGGTGGTGCGTGATTATGCATCGGATGAATGGCTTCGCAGCAACCATCCGCAGGTGTCTTTGCAGTATGTCAGCACCGCTGAGGAGGGTCTGCGAGCACTAGCTGCAGGTCAGGGGTTTGCGTTCGTGGATAATTTGGCCGTTATGAGTCATCTAATCAAAAGTCTGGGGCTGAGCAATCTGCAGGTTTCCGGTCAAACTCCTTATTCGTTCGATCTGAGTATGGCCGTTCGGAGTGACCTTGCACCGCTAAGAGAGCTGCTGGATCATGCGCTGCTCAGTATCAGTCAGCAACAGCACAACGAAATATACGATCGCTGGGTCTCCCTGCCCGTGCCGGTGAGCCAGCATATTCCCTGGGGTACATTGATTCCGATAGGCGGTGCGATTCTCACAGCCATGTTGCTGCTGGCGTTGCACAGCATGCGTCTGTCGGCGCTTAACACACGCATTCGTGCCGTTAACGATCAGCTGCAGATGACTCAAGCAGAACTGAAGCTGAAGAATGAGCAACTGCATGAAATATCGGTAACAGACAAACTGACCGGTATATTCAACCGTCACCATCTTGATCAGGTGTTGGCAGAGCAGCATGCCCACGCTCAGCGCTATCAACGCCCCCTGTCACTGGTACTCTTTGATCTGGACTATTTCAAGCAGGTAAATGACCGCTATGGCCATCAGGCGGGTGATCAGGTGCTACGCGTGTTCTGTGATCTGGTCTGTGCCTGCACGCGCTCTACCGATATTTTCGGGCGCTGGGGCGGTGAGGAGTTTCTGCTCGTCTGCCCGGAAACGACAACCGAGGATGCGCTCAGGGTAGCCGAGAAAATTCGGACCGCACTTGCCGCACATGCCTTCGAGCAGGGGTTTGTTCAATATGTCAGTGCCGGTATTATGAGTTTGAAGCAGGGTATGAGTCTGGATCAGTTTATATCGGCCACCGATCAGCGTCTGTATGCAGCCAAAAACGGGGGCCGCAACCGCGTAGTGGCGAACTAACCGATTGCTTTAGCTGAACCCCTTCCCCCGCCTATGGCGGGGGAAGGGGAAGGCCTCAGTTGTCGTTTGGCTTCTTATCTTTCTCCAACTCCTCCTCAAACGCTTCAAGACCGGCATCAATTTCAGGATGCTCTTCCTCGGCGTCTTCGGGCTTGCTCAGGTCATCATCGTGTTCTTCCATCTGCCAGGGCAGGATGCCCGGTGATACATGCAGGAAGTGCAGGTATTTCTCGAACTGGTCGAGAATGTCGCTGATGATGTCCTGTTGATCGTAGCCATACACGTCATAGGCCTGGCCGCCGCGGCGCAGGAATACTTCGGCACGGTAGTAATGCTCATCACCGTCCAGGTCGCGGTCCATCTCCGGGTAGGCGAAGGTCGGCATGGCGTAGCCGCGCAGGCGGATCTCGTAGATAAATTCCAGCTCCCCCGGCTTGATTACATCGATATGGGCACGCCAGTTGTGCTCATCGAAAGTCACCTCGGCGGGCCAGCCTTTCTCCTCCAGTTCAACCTTCACACGCTCCATGCTGGTATACGCCTTGGTGCGGATGAATTTTTCCACATCCTCCTTGCTCGGGAAGTCCACCAGCGATGCCAGGCGTTTTTTCCAGAAGCCGGGGCCCTGCTTGCCGCTGCCACTTTGGCGATGGCTTTGCATGTGACTCTGCAGACTGGCCTCATGGTGCTGCTCGATCACCAGTGCACGCCACATACCCACCATGGCGATCAGCATGATGATCGCAAAGGGCAGCGCACTGACGATTGACGCGGTCTGCAGTGCCCCCAGACCACCGGCCAGCAACAGTACCGATGCCACAACACCCTCGGTCGTGGCCCAGAACACCCGCTGCCAGGCGGGGGTATGCATTGCGCCACCGGAAGCCAGAGAGTCAATAACCAGCGAGCCGGAGTCTGACGAGGTAACAAAGAAAGTGATGATCAGGATAACGGTGACAAAAGAGACGATCGATGTCAGCGGCAGGCGCTCAAACAGCTTGAACAGCGCGATGGCGTGATCATCCTGCACCTCCTGAATCAGCTGGGTATAGCCTTCCACCATGATCAGGTGCAGCGCGGTATCACCGAACACCGAGAACCAGAGAAAGGTGAAAATGGTTGGCACCAGCATCACGCCCACCACAAACTGGCGGATGGTACGGCCACGGCTTATCTTGGCGATAAACAGGCCGACAAAGGGTGCCCAGGCGATGGTCCAGCCAAAGATGAACAGGGTCCAGTTACCGATCCAGTCACTGGCGGTGTAGGCCTGCAGGCTGAAGGTACGCTCTACAATGTTGCTCAGGTAGCTGCCGGTGTTTTCAACGAATGTTTCCAGAATGAAAATGGTCGGGCCAACGATAAACACGAACAGCATCAGGGCGATCGCCAGCGCGATGTTGATCATCGACAGGCGCTTGACGCCCTTGTCCATGCCGGCCACCACTGAGATGATCGCAAGACCGGTGATGGCGGCAATGGCGATGATCTGGAAGGTGGTGTTGACCGGTACGGATGGGAACAGGTAGTTCACGCCGGCGTTGATCTGCGCCACCGAGAGGCCCAGGGTGGTGGCAATACCAAACAGGGTGCCAAGGATGGCAAAGGTATCAACCGTGTGCCCCATCCAGCCGTGGATGCGATCACCGATCAGCGGGTACAGGGTTGAACGCATCGCCAGCGGCAGGCCGTGGCGGAAGGCAAAGTAGGCTAATGATAGCCCTACCAGACCATAGATCGCCCAGATGTGGAAGCCCCAGTGGAAGTAGGCAATCTGCATTGCCTGCTTGGCCGCGTTAACGGTTTCCGGAGCCCCGGCCGGTGGTGAAGCGTAATGCAGCACTGGTTCGGCCACGCCGAAAAACAGCAATGCGATGCCATAACCGGCCGAAAACAGCATGGCGAACCATGATTTGAAGTCATACTCGGGTTCGGCATGGTCAGGCCCCAGTTTGGTGCTGCCCCAGCTGCTGAACGCTACGCTGACGATGAAGATCAGAAACAATGCTACGGCGAGCATGTAGAACCAGCCAAAGCTGGAGGTAACATAGGCCAGGGTGTCGGCAAACACCTCGCCCGCCAGTTCAGGATTACTGGCGGTACCGATCACCATTAGGGCGATGACGATAACGGCCGGCAGAAATACCGGGACCAGAATGGTCGAGTTCCATTCACGTTTTGCGGTCGTCATGGATGACTCCTTTTCAGCGACGTCTTTTAAGCAATGTGCAATGGGTTGACCGATACGCCGGCAAAAGTGAACCGGTTCAGTCTCAGGTCAGTATGACAATAAATTGATATATCGCAAAAACAGGAGGTTACCGTTTTATGCCACCGGTCACGTGTATGAGGTGTGCTCCTCTGTGCCGGCGTGTCAGCCGAGGGAAGATTTTCAGTGCGTGGGCAGGTTAGAATGATGCCAGACTCGATCAAAGGAGCTGTGTGAGTGCCTCTGTTTTATCGTCCCCGATTGCTGTTGTTGCCCGCTCTGTTGCTGTGTGGCACATGTGGCCAGCTACACGCTGCCCAGTTTGAGCTCGACGGGGTTGAGGGTGAGTTGGCTGACAACGTGCGTGCGATGCTAAGCGTTGACGATGCGCTGTTACAGACACCACCGCCCACTGTCAGCCGGCTTCGCTACCTCCACCGTCAGGCGCCAGAAGAGATACGCCGGGCGCTGCAACCGTTCGGTTACTACAATCCGGTGCTGCAGCTGGAGATCAATCTGGATGGACCGGCAGAACAGTGGGCGGCTCGCTATCGGATTGATGCCGGTCCAATCACCCGCATTCGTTCTGCACAGCTGGTGCTTCAAGGAGAGGGCGCCCAGGACAGTGTACTGCAGCAGGTGCTCACGGATACAAATATCCGAACCGATGAGCCATTGCGGCATGCAGACTATACCGCTCTTAAAAGCAGCCTGCAGTCGCGGGCAGCCGAGCGGGGTTACTACGAAGCGATGCTCAGGGTCAGTGAGATCCGGGTTGACCCCGAACAAAATCTGGCCGACATCGAACTGGTGTATGACACCGGAATCCGGGCCCGGATCGGTGAGATTCGTTTTGACAAGGCACCGGTATCGGAAACGCTGCTGCGACGTTACCTTCCCTTCGAGTCGGGTGACCCGGTTAATACCGCACATCTGATCGAGTTGCAGCGTAACCTGATCAACAGTGATTATTTTGCCGATGTGGAGGTGAGACCTCAGCTGGCGGAGCTGGACAATGCAGAACTGCCGGTCGATGTGAAACTGACACCGCGCAAGCGCAGCCTCTACCAGGCCGGTTTTGGTTACGGAACCGATACAGGGGCGCGCATGCAAGTGGGTCTTACGCGGCGTTGGGTTAACAGCCGAGGGCACACGCTGAACAGTCGGCTGCGGTTATCTGAAATTCGCCAACAGTTCACGACCAATTATGAGATTCCCGGCTTTCAGCCGACCACCGATCGTTTTGCGCTGAATCTGAAACTGCAGGATGAGAAGTCGGATACCATCGATGCCCGCAGCTACGGCATCGGTGGCAGTTGGCAGAAGCAGATTGGTGACTGGGAACGACATCTCTCGCTGGATTGGGAGCAGGAAAGCTGGGTGTTTGAGGGGGATGAACAGGACTCCACACTGCTTATTCCAAGAGCCCGTTTCAGCCGAACCATCGCGGACAACCGTCTTAACACCCGTAAGGGACATCAAATCAGTTTTGGCGTCGGTGTGGCCTCACAAAACCTGCTCTCCGATACTGACCTTTTGCAGCTGGATCTGCGTGGAAAGCGTGTCGATAGCCTGTCTGATCGCTGGCGTTTGCTGTCCCGTGCCGAACTGGGTATTACATTGATCGACTCGGTCGATGACCTGCCGGCCACAATGCGTTACTACGCTGGCGGTGACAACAGTGTAAGGGGGTACGACTACCAGTCGCTGGGACCAGTCGGCGGTGATGGTGATGTGATTGGCGGGCGCTATCTGGTGACCGGCAGCGTTGAAGTCGACTATATGATTCGTGAAAACTGGCGCGTGGCGGCTTTTATCGATACTGGTAACGCCTTTGACGACGCCGATACAGAGCTCAAAACCGGCGCAGGTTTCGGTGCCCGCTGGCAGTCGCCGGTAGGGCCGGTGCGTCTTGATCTGGCCATGCCTCTGGATGAGAGCGGCTGGCGCATACACTTTACACTGGGGCCTGATTTGTGAGACCGCTGTTACGCTGGAGTCTGGGTACACTGCTGATTGTTCTGCTGGGCATCCTGCTGATGCTGGCGGCCATTTTGTTTCTGCCCTCCGGTACCCGTTTTGCGCTCAACCTGAGTGCCAATCTGCTGCCCCAGCTTGAACTCAGGGATATTGATGGCACCTTGACATCCGAGCTGCAGATTGGATACCTGCGTTTTGCCCAGGATGAGCTGGGCATCGAAGTAGAGCAGCTGTCTCTGCACTGGCACCCCTGGTCGCTGCGCGAGCCACGCCTGAAAGTGTATGGGCTCAGTGCAGCGTCTGTGAACGTTGCCTTGCCGGCATCGGCTGAGGAAGAGGCTCCGGTGCAGGAAACAGGCACTTTCCAGCTGCCGGAACTGCCTGCAGTGGAGTTGCCGCTGCAGCTTGAGTTGGATCAGGTTAGTGTGGGGCATATACGCATTATCCAGGGAGAACAGCGGTTGCTGGACGAGCTGGGAGTGAGCCTCGCACTGCACAGTGATGATCAGCTGCTTGTGATTGACTCACTGAAACTGGAACAGCCCGGCAGCCAGTTGCAGTTGAGCGGCTGGACCGAACCGGCGCGGCAGTTCCTGAGCTACCTTGAGTTGCAGGGCTCAACCGATCTGACCCACTGGGTACAGCTTGAACACTGGCCGGAGTCACTGCCTCTGAGTGCTGATCTGGTACTGGATCTGGATGGCGCCCAGCGTCAGCTGGAGTTGCAGCTTCAGGCACAGCAGGGTGAAACAGTGTTGCGGTTGCAGTCACAGGTGGACGCCAGCGAAACGATCCAGCTTGATTATCAACTGAGCGCTGAAGGCATCAACCCGGCACTGGCAGCTGCTGACTGGCCGGGTCAGTTGGAGCTGTCGGCCAACGGCCACGTTGAGCTGGGGAAGCAGCTGCCTCAGCTGTCGCTTCAGTTGCAGTCATTGCAGGGTCAATTGCGACAGCAGCCGATCAGTTTGAGCGCCAGCGTGGCGAGTGATACCCGGCAGTGGCAGATTGATGCGCTGGATCTTCGCTACGCGGGTGCGCGGGCACAGGCAAAGGGTGCGATCAACGATCGTCTGGATTTAAGCTGGGAGCTGCAGGCACCCAATCTGGCTCGGCTGCTGCCTGACGCGCGTGGGCAACTGTCACTCAGTGGGCAGTTGAAGGGCGCATTGCTGCAGCCTGCCGTGACGGCCCGCATTCGTGCCAGTGGGCTGGGCTATGCCGATCAGGCCAGCCTGGAGCGCTTGAGTGGAGACGTGTCGCTGGACCTGTCCGGTGGCAGCGACTGGACGGCAGACCTGCAGCTGGATAATGCCGCTGCAGCTGGCCAGACCATTGAACAGGTCAGATTGAGCCTCAATGGCAAACCGGAAAAACACCGCCTGAGCCTATCTGCCAACGGCTCGCCGGGTCAGCTGGAGCTGAGCGCCGCCGGTGGCTGGAGCCCGGATCAGCAGCGCTGGCAGGGGCAGCTCAATCGACTGGAGCTGCTGCCCGAGCCGTTCAGTCAATGGCGCTCGGTGGCACCTGCGGGTCTCATGATCTCAATGCAAGACTACCGCCTGGAACGTTTCTGCCTCGATGAGCAAAGTGCCGGAGGGAGTCTGTGCCTGCAGGCAGACGGTGATTTTGCCGGCCGTACGCAGGCAAGGGCCGAGCTGGACGAGCTGGCACTGAGCATGTTGGAGCCACTGCTTAATGGCATGCAGCTGACCCCAACGCTCTCGCTGCAGGCAGACTTCACCCAGCAACCCGGTGGCCTGCCAATACTTGATGCAACACTGACGACGACAGCGGGTGAACTGACTCCGGCGCAGGCGGACCAATCAGTTGCTTTGGCGCCACTGACTGCGCGTATTGCCTTGGCTGAAGATCGGTTGCAGTTGACGGCAGATACGCTGCTGGAAATGGTAGCCGGTGAGTTGGCGCTTGAACTGGATGTCACGGGCCTGAGCCAGCAACAGCGATTACGTGGACAGCTGCGTCTCAGTGCAGATGATCTGAGTGATGTGCAGGTGCTGATACCGGATCTGCAAAACCTGAAGGGTTTTGTCCGTGGCGAGCTGAGCCTGGCGGGTACACTGGCAAAGCCGGAGCTGGCAGGAGAGATCAGCTATCGAGAGGGCAGTGTAGAGCTGCCGGCGATGGGGCTGCTGATCGCGCCGATTGAGCTGCAGTTGGCACAGGCCGAATACCCCGGTCTGATCCGCTTTACGGGGTCAGCGCGCTCCGGTGGCGGAAAGCTGCAACTGGACGGGGAATATGATCTGGAACAGCGTACCGGTGAGCTGACGCTGAATGGCGAGCAATTTACCGCCATGAACACACAGGAGATTCATGCCCAGATCAGCCCCGACTTGACCCTGAACCTGTCACCTGAAGCGGTCCGTCTGGGAGGGTCCCTGCGTGTGCCCCAGACGCTGATATCCACGCCCAAGTCCCGTGAAAGTGCCGTGCAGCCCTCATCTGATGTGGTTATTGTCAAGGATGGAGAAGTCGTCGAAAAAGACCCCGCCATTCCTGTGTATGCTGACATTCGCATCGAACTCGGTGACGATGTGCGGGTCGATGCGCTGGGCTTCAAGGGGCGTCTGCTGGGAGCACTGCAGATCGAGGAATCGCCGGGCCGGACCACGCGGGCAACTGGCAGCATCCAGGTGGAAAGCGGTCAGTACCAGCTTTATGGTCAGGATTTGCAGATCAGACGTGGCAGTCTGGTATATGCTGCCGGCCCGGTCGATAACCCGGGACTGGATCTGCGTATCGGCCGCCAGGTAGACGACGTGATGGTAGGTGCCAATGTCAGTGGCACCTTGCGTGAACCGCGCATGGACCTCTATGGTGAGCCGGCCATGCCGGACAGCAGCGTGCTGTCCTACCTGTTGCTGGGCAAGGCTCCTGGCGAAAGTTCCGCAGGTGAGCAGCAGGTGATGCTGCAGGCGGCATTGGCACTGGGCATGAACCAGGGCAACAAAATTACCGGTAACCTGCGTGAGGCCTTTGCTCTGGACGAGTTCGGCTTTGACAGCGATGCGAGCGGTGAATCGGCCTTTTTCATTGGCAAATACCTGTCACCCCGACTCTATTTGCGTTATGGCGTAGGCGTGATGGAGGCCGTCAACACACTTAGCCTGAAATACAAGTTGAGTGAAAAATGGCGTGTTGAAGCGCAAAGCAATGAACTGGGCAGTGGTGCAGATCTGCTCTATACCCTGGAACGTTGAATACTTTGAATCTGTTGAAAACGGGGCCCTGATACATAACAACAGGGCCCCGGCGCACTGATCAGCGCAACAGCAGCAGCGGAACCTTGCTGTTATGCAGCATCCAGTGGGTCATGCTGCCCAGCAGAAACTGGCGGATACGGGAGTGGCCCCAGGCCCCCATCACCAGCATGCCGATCTGCTGCTCTTCCACATACCCCATCAGGGCGGTGCGCACCTCTTCCTGCTCAAGCTCTGCGATTGTAACCTCGAACCCGGCTCCCTCCAGCATGGTTTTGGCATTGGCCAGCTGTTCACGCTGGCGCTCAAGGCGCTTGCCTGCCATCACCAGATGACAGGGGATGCCCTTGAACAGTGGGCTTTGGGCAACCATTTTCAACGCCTTGTTGGCTGTAACACTGCCGTCATAGGCGAGCATAAAGCGTTCGGGGGCCTTGAAGTTCTCCAGTGCCACCAGAATCGGTTTTTGCAGTGTACGGGTGACATTTTCCAGATGGCTGCCGACGGCATCACTGGCGCTGTCATGGGCTTCACCCTGACGTCCCATCACCAGCAGGCGGGTATCCGGCTCGAACTCCAGCAGGGTATCGACCAGAAAATCGTGGCGTTGCAGCTCGCTGATCTGTTCATTGGATACACCGGCTTCTTCCACCTGCTTGCGGGCTTCGGCCAGCATGAAACGGCCCTGCTCCAGCATCAGGCGGCTGCGTTTGCCATCCAGCTCGGCCAGCTCTTCCAGCAGATGCTCACGAGTCCCAAGGCCAATGTTGCCGCTCATGTTGCCTTCGGACGGGTAGTCGGTTTTTTCCAGCACATGCAGCAGCTCCAGCGGTGCGTTCAGTTGCTGCTGGGCCCAGGCGGAGGCTGTACACACGTTGATGGCGGCCCGTGAGCCATCGATACACGCAATAATCTTGCTCATGGTCAGTATCCCTTAATGCCCGGACATGAATTTTTCGACCGCTTCAGGCTTGTTGTGGATCGCCTGTTTGTCGACGATGGTGCGGCTGGCCTCATTGAGGCCAATAACGTCGACCTCAACACCTTCGCGGCGGAACTTAAGCACGACCTTGTCCAGTGAACCAACGGCCGTAATATCCCAGAAATGAGCCTGGCTCAGGTCGATTACGACCTTATCAAGCGCTTCCTTGAAATCAAAGGAAGTGATGAATTTTTCCGCCGAGGTGAAGAATACTTGTCCGACCACTGTGTACGTACGGGTGGCGCTGGCATCGTCCTTGTGTGAGCGGATTGCCATGTGCTGACCCACCTTGTTGGCGAAGAACAGCGACGCCAGCAGTACCCCAACGAACACACCGATTGCCAGGTTGTGTGTTGCAACCACTACGGCGACGGTGGCGATCATGACCACGTTGGTCGACATCGGGTGTTTCTTCAGATCCCGAATCGACGCCCAAGAGAAGGTGCCGATCGACACCATGATCATTACGGCTACCAGGGCCGCCATCGGGATCTGGCTGATCCATTCGTCCAGAAAGACCACCAGAATGATCAGGAACAGACCCGCCACGAAAGTGGAGAGACGGCCTCGACCACCGGATTTCACGTTAATGATCGACTGTCCTATCATCGCACAGCCGGCCATGCCGCCGAGCAGGCCCGAACCGATATTGGCGATGCCCTGACCCTTGCACTCACGGTTGCGGTCGCTGCTGGTGTCGGTCAGCTCGTCAACGATGTTGGCGGTCATCAAGGACTCCAGCAGGCCGACAACGGCCAGGCCAAGGGAGTAGGGTAGGATGATCATCAGAGTTTCAAGGTTCAGCGGCACTTCAGGCCAGAGGAAAATCGGCAGGGTGTCCGGTAACTCGCCCATGTCGCCAACGGTGCGAATATCGAGGCCGAAGATCATGGCCACAGCGGTCATGGAGATGATGCAGACCAGAGGGGAGGGCAGGTTCTTGCCCAGTACCGGCACATAGGGGAAAAGATAGATGATGCCCAGACCGGCGGCCGTCATGGCGTAGACATGCCAGGTCACGTTGGTCAGCTCGGGCAGCTGAGCCATGAAGATCAGGATGGCCAGCGCGTTGACGAAGCCGGTTACCACCGAGCGCGATACAAAGCGCATCAAGTCACCCAGCTTGAGAAAGCCCGCCAGAATCTGAATCACGCCCGTAAGCAGAGTCGCGGCAAGCAGATACTGCAGACCATGTTCCTTAACCAGCGTTACCATCAAAAGCGCCATGGCACCGGTGGCGGCCGAGATCATCCCGGGGCGACCGCCCACAAAGGCGATGATGACGGCGATACAGAAAGAGGCATAGAGGCCAACCTTGGGATCGACACCGGCAATGATGGAGAAGGCGATTGCCTCGGGAATCAGGGCCAGTGCCACAACCGTTCCCGCAAGCAAGTCGTTGCGGATATTGGAGAACCAGTCCTGTTTGATTTTTTGCAGCATTACAGCGCTCTCAAGATCGATGAATATTAGCAGGGGCGCGATTATAGCAAATTTCTATATGGCTATAAAATTATAAGATTTGGATTATTGATTTCCTTTTGTTATAAAGAATCCATTCTTAAGACCCTGACAAAAGGTGCAATGATGAAAAACTGGATCAAGGCGGCTGCTTTGGGCGCTGCCCTGCTGTCGCAGCCGGTACTGGCTGAAGAGCGTGAACTGCTTAACACATCATACGACATTGCCCGTGAGCTGTTCGCTGACTACAACGAGCATTTCAAGGCTCACTGGCAGGCAAAAACCGGTGAAACCGTTGCCATCAAACAGTCCCATGCGGGCTCTTCCAAGCAGGCCCAGGCCATTCTGCAGGGGCTGCGTGCAGATGTCGTTACCTTTAACCAGGTGACTGATATCGACATCCTGCATGAGCGTGGCAATCTGATTCCGGCAGACTGGTCCGAGCGTTTGCCCAACGCCAGTTCTCCCTACTACTCCACCATGGCGTTTCTGGTTCGTGAAGGTAACCCGAAGAACATTCAGAACTGGGATGACCTGATTCGTGATGATGTGGCACTGGTAATGCCGAACCCGAAAACGTCCGGCAACGGTCGCTATACCTACTTGGCCGCACTGGGTTACGCCCAGAAAGTGTTCGGCGGTGATCAGGAAAAAATCGACCAGTTTCTGGCCAAGTTGCTGCGACAGGTAAAAGTGTTCGATACCGGCGGCCGCGGCGCCACCACCACTTTTGTTGAGCGTGGCATTGGTGACGTGCTGCTGACCTTCGAGAGCGAAATTCTGAACCTGGCCGACAGCCATAAGGGTGCCTATCAGGCGGTGACACCGAAAGTCAGCTTCCTGGCCGAATTCCCGGTGACCTGGCTGGAAAGCAATAACGAGCGCAATGGCACAACCGATCTGGCCAAGGCCTATCTGGAAGAGCTGTACTCCGAAGCGTCTCAGCGCCTGTTGGCCGGCTATAACTACCGTGTTCACAACGATGTCGTGAAAGCCGAAACAGCGGATCGTTTCCCTGAAGTTGAGCTGCTGCCGATTCAGGCCATTACCGGCAGCTGGCAGAAGGCGATGGACGAACATTTTGCCAGCGGTGGCAAGCTGGACCAGCTGCAGCGTCGCTAGGAGCCCCACGTGACCTCACGGCAACACTCAGTACCGCAATCATCAGGCGCCCCCTTTGGGGGGCGTCTTTTTGGCAGCAGAAGCAAGCGGGTGCTGCCCGGCTTTGCACTGAGCCTTGGCATCTCTCTGTTCTTCGTCAGCCTGGTGCTGTTGCTGCCCATCAGTGGGCTGGTGATGGAAACCTCGGGGATGGGTTGGGCGCGTTTTTGGCAGGTCATAACCGACCCGCGCGTGATTGAATCCTACAAGGTAACGCTCTGGACCGCCCTGGCGGCTTCACTTTTCAACGGCGCGTTTGGTCTGTTGCTGGCGTGGGTGCTGGTACGGTACGAGTTCCCGGGCAAGCGGCTGGTGGATGCGATGGTCGATCTGCCCTTCGCGTTGCCGACGGCGGTTGCCGGCATTACGCTGGCGGGCCTGTTCTCACAGAACGGCTGGTACGGTCAGTGGCTGGCACAGCTGGGGATCGATGTGGCCTTTACGCCGCTGGGTATTGTGGTCGCCATGTCGTTCACCAGTATCCCCTTTGTGGTGCGTACCGTTCAGCCAGTGCTGGAAGATATGGCCCCTGAGGATGAAGAGGCCGCCATTACACTGGGAGCCACCGATCTGCGCGTATTCAGACAGGTGGTGTTTCCGGCGATCTGGCCGGCACTGGTGACCGGTATTGCGCTCTCTTTTACCCGCAGTCTGGGTGAATTTGGCGCCATCATCTTTATTGCGGGCAACATGCCCTATGTGAGTGAAGTGACCAGCCTGATGATCTTCATTCGGCTGCAGGAGTTTGACTACGCCGCCGCCAGTGCCATCGCATCCGTGGTGCTGCTGGTATCGCTGGTCCTGCTGTTTTCAATCAACCTTTGGCAGGCGCGGTTTCTGCGCCGGCTGGCAGGTCGGTAATTGATCATGAGACGTGCACAACATAACCGCATTGGTGATCAGCCCTGGGTGAAGTGGCTGTTGGTCGGGTTGACCCTGACGCTGGCTGTACTGCTGTTACTGGTGCCGCTGGTGATGATCTTTGCCCAAGCGTTCAGTGCCGGTGTCGCTGGCTATATTGAAAACCTGAGCGACAGTATTACCCTGCACGCCATCGGCCTGACCTTGCTGGTAGCGGCACTGACCGTGCCGCTGAATCTGGTATTCGGTACCGCACTGGCCTGGGCCGTGACCCGGTTCAATTTTCCGGGTCGCAAGCTGTTGATCACGTTGATCGATATTCCCTTTGCGGTCTCCCCGGTGGTGGCAGGTTTGCTCTACCTGGTGCTATACGGCAACAACGGCTGGGTGGGCAGTTGGCTCAGTGACTACGATGTTCAGCTGATGTTTGCCTGGCCGGGCATTGTCATGGTGACCGTGTTCGTGACCTGTCCCTTTGTTGCCCGTGAGCTGATCCCGCTGATGCAGCAGCAGGGCAGTGAAGAGGAAGAGGCTGCAGTGGTGCTCGGTGCTTCGGGCTGGCGGCTGTTCCGCAAGATCACGTTGCCCAATATCAAATGGGCGCTGATTTACGGGGTGGTACTGACCAACGCACGGGCGGTGGGCGAGTTCGGCGCCGTGTCGGTGGTGTCCGGCAATATCCGTGGCGAGACCAATACCTTGCCGCTGCATGTGGAGCTGCTGTATCAGGATTACAACATCGTGGGGGCCTTTGCCAGTGCCTCCCTGCTGGCGGGCATCGCGGTGCTGACGCTGGCGGTAAAAGGGTTTGTGGAGTGGCATCAAAGCCGCGAAACCGTGGAAACACCGAGTGACAGGACCGGCGCATGACCATCAGAATTGAACGGGTAAACAAGTTCTTCGGCAACTTTCAGGCGCTGCATGACGTGAATCTGGAGATTCCCGAAGGCCAGCTGACGGCCCTGCTGGGACCATCCGGTTCGGGCAAGACGACGTTGCTCCGCATCATTGCGGGACTTGAAAGCAATGATCAGGGCCGCATTCTGTTTGGTGATCAGGATGTGAGCAAACTGCATGTGCGCGATCGCAATATCGGTTTCGTATTCCAGCACTATGCCCTGTTTCGCAACCTGACGGTGGCGCAAAACATCGCCTTTGGTCTGGAATCGTTGCCGCGCCGCGAGCGGCCGGCAAAAGCTGAAATCGCCAAGCGGGTGAAGGAGCTGCTGGAGATGATTCAGCTGCCGCAGCTGGCGGATCGCTATCCCGCCCAGCTCTCCGGTGGACAGAAGCAGCGTGTGGCCCTGGCACGGGCGCTGGCCACTCGGCCGCGGATTCTGTTGCTGGATGAACCGTTCGGGGCGCTGGACGCGAAAGTGCGCAAGGACTTGCGCCGCTGGCTGCGCAGCCTGCATGACGAATTCCACTTTACCAGCATCTTCGTGACTCACGATCAGGAGGAGGCGCTGGAGCTGTCCGATCAGGTCGTGGTAATGAGTCATGGTCGGGTGGAGCAGGTCAATACACCCACAGAACTCTATGCCCGACCGGAAAGCCGCTTCGTGTTCGATTTTCTGGGGCATGTGAATGTACTCTCGGGACAGATCGAAAGCGATCGACTGAGTCAGGGGGACGCTTGGGTCAGGCTGCCGCAGGCCGCACAGCAAGGCGAGGCACAACTCTGTCTTCGTCCGCATGAGGTCAGGCTGGTCGAGCAGCCATCCGAACATGCCTACCTGCCGTTCAACATCGAGGCCGTCAGCCTGATCGGCTCTGAGGTTAGGGTTGAGCTGCGCCCTGATGGCTGGGCCGGTGACGAGATCTGGGAAGTGGGTATCAGCCACGCCGAATTCAACCGGCGTCAGCCCAAGCGTGGTGACCGCTGCTACGCGGTGCCCGATGTGGGGCACCTGTTTGTGGGAACCGACAGCAAACCCAAGACACTGGCCTGGGCTCAGTAACTCAGGCGCAGCGTCTGAGGCTTAAGCGGGGTGGCTGGCTCCAGTCGATCTGCCTCCGGCAGAATATCGGTACTGGGCCAGCGCCCGCTTGTCAGTGCCTGCGCGTATGCATCACACAAGTCCGCCTGTTGCATCCGTTGCCGGCTTGTCTGGGCCTGATACGGCAGTCGGTGCCAATGGGCCATGACGCCATCGCTGTCGGGTTCCAGCAGCAGATACCAGCCATCCCGAGTCCCGTCATTGGCGGGCATGCCGATCACACCGGCGTTGAGCCAGTAGCCACGCTCAAGCCGCTCGCCAAACGGAATGCCGCAATGCCCCCCGACCACCACATCGGCAGCGGTGGCTGACAGGCGTGCCTGTTTCAGTGCCTGCGGGGTGCCCGGGAAGATGAACTCGTTGATGCTGTCAGGACTGCCGTGTACCACGCTGAATTGGAGTGAGCCCAACTGAAAATCCAGCTGTCCCGGCAGTTGGGCCATCCAGCGCTGCTGCTCTGCGCTGATCCGTTGGCTGGCGTAGCGATACCACTCGATCGACAGCAGTGAGCAGCTGCTGTTGGCGTCAAATCCGCAGCCGCAGTCGGGCGCGCCGGCTCCCAATGACTGCTCGCAGTTGCCCTGTACCACATGGATGCCCCAACGCCGGATCAGCTCAAGGGTTTCCACGGGCTCGGCGCAGTAGGCGATGATATCGCCGGTGCAGATGATCCGCTCGGGCGGAATTTGCAGCCGCTGTGCTTCGGCCTGCACCGCTTCGGTGGCGGCCAGATTGCTGTAGGGGCCACCAAACAGCAATACAGGCCCGTTCAACAGTCCCAGGTCCCTCTTCGGGTTGATCATCATGGCTGTACCTGCATCCGGCTGTTCGCTGGTCGGGGGCGGCGGGCACTCAGGCTGCCGATCTGGAACATCAGGCAGCCGATGACCAGCACGGCCAGTGAGATCCACAACAGCTTGGTGTACTTGTGCGCCTCGCCCAACAGGGCGCTGTAGCCCGAGGACTCGGTGAAATAGAGCACCGCACCCCCAAGTGCTACAACAAAGCTGCCCAGATAGCTCCAGAGCGGAATGTCGCGTTGATTGCCCCACAGGCTGAAAAAGATGACCGGGGCCAGGTACATGGACGCGGTACCGCTGACCGCCACGGCGCTGAACAGATCCTTGTTGCCCCAGAACACCAGCGCCAGCCCCAGCAGCATGAACAGCACCATGGCGATACGGCCGTTGTTTACCCGTGCCGGAACCAGTTTCATGTCCATCACCACCAGTTTGGCAGAACTGGACAGGGTGCTGTCCAGGGTCGACATGGCCGAAATCACCAGCGTGGCACTGAACAGCAGCATGGGCCATTCACCCAACAATCGCGTCAGCGCCTGGTTCATGTCTTCACCACTAAAAGCACCGGCACCGGCAATAACGCCCAGTGAACCAAAGGCGAGAATGCACAGGGTGCTGATCCAGCCGGCATGGATGAAGCTGCGCCAGGTGGTGCGGCGGTCGGCAAGGAAGCCACGATCCATCATCACCGGGTCGTGCATCGGGTAGCTCCACACCTGCAGCAGGGCGACCAGCAGCAGAATGGGGCCGGGATCACTGATCGCGAAGGGCTTGAAGTCGAGCAGGGCGATAGAAAAGTGACCTCCGGCCACGGCAAAGATCAGCAGCAGCCCCAGTACGGCCAAGAACACCAGCATCTGGAACAGGTCGGTGCGCAGGCTGGCGTGCAGGCCACCGAGCATGGAATAGATCAGGGTCACAAGCGACACGGCCAGTACCGCCAGGGTATAGGCCTGAGAACCGGCCACACCGAACAGAATGCCGATTACCAGCAGGTTGGCGAACACCTCGCTGACAAGGCGCACGCCGATCACCAGGTTGTAGCAGCGGGTGCCCCAGTGGCCAAAGCGTTCATGCAGGAAGGCCTGAATGCTCGTGTGCCCCTGTCGAAAGCGCAGGTGGTCGATGATCAGGGCGCCGGTAAAAAACGACAGGTAATAGGCGGCGTAGGCAAGCGTGCCCCAAATACCGTAATAAAAGCCCAGAATGGCGGCATTAAGCAGCGAACGGGCAAAGATCCAGGTGGTGACCTGAGAGAATATCAGCGTGATTAGCCCCGGTGCATCGCCTTCGGCAGAGCGGCCATGGAAAAAGCCGTTCTCCTGTGTCCTTTGGCGGGACAGATACAGCGAGAAGGCAGCCACGATCATAATCAAAACAGCCAGCGGAGTGTTCATCTCAGTTCCCGTTCGTGTCAGTCAGGTTGTTGGGGTTAGACGGTGAGGCTGCAGCGGCAGGAAACCGGCACGGCGCCTCGGCCGTGACCAGATGGAGATCCGCAAACAGGGCGCCGGTTTGAACGCCGCTGTTGTCACTGTCAGAAGCCACGGCCAGTTGCAGCGTACGGGCCGAATCGGTGCCAAACAGTTGCTGCAGGTCCGTCAGCAGGTTGCGGCGTTCTTCCACCCAGCGGCCGGTATCGTCCCTGCCGCTGCGCAGGACCAGCATCCGGGCGCGGTCGGTATAGGCGTTGTCTGCCGTGGTGCCGATGGGATGACGGTTGTCCCAGATATAGTTGATGGCGGCATCGGGCAGGTCATCGCCGTGCAGCGTGCGGGCCAGGCCCAGCTTCATGCGTGTGCCGAGGCTCATGGCACTGTCGGGCAGGTCAAAGGTGACGTAGACACGGGCGGCATAGTCATCGCCCGCCTTGGTGGTCATGTCAGCCTGCTCGATGGGGCTGTCGACCCACCAGCGCCAGCAGAGCACCGGCGTCTGATCCAGATCCACATGCAACGGGCGCGCCAGCAGCGCCATGGCGGCCTCGGCACGGGCTTCAACAGCGGCCACCCCCTGATGTTGGCGCAGGCCATATTGGGTCGCCGGGATGTTGTCCTCGAAACGTACCAGCTGCCAGGGGGCCTGCGGCAGGCTGCTGTAGCGGCTGAAATCACCCAGCATGACGACTTCAGCCCCCGACAGGGCCGGGGTGCACAGCGATGCGCTTAAAACAGTGGCGCGCAGTAAGCGGCTTCTCATATCGAATGTCCTGACAGGGATGGATAGTGCTCAAGTCGCGCCAGATCGTCGGGCTCATCCAGATCCCAGAGCGGCTCACTTTCATGCCAGCGCCAACCCAGTTGTCTGAGGCGGTCACGGGTCAGCGTTGTTACCTGATCCGTACTCCATGGCATATCGCTGAACAGGGATGCATCAAATCGGCGCAGCCCCAGCAGGGAGTAGCCGCCATCCAGCACGGGGCAGAGGCAAGCATCCTGTTTCATCAGCGTGGTAGCCATGGCCTGCAGCTTTGGTGCTTCCAGCTGCGGGCAGTCGGTGCCGATCAGCATCACCGGCAGTCCTGATGCCAGCCCCCGTCGAGCCGCTGTGGCCATGCGCTGGCCCAGATCCCCGTCGGACTGTTCGGTCAGTTCGAGCCGGTCATTGTCATGCCAGTGGTGCCAGTAGTCGGCACGTCGGTCCGGGGTCACACACAGCTCCACCGGACCCAGATCGGCCGCCAGCGCCTGTGTAACCACGTGGTGCAACAGCCGGTCGGCCAGTTCGGCGGCCCCCTGTGCCCCCAGTGCCGGAATCAGCCGGGTCTTGGCAAGGCCTGGCCGGGGTTCCTTGGCGATGATGATGATGCGTACTGCGTTCATCGATAGCGCTCCGCCAGTTGTTGTGCCGGGGTTCCACGCCAGTAGGCCCAGCGCAGTTGCCACATCAGCAGGATGGTGCGCCAGCTGCCACGGCTGTCCCAGCGCCGGCCGGAGGTGGTGACGGTTTGGCGCAAACAGATGGGGGCGACGACCGACTTCAGGCGTTTACTGATCTCGATATCTTCCATCAGCGGCTGCTCGGGGAAGCCGCCGACCCGTTCGAACAGCTCACGGCTCATGAACAGCGCCTGATCGCCGGTTGCGATGCCGCTCAGGCGGGAGCGCAGGTTCATCAGGCGGGCGATCAGCGGCAACATGCGTGAACGTCCTTCAATTTGCACATCGAAGCGACCCCAGACATGAGGGTGATTGGCAAGCGCAGCCAGTACCGCTTGATCCGCCCCGTCCGGCAGGCGTGTATCGGCATGCAGGAACAGCAGGTTGTCCGCTTTGCAGGCGCGCGCGCCGCTGTTCATTTGAGTGGCGCGACCACGCGCGGCATCCAGTACCCTGAAGCCCTGTGCTCGAGCGGTTTCGGGCGTCTGGTCATGACTGCCGCCATCGACCAGCAGCACCTCGGCACCGCGCTGCTGCCAGTGACGCAGATGCTGCAAGAGCCGGGGCAGTGCCTCGATCTCGTTCAAGACCGGCACCACGATCGCAAGATCGGTCTGGGTGGTCATCTCAGCCTCTCCTCCAGGCATGGTAGCGCTGCAGCCATTTCATGGCGGCTTCGGGGGCATGTGCCTTTTTCCATTCGCCGGCGGCATACTTGTTGGCTTCGGCCCAGGTGGGGTAGGTATGAATGGTGCCCAGTACCTTGTTCAGCCCCAGTCCGTGCTTCATCGCCAGCACAAACTCGGCCAGCAGTTCACCAGCATGACTGCCCGCGATATAGACGCCGAGAATGCGATCCTTGCCCGGTGCCGTGAGCACCTTGACGAAGCCAGTGCGTTCGCTCTCGGTAATGGCGCGATCCAGATCATCCAGATCATAACGGGTCACCTCATACGCGACGCCCTGATCAATGGCCTCCTGCTCGCTCAGGCCCACCCGTGCCACTTCAGGGTCGGTGAAGGTGGTCCAGGGAATCACGCGGTAGTCGGCACGAAAGCGCTTGAACTGCCCGAACAGGGCATTGACGGCGGCGTACCACGCCTGATGTGCCGCCGTATGGGTGAACTGATAGGGTCCGGCCACATCACCCACGGCATAGATATTGGGGTAGAGGGTTTCCAGATAGTCGTTGGTGACGACTGTGCGCCGGGTTTCGATCCCCAGTGTCTCCAGTCCATAACCGGTGAGGCGTGGCTGTCGGCCTACGGCGATCAGCAACTGATCGAATTCCAGTGCTGTTTCCTGTTCCTGATGCTCGCAGATCAGGAACTTGCGCCCTTCGCGCAACTCGGTGCGCAGGGCGGCGTGTCCGGTCAGCACCTTTACGCCGTCGGCCTGCATGGAGGCCTGCACCAGCTGGGCCACTTCCTCATCCTCACGCGGCAGCAGGCGTGTGCCGCGCTGCACCTGTGTCACGTTCGAGCCCAGGCGCGCAAAGCTTTGTGCCAGCTCACAGCCGATGGGGCCGCCACCCAACACGATCAGTCGCTTCGGTGGGATATCCAGTTCTGCAAACCTGTCCCACAGGGTATCGCTGGTGACATAGCCGGTCTCGTCCAGTCCCGGCAGTGGCGGCACGACCGGGCTGGCGCCGGTGGCGAGAATGATGCTGCGGGCAGTCAGACGCTGGCGGCTCCCATCGTGCAGGCGGATCTCCACCGTCCAGGGATCAATCAGGCTGGCATGCCCCTGAAGGACTTCGACACCCAGCCCGGTATAGCGCTCAACGCTGTCATGGGGCTCTACCTGACGGATCACCTCATGGATACGTGCCATGACGGTACGGAAGGAAAAACTCGGGTTGGTCGCTTCAAGACCATAGCGCTCGGCGTGCTTCATCTGATGGGCTACACGGGCGCTCTTGATCAGCGCCTTGCTGGGGACGCAGCCGTAGTTGAGGCAGTCGCCGCCCATTTTGTGGGCTTCGATCAGGGTCACTTTGGCGTTCACGGCGGCCGCGATGTAGGACGACACTAACCCCCCGGCGCCCGCGCCGATCACGATCAGGTTACGGTCAAAGCGCGCCGGTTTTTTCCAGCGGGCATAAACCCGGCGGCGCTGAATCAATCCAGTCACCTTCTTCGCCAGCAGCGGGAACAGGCCCAGCAGCGCGAAGGAGATTAGCAGATCAGGCGAGAGAATGCCGGACAGGCTTTCAAGCTGGGCAATCTGGGTGCCGGCATTCACGTAGACCAGCGTGCCGGCCAGCATGCCGATCTGGCTGACCCAGTAGAAGGTCCAGGCCTTGATCGGCGTGAGGCCCATCAGCAGGTTGATCAGGAAAAAGGGAAATGCCGGTACCAGCCTCAGGGTGAACAGGTAGAACGCCCCGTCTCGCTCAATACCGCGATTGATGGCTGCCAGTCGTGAACCGAAACGCTGCTGTACCGAATCACGCAGCAGATAGCGCGACACCAGAAACGCCAGTGTGGCGCCGATGGTGGATGCAAACGACACTAGTACTGTGCCCTGCAGCAAACCGAACAGGGCACCTGCGGCAACAGTCATCACAGCCGCACCGGGCAGCGACAATGCTGTAACCACCACATACAGGGTAAAAAAGGCACCAGCCGTAATCAGTGGAAACTGACTGCGCCACTGCTCGAACTGACCCAGGCCCGACTTAAGCCCTTCCAGTGTCAGCCAGTGGTGCAGATCCAGCATAAAGAAAGCACCGGCAACGGCTGCAAGGATGGCCAGTATCAGCAGTTTTTTCATCCCTTGTCTCCAATGGCGCCACCACAGCTGCTGCCCTGACCGGCGGTACAGCCATAGCAGTGGTCGCCGGTGCAGATCGTGCTGCCGGCCAGATCGGCGTTGAGCAAATCCTCAAGGTGGCGTTGCGTGCCCGGTACAGGCATTTCCAGCTGCTGGTTGAAGTCGCAGTCATACAACCGGCCCTGCCAGTCAACGCTGAGGGTGCTGCGGCACATCAGATTGTCCAGATTGGTCTGGCTGAAATTGTCCTTCAGCAGTTGCATGTAGGGCTCAAACTGACCTTTGGACAGCAGCATGGAGCCGAACCGCTTGATCGGCATGTTGGTGATGGTGAACAGCTGATTGAAGACAATACCGAAGTGTTCGGCCAGCTCACGCGTGTAATCGGCTTCCAGTGCCTGCTGTGGCGGTGGCAGAGAAGGCCCCTGCGGGTTGTAGACCAGGTTGAGCACCAAACCGGAACCGGGCTGGCCATAACCAAGTGCGTTCAGTTTCTGCAGCCCTGCAATGCTCAGGTCAAACACTCCCTTGCCGCGCTGTTTGTCCACGTTTTCAACCGAGTAGCAGGGCAGGGAGGCCACGATCTCCACCTGCTGTTCGGCGAGAAACTCGGCCAGGCCGGTCTGATCTTTTTCAAACAGAATGGTCAGGTTGCAGCGGTCGATCACCTTCACGCCCAGCGCACGCGCAGCGCGTACCAGTTCGCGAAAGCGCGGGTGCATTTCCGGTGCGCCGCCGGTCAGATCCAGAGTGTCGATTTTGCGTGTTTTCAGTACCTGAGGGATCAGGTCAATCAACGCATCGCTCATCATCTCGGTACGATTGGGGCCGGCATTGACGTGGCAATGCACACAGGTCTGGTTACAGCGATAGCCCAAATTGACCTGCAGGGTCTGTGTTCTGTCGCGGCGTATCGTGGGAAAGTCGGTCACTTCCAGCAGTTCTATGGTCGACAGCATGTGTCAGCCCCCTTGAAAAGGTGTGTTTTGATATTAGTCGCGGCTCGGGCTGGAATATTACAGCTCGTCATCACAGTTTTTTTCAGTGGAGCTGCCCTTTGCGTACAGCCGAGTGATGTCGCGCAGTTCATGCATCTGTTGTCCAAAATTGCGGCAACCGGAACACATCATCAGGTGGACTTTCAGCTCGGCACGTTCTGCAAGGGTCAGCTCTCGATCCAGCGCCTGTGACAGCAGTGCAGTGGCCTGTCTGCAGTTCATCATGGTGTGTCTCCTTTCTGAAACCAGCCGTTATCGAGACATTGACGCAGCTTCATGCGCGCCCGATAGAGCGTTACGTTCAGGTTGTTTTCGCTGATTGACTCGGTGTGACAGATTTCGGTCGTGGACAGTTCAAGAAATTCGCGCATCATGAAAAAACGGGCATAGTGCTCGGGCAAGGCGTTCAGGCAGATGTCGAATACCCGCCAGAAGTGGCTTCTCTCAATGTCCAGGTCAGGCTGCTGCCATTTAACCGGCCGCTGGGTGCGATGCCAGTGCCCGCGACCGTTGAACAGGCTATCCATCCAGCCCTCATCGTTTGTATCGGTATCCCTGTCCTGACTGACATAACGCTGTTGCTGCCGCAGCAGATCAACAACTTTGTGCTTGAGAACGGCAAACACCCAGGTTTTGAGGGCGGCCTGACGCTTGAAGGCCGAACCGTTCTTGAGTGCGCCGAGCATGGCTTCCTGCACCGCATCCTCAGCCAATACCGCGTCCTTCAATTGCAGAGTGGCAAATTTCAGCATCTGAAGGCGCAACTCTGCGAGGAATTCGGGATCCTGCAGCCCCTGCGGGGCATTTTCGTCTGACATGGCGATACCGGTTCAGTGAAGCAACGTACGATTAGGGTCTTTAGTCGTGCAGTAGTTGAAAAACTTACACATTATTTGAGATTAGCATGGCTGGTGATGCGGTTACCCGTGACAATCCTCCCTATTGCTATATGAAACTTTACATATATGTTTTTTCATATATTCTGCCTTTTAAATGAAGACGGGGTAGATATGAAAACACGTGTCCTTTTCCTTTGTTCGGCCAACTCCGCCCGCTCACAGATGGCTGAAGTGCTGCTGCGTCATTTCGGCGGTGATCGATTTGACGTATTCAGTGCCGGCACAGAGCCCTCAACGGTCGATCCCCGTACCCTGGAGGCGCTGAAGGGCTTCGGACTGGAGGCTCAGGGGCTTGTCTCAAAGTCGGTTGAGCGCCTTGGAGATCAGCATTTCGATTATGTGATCAGCCTGTGCGACAAGGCGCATCGTGAGTGTCGATACTGGCCCGGCGGTGGTGTGGTGATGGCCTGGGAGTTCCCGGATCCCAAGGCGAGCAATGATCCGAAAGCGTTTGAACGTACCCTGCAGGAGATCAGCGAGCGAATCCGTCTGTTCATGCTGGTGAACAGCAAGGACGTGAACTCGCAGGTGAAGGTGTTGCAGCCGCTGGAGTTCTACAAGTCACTGGCGGATGAAACGCGCCTGCTCAGCTTGCTGTTGATTGAGCAGGAGGGTGAGCTGTGTGTGTGTGAGCTGATGGCCGCACTGGACCTGCCGCAGCCGAAAATTTCACGCCATCTTGGCCAGCTGCGCAAGGCGGGGCTGCTGCTGGACCGTCGCCAGGGACAGTGGGTGTTTTACCGGCTCCATCCCCTGTTGCATGACTGGATGCGGGACGTACTGCGCCAGACACGTGAGCACGGCACTCGTATGCTGCAGCAGCCACTGGCGCGTCTGGAGGCGATGGGAGATCGCCCAAGCAAGGGTGGCAATGTCTGCGGTACGGCGTTGGCCGGTTAATACATCTGAATACAGAGGTACCTGTCGTGTACAAGCAACTGTTAGGGCTCTATGACAGTAACCGGCGTGAAGGCAATCTGCTGTTTCTCATGCTGGCGGCCTTTCTCGCCATCTATTTTGTACCGGCGGGTACGGCGCGCTTTGACAATGCCGTACTTGAAGCGGTGCGCCTGACCAACTGGTATGCGCGTGAACATGTCATCCTCTGTCTGCTGCCCGCGTTTTTGATCGCAGGCGCCATGGCGGTCTATATCAGTCAGGGTGCCGTGATGCGTTACCTTGGGCCTGATGCATCCAAGCCGGTCGCGTTCAGCGTGGCCTCCGTTTCGGGCACCTTGCTGGCGGTGTGCTCCTGTACGGTACTGCCGCTGTTCGGCGGCATCTACAAGCGGGGCGCGGGTCTTGGGGCCGCGATCGCCTTTCTCTATTCCGGCCCGGCAATCAATGTGATGGCGGTGGTGGTGACGGCCAAGGTACTCGGTGCCGAGATCGGTATCGCCCGTGCTGTGGGTGCCATTCTGTTTGCGCTGGTGATCGGCACCATCATGCATCTGATTTACCGCAGGGAGGAAGCAGAGCGCTCAGTGAAGAGCAGCCGAGGTTTTGAGGGTGAGTCGGGCGATCGCCCCATGGGAGTTGTGGTTGGTTTCTTTGCCCTGATGGTCGGGATTCTGGTATTTGCCAACTGGGCGGCGGCCGACAGTGAGACATGGATGGTGATTTATGAATGGAAGTGGCCGATCACCGCCGTGCTGGCATCACTGCTGGCTGCGCTGCTGGTCTGGCGTTGGCACTGGCCGGCTCATCAGTTGTTGCTGCTGGGCACCGTGGTACTGGTGGCGGCCTGGCTTGTGCCTGCGGCCCCCGAACTGCCGTTTGCCATCGGCATTGCCGGCTTGATGATCATTGCGAGCCTGCGCGAGCAGGATCGGGAGTGGGCCGTGCAAAGCTGGGACTTTGCCAAACAGATCCTGCCATTGCTGCTGGCCGGGGTATTTGTCGCCGGCTTTGCGCTGGGGCGGCCGGGCAGTGAAGGCATCATCCCGTCACAATGGGTGGCGGCTGCAGTGGGTGACAACAGCTTGATGTCTACCATTCTCGCCTCTTTCCTTGGTGCCCTGATGTACTTCTCGACACTGACTGAAGTGCCGATCGTCGAAGCACTGATGGGAGCCGGAATGGGCAAGGGGCCCGCGCTGGCCCTGCTGCTGGCGGGCCCGGCACTGTCACTGCCCAACATGCTGGTGATCCGCACCATTCTGGGCACCGAGAAAACACTGGTCTACTGTGCACTGGTTGTCGTGATGGCCACCATCACCGGTTATGTATACGGCAACCTCTGGCATGCCTGAACAGGTCAGGCTGATCTGAAACGTTGAATATGAGGAAGACAGGATGAAATTCACCATTTACGGCAGTGGTTGTGCCAAATGCAAACAGCTGACTGAAAACGCTGAGCAGGCCGCTAACGCCAAGGGAATCCACTTCGAGATCGAAAAGGTCACCGATACCAATGCCATTATCGATGCGGGTGTCATGCGCACACCGGCGCTGGCGATTGATGATGAGATTATGGTCGAAGGCAAAGTGGCCAGTCCGGACGAGATTCAGAAATTGCTGGGGTAAGCAAAAACGAAATGGGTATTTTTGAACGTTATATGACCCTGTGGGTTGCACTGTGCATTCTCGCCGGCGTGGTGCTGGGCAACCTGGTTCCGGGCCTCTTTGGTGCGGTGGCAGAGCTGGAGTTTGCCCACGTCAATCTGGTAGTGGCGGTGTTCATCTGGGTGATGATCTACCCGATGATGGTGCAGATCGACTTCAGCTCGATCAAGGATGTGGGCAAGAAACCAAAGGGGTTGGTGCTGACACTGATCATCAACTGGCTGATCAAGCCCTTTACCATGGCCGCGCTGGGCTGGCTGTTTTTCCGTGTGATTTTTGCCGACTGGGTCGATCCGCAAACGGCGGGCGAGTATATCGCCGGCATGATTCTGCTTGGCGTGGCACCCTGTACCGCGATGGTGTTCGTCTGGAGCCAGCTGACCAAGGGTGATCCCAACTACACGCTGGTGCAGGTATCGGTGAACGATATCATCATGATCTTCGCCTTTGCGCCGATCGCTGCCTTTCTGCTGGGTGTCAGCGATATCCATGTACCCTGGGAAACCCTGCTGCTGTCGGTGGTGCTCTATGTGGTGTTGCCGCTGGTGGCGGGGGTATTGACCCGTCACTGGCTGGAGCGCAAGGGCGACGGCGCCCGTCTGGACAGCTTGCTGCATGTACTCAAGCCCTGGTCGATTCTGGGCCTGCTGGCTACGGTGGTGCTGCTGTTCGGTTTTCAGGCGGAAACCATCATCGCCCAGCCACTCAGTATCGGCATGATCGCCATTCCGCTGCTGATCCAGACCTATGGCATCTTCATCATCGCTTATGCCGCTGCCTACTGGCTGCGACTGCCGCATAACGTGGCAGCTCCGGCCTGCATGATCGGTACTTCCAACTTCTTCGAACTGGCCGTGGCTGTAGCGATCTCCCTGTTTGGCCTGCACTCGGGCGCAGCTTTGGCCACCGTGGTGGGCGTGCTGGTGGAAGTGCCGGTGATGCTGTCACTGGTGGCAATTGTCAATCGCACTCGGCACTGGTTCACCGGAATGTAACACAGGGATGCTAGTGTCCATTTTATTTTTCACCTGTTTGTTTTTTTAACCGATTTTCAGTGAGGGAGTTACACCATGACCATGAAGGTGGGGATCAACGGCTTCGGGCGCATGGGACGCCTGACCATGCGAGTGTTGTTTGAGCACAGCGACATCGAAATCGTACAGATCAACGATCCGGCCGGTGATGCCGCCACATTGGCACACCTGATGAACTTCGATTCTGTGCACGGTCGCTGGCAGCATGAGGCGCTGGCCGAAGGCGAAAGTATGTTGATCGGCTCTCAGCGTATCGCGATCAGCCGCAACAAGAGCATCGAAGAGACCGATTGGTCCGGCTGCGATCTGGTAATCGAAGCCTCTGGCAAGATGAAGAAGAAAGAGGTGCTGCAGGCCTATCTGGATCAGGGCGTGAAGCGGGTGGTGGTCACCGCGCCGGTGAAGCAGGAAGGCGTGCTGGATCTGGTGATGGGGGTGAACGATCATCTGTTTGATCCGGCGCAGCACCGCATCGTCACGGCCGCGTCCTGCACCACCAACTGTCTGGCACCGGTGGTGAAGGTGATTCATGAGCAGCTGGGCATCAAGCACGGTTCCATGACCACCATCCATGACATCACCAATACCCAGACCATTCTCGACGCGCCGCACAAGGATCTGCGTCGTGCCCGCGCCTGCGGCATGAGCCTGATTCCGACCACCACCGGCTCAGCCACCGCAATCACCCATATCTTCCCGGAGCTGAAGGGCAAGCTGAACGGTCACGCCATCCGTGTGCCGCTGGCCAACGCTTCGATCACCGACTGCGTGTTTGAAGTCGCCCGCGAGACAACCGTGGAAGAGGTCAACGCGATGCTGAAGGCCGCTGCCGAAGGCGAGCTGAAAGGGATTCTCGGATACGAGGAGCGCCCGCTGGTGTCGATCGATTACAAGACCGATCCACGCTCCGGTATCATCGATGCGCTCTCGACCATGGTGGTGAACGGCACTCACGTGAAGCTCTATGTCTGGTACGACAACGAGTGGGGCTACGCCAACCGCACCGCCGAACTGGCGTTGAAGGTAGGGCGTGCGTAAATGCTGAGCCGGCTTTCCCCCGCCATCCGCCAGTATCTGGTGGTCACCGGCAACTACTGGGCCTTTACCCTGACCGACGGCGCCCTGCGCATGCTGGTGGTGCTGCACTTTCACGGTCTGGGCTATTCTCCGCTGGAGATCGCACTGCTGTTTCTGTTCTACGAAATCTTCGGCGTGATCACCAATCTGGTGGGGGGCTGGCTCGGAGCCCACCTGGGTCTCAACCGCACCATGAATATCGGTCTGGCGCTGCAGGTGATCGCCCTGACAATGTTGCTGGTGCCGGCCGCCTGGCTGACAGTGCCCTGGGTGATGGCGGCGCAGGCGCTGTCCGGCATCGCCAAGGATCTGAACAAGATGAGCGCCAAAAGCTCGATCAAGCTGCTGGTACCGGCGGATGCGCAGGGCACACTCTACAAATGGGTGGCGCTGCTGACCGGCTCGAAGAATGCGCTCAAGGGGGTGGGCTTTTTCCTTGGCGGTGCGTTGCTGATGTGGCTCGGCTTTGCCGGGGCTGTGGCCGCAATGGCTGCAGCGCTTACGCTTGTATGGCTGTCGAGTCTGGTGCTGCTGAAGCAGGACCTGGGCAAGGCGAAACACAAGCCGAAGTTTCGCGACATCTTTTCCAAAAGCTGCGCCATCAACATACTGTCGGCGGCACGGATGTTCCTGTTTGGGGCGCGTGATGTCTGGTTTGTGGTGGCCCTGCCAGTGTTTCTGTCGCAGACACTGGGCTGGAATCACAGCCAGACCGGTGGCTTTCTGGCGCTCTGGGTGATCGGTTACGGCATGGTGCAGGCGCTTGCTCCCCGGCTGACCGGCAAGGCGGCCGGGAAGGTGCCTGACGGCGCTGCGGCGGTTGTCTGGGTCGCACTGCTGGCGCTTTTGCCGGCCCTGATAGCGTTGGGACTCCTGTACGAACTGAATCCTGCTGCCGTGCTGATCGGCGGCCTGTTGCTGTTCGGTGCAGTCTTTGCCGTCAATTCGTCGCTGCACAGTTATCTGATTGTGAGTTACGCAGGCAGTGACGGCGTATCGCTGGACGTGGGTTTTTACTACATGGCTAATGCCATGGGGCGTCTGATCGGTACGCTGCTGTCCGGCTGGGTATTCCAGTTGGCAGGTATGGGTAGCAGCGGTTTGCAGGCTTGCCTCTGGATTTCGACCGCCATGCTGGTCACGACGCTATTGATCTCCCTTGGCTTGCCACGGTTAAAAGGGCCTGACCTCGCACGCCGTTGAGCGTTATCAAGTACTGATTGAGCGCTGCAGCCGGTGAGTTAATAGACCCGTCGGTGGTGCTGTCATCAAACAGTCATCCCTCAGACATATCCTGCCGAGCGTAGTATGCATTTGGAGTCATTATGCTTGGCACAGTCCGTTTTCGTATTCTGTTTTTTGCCTTCCTCTGCGTGCTGGCGCTGGCCGGTCTGGCTACGCTGGCCTGGAGTATCATTATCAAGGCTGAAGAAGCCTCCAATAACCTGATCCACACCAGCTTGGAGGAAACCTGGCTGCTGGTGGATCTTGAGCAGGATCACCGCAAGCTGCAGGACCTGTCCTATAAAACCAAGGCCCAGCTGTTGCTGTGGGATGAAATTGAACCGACTCATGCTGATTTGAAGCAGGCGCTGCCCAGTCATTGGCAGCGAATTGAAAACAATGTGGGCCTGAGCGCTTGGGCCGAAGCGCATCAGGCGGAGTTTGACCGTGTGATGGCGTATCTGGATGCCATGGCCAAGGGCATCGTGTAGCGCGGCGCGAAAATTGGAACTAGTTTGCGCGAAAATTGGCACTGGCTCGTTATTCTAAAATACGGAATCTAGTTTCATTTACCAGCACATCAAGCGCGAATTCCACGTCCCGTAGATGGCTCGACCGGCAGTGGTCTTTCTGCCAAAAGAATATCCGGTTGATCGTGAGGTAGGCCAAGCGCCAGCCCGGTTGGTCTCGGTTGAGATAGCAGCGGGCGCTGACCGTCTGATCGTGGTGTCCGAACAACAGCCACAGATTCACCGTCTGGCTGGCCCAGGCGGCGACACGCAGCAGTTGCTGCCTCAGGCATCCCATTCCAGCGCCTCGATCTCAGCGTAGGTCGTGATCGCCCCGGACTGGATCTGCTGGGCGTAGGCCCCCTCCTGCGCGATCAGATTCATGCGCCGCAAGCCGATCTGGCGCAGAGCGGAATGCACGTCAGTCACGGGGACGTTGGGATGGTACGCCCCATCGCTGTCCTTCCAACTGGCGAATTCAGCCAGCTCGAACTCAGCTGCCGCCTGCAACGCCTCGTTCAGCGCCTGGCGGTTGCTCGCGGCCCCGGAGTGCCGGATGCCGTTGATTGTGACGCCCTGATCCTCGGCGGCCTTGCGAGCCTCCTCCAGCGTGTATAGAAGCTGCTCAGTCGTGGGGACATGCACAACAGGCTCAGGCTCAACCACTTCCCACGGCCCATCAGGCCAATTCTCAGGATGTTCTCGCGGAATGGATGCGCCTAAATAATCGCGGCACTGGTTGTAGGTGCCAGTGAATTTGCCGTTTGTGAATTTCATGAGAAGTGCTCCGATATTTCGGCGGGAGTAAGCAATCGGTTGTATTCTGCATACTCCCAGAATTTACCGTCAAACCTGAAGTTGTAATGGTTGTTGTAGTTGCTACCTAGTCGTCTACCAGCTTCATCACCTTTATAATCAATTATGCCAATACCACTAGCAGAGTCAGCCAAGGAGCCGTTAACATACAGCTCCCCGACTCCTCCAGTATACTGTGCCACGATCTTGTATTGTGCGCTTGCTATAGCCGGAGCTTGTAATATTGTAAATGCACCATCATACAAATAAAATTTGATGGTATTAGATTGGAATATCAGGGTTACAGCACCGTAACCACTGATCATGTGTACCACACCACTCTCATATGGCGCGGTGCGAATTGAGTCTGGTGTCACGTCAACAAAAAAAGAAAAGCTTTGAGGCTGTGCTGGCAGTGTTGGTACATCGACACGATCAGAACCGTCGAAATCCAAGTACCCTGGTCCATCTGTAGCGCCGTATATAGTTCCATCATTACTCCCGGTCTCGTCAATAAGCGTACCGCCGCTGATATTGTCCATCGTGTAATGTGCGAGCAGTCCGTCTGTCGGTATCCCACCCCCACCATTCTTCCGCGCCCCACTAGCCGCCCTCAATCTATGATGAAGCATTATCGACCTCCGCAATCAAAACCAACAACCTCAACACCGTCATGCACAAACTCTAAATAGTGAATCGCCGATAATGTCGGCACGTTTCCGTCAGACCACGCGCCTAACCCTGTATAACTGAGCGTGTATGTCGCACCACCCGTGACGCGATACATGACAGACTGACCAGCCGCGAGATCAGACAGATCTAACGTGGTGTTCGCACCAAGATTAAGCCGCTGTATACCGCCTGTTGAGCGATCGAGTGTCGCACCTGATGTGGCGTTTACGGTTTCGGCGTAATCCTTAATAAGACTGCCGGTTTCCAGCACGACTACCTCTTCAGGTGCGGCCCACGCAGATCCGCTGAATCGAAGTCGATGGCCGGTGTTCAGAACCTGAGCAACCCAGCCAGCACTCGCCGTGAAGAACTCCCAAGTATCCACGTTGTATCGTGCGATCTTGCCGTCTTGCCCAGCCCACGCTCCTGTAGCGCCCGCGGGCACGATGTACCTGTCCCCCGAAGTTGGAGATGCGGGCACACTAGAAGTCGCAGATAACACCGTCAGTTGAATCAGGGCGTCAAGTTTTTTCAGGTTGGCATCCATCCCGGTGTTCCAGCCGGATTCACCGAGAGTCCAGCCATAGTTGAGCCCGAGGTTCGGGCCTTGAATCGCAGGCATATCCTATTCTCCTCAAGTCGCTGTAATCTGGATCTCGACACTCAGGGACTCGACAGCCCCCTTGAACGCAGAGACCCGGTAGTAGTAGACCTCCCCAACCACCGCCGTGGTGTCTACATAGCCGGTTTCATCCGGCCCTAACTCCGCGAGCGGTGCCGGCAGCGCGTCGTCTTGGATCGGAGATGCTGACCGATAAACTCGATGTCCGTCCTCGCTGGCGTTGAGATCAGTCCACACCAGTTCAACCGCCATACGCACCTCCGTAATTTGTGCCGTAGCCGACAGTGATGTTTGCCGCAGTCAAGTCCGCCGGGGCTTTGAGCAGCGCCACGGTCGCGGTGAACGGCTGCAGGCAGTCGAGGCCGTCACGTGCCGAGTAGACACGAACCTCCAGGAACTCGGTATCCGCATCAGGAACGTCAATCGAGAAGTCCAAAGTCTCAGTCGATGCCGGCCCAACCAACCTGTCAATGAACTTGGCTTGCAGGACGGCCTTGGAGGCATCCAGCAGATCAACTTCAACTCGGTACGACACTCCAGCCTCAGGGCCGTAGTGTCCGGCGTCAAACCAGCTCACCGGGAGGTTAGACTGCAAGCCTCGGTCGCGGTGGCTCCACGTCAGAACGATCTTGCTCGGCATGAGCGGATCGCCTGAGAACACATAGGTATCATTCAGCTTCACGTTCGCAGGCGGATACGGCAGATTCACCCGGTTGGTGATCTCAATGTCGTGGTATGTGTACGGGCCTGTGAAGTCGCTCTGCCCGGTGCTTGGGCGCCCGTACACTTCGGCCACCTCTCCTGTTACAAACTCACGGCTGGAGTAGCTGTAGTCTTTATGGAACAGGAATATCGGCGTAGTGGCTGTGATCAGACGGGGAATCGTATCGGCAACACCGCGATGCAGGGATATTGAAGTATCGCCAGGCGTCAGGTCGGCGGCCAGTGCCGCGATCTCACGACTGCCGTCCGCGCCGGTTCCGATCAAGACAAATTCCCCAGCAGGCACCACTGTCAGTCCGGCGTAAGCGGCGATAGAAACGGTGGATGCGTCCGGATCAGCACCGGCGGCTGTTACAGCCGCGAAGCCGAAATCCCCCTCAACCGCACTGGTCGTTTCCGTAGGTAGCGTAGTGCCATCCGGGTACACGAACAGATCGTAGTTCAGGTGGTTGGTGTTCTCAGGCTCTGCACCTATGAAACCGACGTAGCCGATGTCGGCGGCCACGTCCCCGATATAGCTGTCGCCCACCCGACGTACCAAGTGAACGTAAGGAACCTCAAACGCGGTCTGGTACGGGAAATTGGCCGCACTGCCGACAATCGGTGCCCATCCTGAAGCTGTGGGGGTCGTGAATGCGGAAAACTCGGACCCGAACACGTCCTCCCCGAACTCGATGGTGATCTCACCGTTGAGGGCGCCGCTGTCTGATCGCTTCGCCACGCGGCAGACCATCGCGTCGATACCGTTGTCGGGGTCGTTCAGAACGAACACATCCCCCGGCTTGAGGTTGGCGACGGTCCTATTGGTTACCACCGTACCGCGTGCAAACGGGCGGCTGGTCGCCATGAGGTCCCGTGTAGCGACCATGCCGGCGACCATGTCATTCGTGATGCCGGGATATTCATAGGTCTGGTTGATGACCGTTCCAACCATCGTGATTGCCGCCGTGTCCTGCACGGTAATCGCCGCGTCGTTGTCCGTTTCGCGGTTCCAATATTTGACCGTGACCTGATTGGTCAGCTCGGACAGCGCCGGCACCTCGAACTTGGTGACCTCCGAGTTGGAGTGGTCCAACACCGGTAAGCTCGGGATGTCGTAATCCCCACGGATCAATTTCAGCTCCTGAAGACCCGTTTCAGGGTCTTCATATCGCACCGCGTCGATATGGCGAAGCACCTCACCGATCAAGTCCTCGATCGGCGCCTCATCGGTCCACAGGAAGGACAAACCAAGGCCTTCAGCGTGTAGCTGGTCCGCAGCTGTAGCGAAGGAAGGGCCGATTTCAGACTCCGGCAAGCCTCGGCCCCAGATGCTGTCTGTCAGGCATTCGCGGATGATGTGAGCCGGGTTCATGTCTCCCTGGGAGCCGCTATTTGTCGCCCAGATTTCAAGATTCCGCCACGTTGTGCTGCCACCGGGAAACAAGTTCTCTTGGGTGAATCCTATCGCGCTTACGGCGCTGGAAGTCTGAAACGGTACAGATTCGTTTCGGTCAACCTCCACTCCTTCTCGGCGAAGGATAACCGTTTGGTCAAGCCCATCGGGATTAACAAATGCTTCTATTTCGTACCACACGCCTATATCCGGAGGTCCGTCCAGGAGCATTACGCCGAGTTGATTCTGGGCTCCGTTTATCTGAACCCTTTTCTGAGGGTCAACCGACGGCTGTCGAGAAGACTGCATGCCGATGGGCCCTGAGGAAAAACCACCCGCGTCATCTTGCCCGAGAAAGTTGACTCGGAACTGTATCTTAAAGCCCAGATAGGACTGGAATGGACCGATTGATTTAACAATGCCTGACGTTGCTCCACTATCAGGCGTATTGGTGAGATGGCCGTCTTGAATCACGAAGGAGGACATAGAGCCATAGGAGACGTCGAACCCGTCCAGACTGGTCAGCGGATCGACGTAAGCTGGCGCTGCCTGAGAGAAACTATAAGACCCCACTTCCGCCTTCTCCGGATACCACTGCTCAGATCCATCCCCCCGAACATGAATGCGCTGCGCGGTAAACTTCCAGGGCTTCAAATACGGGTTCACGCCCAAGTAACATTGACGCAGCACCACGGATGTGACGCCGCGATAGGCGCTCATCACGGCGGAGCCGATCTTGGCCAGCAAGTAATCGTTTTTGGCCTGATCCGGGTGGCCGGATAGGACATCAATGTCGCCCTGGATGCCGCCCTCTCGCTTATCCCCGCCGAACAGTTTTGGCTTGTCGATGGTCACGCGAGCAGATGCCGCCGTATTGGCTGTTGCTTCTCCTATCCACGCCTCTTTACCGCCCACGTCGATTTTCACGATCTTGTCGATCGGTCCGTGGCACAGGACCATGTGAGCCCCGAGGTAGTATTTATAGCCAACCGTTACGCTGCTGCTGCCGCCCACTGCTTAATGCTCCTGTTCCGCGGCCGCTATGGCCTTGTCCGCCAAAGGGCATTTCAATTCGCGCAGCTCGGACACGGGCACACCCTCACGGAAGCGCCGCATATCAAAGCTGTTACGATCGCACCAGTTGCGCACGCCGGCCGCACACCAGCCCATTCGGCGTAAGGTCTGAAAGGTCACAACAGGCTCGGCCGTCATTTACCTGCGTCCTCTTTAATGGCCTCGGTCCTCAGGTCGCCGTACCAGGTCACCGACGCGGAGGTGATCGTGCGAGTACCGAACAGCACCGGGATGCTGGCCCCTTCCTGTACTGTCGGCACGTTCGAGAACTCATCCGGTTTAACGCCCGGCTGCTGAGGTTTAGGCGTCAGGATGTACGCGACAACTTGCAGAGCAACAGCAACGAGGAATGGAACCCAGAAACCCATAAATACCTCACACAATCGAGTTGATGTTGTTGCCGTCGAAGGGGCCATCTACGGGGATAAAATCAAAGCCACCGTAGTTATCCACGTTGTTGAACTTCGCCGCGCATGTCGTGGCGGATCGATCACAGCCGGGGTACAAGGTGACTAAATCGCCCACCTGCAAGCCCATGATCGGTCGGTTAATTGATACAGAGTTACCGGCGTGTCCGACAACGAGCCTCATTGCTCCCTGGAACTCCAAAATACCGGCGGTGTAGTACCCGTCAGGCTGGCCAGAGGCGGCAGGGATGCTCAGGTTTAGTTTGTTGACGATGTTGTCAATCGCGCCACTCAACGCGTAATCCTGCCGCACCAGGTTGCACCCAGGGCCGTAATGGACATGCCGGCAATGACGGGTATACCTGGCCCGAACCCCTGTGCGCTTCAACGACGTAGAGATCCTCTCGCAGGCCACTACCGCTGCCGGATACTCCCACGCCATATTGATCACACGCCCAGACCACAGCGTCAGCACCTGCTGATCAGGATCATCCAGCTGTACAGCCTTGAGCTTTATGGTGACCGTTTTTTCAGGGGGCTGGATCTGATACAGCTCGGCCAGTGGATTGATGCGTGGCATGCTCAAACGCAGAGCATTGCCATCATCCGGGTTACCGTCATCGGTAATGCGGCCACGTTCAAGTGCAATCGAGGTGTAGGTAACAGCCCCGATGGTGATGTCATGATCGGCGCTGGTGAAACACAAAATATCTGATGCACCGTCACCATAACGAAACTCATACAGCTCGGCGGGCCGGCTCGCATAGCCGGTTTGCGAATACTCAAATTGACTCATGCAACGTCCTCCACTATCTGAACTGCGATCGCACACTTCGCCACCTCGTCAGTGATCCACTCAACTTCCAGCCGATCGCTGGCCAGGCGGCAGACCGTGACCAAAGAGGCTTGCACGCACTCCCATGGCGCGTAGGCTTCGCCCCAGCTCTCGGTTGTTGTGATCACGGTGACACCATCATTGAGGTTGGCTGTTAGTGCGGTGATCTCGAAAAATGCCAGGCTTCGGTCACGCTTGCGGACCATCAGGTGGGTGTGTACAGGGTCACTCGACAAATACATTCCCAACTCGGTACCAGGCACCTCAAAGATCGCACCAGGCGTAACAGGCGTCTGCAGGTGCAGGTCAAACCAAGTTGGCATCAGGAACGGCCGTTGCCGACCACGGCAGCGATCGAAAAACGCCAGCCACCAGTCGACTTCGTCGCGGCTTTCAGTGAGCACCTCGCCCTTTCGAGTGCGTATGGCCACATCCCCATCGGTTTCATAGGCAGACGGACCCAACTCAGCATCCACCATCACAGGTGCCCAGTTGTAGCCGATCTCGGGAGTACTCCCCCAATTGACAGGGCGAATCAACACCTCCAGATCACTTATAACCAGGTCAGCCGTCAGCGAGGACGTACCCGGTGCGCGGCTATCGACGAGACAACTGAAATCAAGGCCCGCACGCAGCAGGCCAGATGTGAGTCTACGACCCGTGAAGCGGGATCGAAGCTGTGCCAGCTCGGCAGGGTATACGGATGTGAACGCGGGCCAATTTGACTCCAGTGTATCGACCAGCGTGACAGACAATCGGTCGGCAGCAACGGTTTCGATCTGTTGCGCTTCTGGCTCCTCGCCGTTCCTGTGGAGTACCAGATAATCACCGGATCGCCTCTCATAGGACACCGGCTGTGTAAGCTGGAGTGTGTTGCCACCAGCCGAAACGGCTACAGCCAAACGATGTGACCGCTGCCACATTGGCAATAACAATACATGCGGCTGCAAAGCGGTCATCAGGTAATCGAAATTGGCCGCATCGCGCCCCTCAAGCAACACCTCAAATGAAACATTCTTTCGCGGTTTGGAACGTAACGCACGGCGCTGCTCGGTACCGTCACGACTGCGCATGACATCGGTTTTATAATCACGTCCTTCAATAAGAGGGCTGGTCCAATTGGCCGGGTACGGGAAAATGGCGGCGACATTGTTGGGCAGTGGCATAGCTCAGCCCTCCAAAATCGCGCGGAACGTGCTTTTTTCCGCTTTGAAAATGTTCTTGATCTGACGCACGGCCGTTGGGGTCGACAGCGCAGACTGGGCGAGGTCATCGGGATCAAGGAGGTTCATGATCTGAATCGTATCCCGGCCACTGCCCGAAGAATGTGTGACCGGCGGCATCAGGGCATCAGATGAAACAGCACCACCATCGGCATAGCCCTGGAAGCGTTGCAGTGCGGCCATGCCGTCACGGCGAAACGCCTCCATGAAGGCCATGGCACCGGGCTCACGCATGCGTTCTTGTGGCTGGACGTACTCGCCAGCGTGGACGATACCGGCCGGTTCATATTTGCTCCCAGGGCCAGTGTAGCCCCCATTTGCAAACCCAGCTGGCATAGCCAATGCCATCGCCATGGCATTTGTTGAAACGAGTGCTGCATTCGCGCCTGCCGCATTAGCACCGAACGATGCCAAGGATGCAAGCGCTGCAGCAGGTGCCCAAGCCAACGCCACCTGACTGGCTGCCAGTGTTTGCTGCGCCATCATGGCGGTAGTAGCAGCGGTACCCAAGGCCTGGTTGACCAAATACTGCACACCCAGCCTGATCAGTGCACTGATCATGTCAATCGCGACTGTACGCGCCACGTTACCCAGAATCTCTTTGAGACTGGCCCCTTCGACGGCAACACGCGCCAGTCCATCAGCCAACCCATCAACCCAGCCCTTGGCACCGCGTCCGAATATATCGGCAAAACCAGCCTCCAGTGTGGTGAAGTCATCCAGGAGTTGCCCCAGCCCTTCAACCAGAACGCTGCCCATGTCACCTTCGCCCAAGCTATTCATCAGGGTGGCTGTTTCAACGTTCAGGCGAGCAATCTGGTTCGTGTAGTAATCGCCCGTGATGGCACCTTGCTCGAACGCATCATTCAAGGCTGTAATACGCGCCGCTACATGTATGATTTCCCCGGCAGTGTCATCCCAAACAGAACGCAATTCCGACGCCATGGCTTCGAAAACGTCCAGCTCCAAATCGGTGCCGGGCATGTTTTCGATCATTGCCTGGATACGATCCCGGCGCTCTGCCGCTTCCTGTTCCAACTGATTGCCGGTTAATGCTGCCCTGAGCGCGGCTGTCGCCGCTTCATCCTTGCGCAGATCGATCCCTTCACGCAGCAGCTGGTTGGTCAGCTGGATCATCTTCGCCTCGATCTCGCGCTCCTTCTGGGGCAGCTTGAGCAGGCGGGCCTGCTCCTCGATCTGGCGGTTGATCTGACGCATGGGGTCGATCTGGTTGAGGTAGCTCTCGCGGGTCTTGGTCAGCTCCCGATTGTATTGCTCCTGCGTGATAACACCCCGTGAGAGGAGTCGATCCGCTGCCTGACGGGCCGCGTTGTAGCGGGTCTGCACGCCGATGGTGGCGGTGTAGATACGGTCCATCTCGGACTGCACCTGGTTGGCCTGGCGAATCAGTACAATCTTTTGCTGCAGGGCTGCAGCTTCTTCCTTACTCAGCGTGATTTTGTTGCCCAGCAACTGCTCTTCAATGCGGTCAAACTGAACCTGGGCTTCGCGCTCGGGTTTGAGCATGTACAGACGCGACAACTCGTTATCCAGCTCGGTGTTGACCTTGGCCAAGCGATCGGCGCGGCTGAGGTCATCCTCACTGGCACCGCGTGACTCACGCAGGGCATCGTTGGCGGTGGCCAACGCCAGGATGTTCTGGGCCAGTTCTGAGTTGACATCGATCTGGTTCTTGCGCAGGAACGCGAGGGCTTGTTCGCGCTCGGTCAGATTCTGTAGACGTTCATTCTGTTTCTGCAGTGATTCCAGATACTCACCGGCTGCCTTCTGGCCATCAAAGCGGCTATCGTTTTGGGCCTGGCGAAGTTTGGCTACTGCCGCTTCCAAAGAGCGAACTTTCTCATTGGCTTCATCCAGGGTCGGCATACTGTCATCCCAAAGCGGGATGTCGGTGTCGTTGAGCTGCTGGATATAGTCACGAGTTTCTTTAGCCTGTTCGAGCATCGTTTCGAGCTGCTCGACACCACCCTCTAACTGATCAAAGCTGGCAGCTTTCACATCTGGAATATTCAGACCGCGAATGATGTCTCGGGTGGCATTGCGGATACGCAGGCTGGCTCGTTCTGTCGCGGAGGCGGCGCGATCCATACCCGACTGGGCATCATTGCCGAAATCGATAAAGGCCGTTGCTGCCAGGCCCAAAGCCACTACAATGCCCAAGGGTCCGCCCAGCATTGCCAGGATACGTCCGCCGATAGCGGTCAAGCCGACAATGGCACGGGTCAACAGGCTGGTAGCCACACTGGCTGCTGAAGCGGCTGCAGCAGAGGCGGCTGTCGCCGTCGTCAGAGACGCTGTCGCGACAGCCGCCGCTTCGCTTGCGACTGCACGGGTACCAAGCGCTGCAGACAATCGTGCTTCCGCTGCCGTATGTGCAGCAACGGCAGCCGCCGCTTTCACATCTAACGCAGCCTTACCGCTGAGCCCTGTGGCCGCTGCTGCAAGTGCAGCTGTTCGGCGCACCTCGGCGGCAGTGGCAGCTACATCCGCTTCGGCCGAAATCACCGCAGCACGTGCTTTCTCAAGCTCTGCTACAGAGGCGGTCTTGGCGGCAACGGCAGCACCCTCATCAGCCAGCGCCTTTTGCATGGCTGCTGTGGCTGCTGCCTTTTGCATGGCTATATTCTTGATACCCTCCGAGGTCATGGCTGTGAGCGAGGCCACGACACGACCAGCCGTCAAAACAAGCGCAGTTTCAAGAGCAGCATCAACGATATCCAGATTGTCGGAGAGTACGTCCAGAAGGTCGGCCAAGTCGGTAATGACGGTCGATACAGCTTCACCCGCACCGGTACCGCTGGACAAAGTACCCACCAACCGGGTGAATGCGGTATCAAACTCCGTTGCAGCCTGTGCAATGGTCTTGACGCGTGTTTCGAACTGCTCATCGACACTGGCCGCTGCTGCGCTCAAGGCATTGACCAGCACATCAGCGGTCAGCTCGCCTTCATTTGCCATTTCACGCAGCTTACCGATATCGACGTTCAGCCCTTCAGCCAGTGCCAACGCCAAGCCTGGGGCCTGTTCCATGACCGAGTTGAATTCTTCGCCACGCAGCACACCAGAAGCCAGCCCTTGACCAAACTGGACCAAGGCCGCTTCAGCGCTGGCGGCCGAGCCACCGGAAATGGCAATTGCCTTGCTGACAGTTTCCGTCAGACGTGCTGATTCCTGCTGGGTAATATTCAGCCGCTCGGCATTTTGAGTGAAACGCTGATATACAGCGGCAGTGGAGTCCAGCTGCTGGCTGGTAGCGCGTGCAATTTGATAGACGTCTGCAGATGACTGCGACAGGGCCGCTTGAGTGTTGGTCACCAGACGGAGCCGGTTTTCATAGGCAGTCCAGGCATCGCTGGCCTGGGTGATCTGCGCCAAGCCAAAACCGGCAGCCAGGGTGAGCGTCACCGCCTTCACCGAGGCGGCCAGAGCGGTCATCCCGCCGCCAAGCTGCTGGGTATTTCCTTGAAGTTGATGGGTGGCGCTGGTGGCCGACTGGATCGCTGCGTCATACTCCCGAGTCGCCCCTGTGGCGCGCTGCATATTGGTAGCAGCCGAGGTGCCCAGTACGCCGATGCCACCCGCTGCCGAGCGACTGGCATTGCCGGCAGAACCGGCACTGGCGGTAGTCTCATCCAGCGCTGCATCCAGCTGCTCGATCTGACGGATCGCCTGTTGCAGGTCGGCTTTAATACGGAGTGCGAGTTCGAGATCTTTATTGGCCATAACATCACCTGAGAGATATAGGTGATGGTGGCATTGATCAGGCGGTGGGTAATTTGAACGAGGGCAAAAAGTTATTCAGATGTCAGGGCACATGGCAGGGCTGGCCAGCCCTGCAGTACAACGTCATTTCCTCAACTCCTTCAGCAGTTTCTTAGCCTCATCACCGCCACAAGTTGCCAGGTTGGTATCAACAAGCCTGTCGGCGCGCCTGCGTCGATGTAGACGCAAGGCGGCGTTGTGGTGAAGGATCAGCTGGCGTTCGGTGTAGCGGCCGATGCGGTCGACGTCGTGTCCGTTGGCGATGAGGTCGGCATAGATGTCGGCCCAGCGGAGGCCTGAACGGCTTTTCGCTGCGCTTCCAGCAGATCCGTGATCGCCCGCGTCTGCAGCGCGCGCACGAAAAAAGGGCCGTTTACACCCCACCAGGTCATCAGCAATGCCTGGCCGTCGGCATCGTTGAGCTGCTCGATCCAGGCTCGGTCCACATCGGCGGCCGTGGCGACCAGCTGCAGCACGGCATCAAGATGCTCAGCCACCACGTCGATCACCCCATCAGTGCTCAAGCCTCCAGACCTGAACAGCTCACCCAGGCTATCGATAAACGGCTGGGCGATCGGGCGGATCTTCAAGCCTTCGACAAAACCGTATTCCCGCACCGTGATCAGTTCACCCTGAATACGCAGCTGGCGTTCAGGGTTGAGGATCTCCAGATCGCTCTGGTGATCCTCAACCGACTGCGGCTTATCGGTCAGCCGAGCCATCAGGCAGCCCCCGGCATCAGCATACGGCCATAGCCGCCCAGCTCAGGATCGACCTCGTTGTGGGAATCGTTCAACAGGGTACCGCTTACTTCCAGGCCACTCATGGTGGTGGCGTGAAAATCAATTTCATTCGTCATGTTGAACTTCGCCCTGTACAGTTCAACACGGGTAAGATCCTTGGCTCCGCGCACGGTATTTTGGGCCACCACGATCAGGTAACGCTCAATGGAGGTCTCAGTGGCGATCGCAATATCCTTACGCGCTCCGTAGTCATAGGCTGCACTGAACGGCTGAGTCAGCGCAGCAGGATCAAGAATCTCGATCATGCCGCCTTTGGCATTTTCAATGCGGTAATGAGTGCCTTCAGTCAGGGTGACTGGCGTGGTGGCAGAGTCTTCCAGCACGGCATTGCTGATATCGACCTCATCCAAGGCCACGAAGTTACCCGCCACCAGATCCGCAGGCAGCACTTCACCGGTTACGCTGCCCGAAGCCACGGTATTCACCGTACCGCCCAAGCCGATGGCGAAGTTCTCCGGCTCACCGTAGTTAAAGGTCAGGGTAAAGTTAGCTTCAACACCGGTTTGCAGGGTCGCACTGGTACGGCGCTGGCCGGAGTAGGACTCCTGGCGCTTCTCTTCGTTGGCGGTGAACTGCGTCTTCAACAGCGCATCGCCCACCCAGCGGGCAGACCTGGGCTTGCCGTTCACGTTTTCCGCCAGGAACACTTTGCCCTGCAGTGAAAAATCTTTCATTGGTTACCCCCTTAGCCCTTGGCTTTCGTGGTGGTTGCCTTGGCCGGTTCCGGACCGTCGGCGGCGATGATGTCACGCTTGATCAAGAACGCCCGCTGCGAGGCGGTGACCTTAATCTTCGCGTCTTTCTTCAGTCGTTTGCCGTTGTGGGTATGATCCTTCAAGAGGACCACTTCAACGGTTGCAGGTGTAGGTTTCGGGGTGCTCATGCGGTGTCTCCGAGGTAATGAGTGGTCGTGAATACATCAATCCAGAGCAATGTATTGGCGTCATACTCCATCACATCGCCCTGATACCAGGCGATCGGTTGCAATGACTCTTCAGGTACCCAGCCAATCAGCGCGGTTCGTACAGCACCAATCAACGGCCGCATCTCCTGCATCACTTCGTCGCCGGTTCGCCCTCTGGCGTTGCGGGATACGGTGATGACACCAAAGGTACACAGCGCCTGGTTGACACCCCGGCGCCGGTTGCCTTCAGGGCTGTCGGGTGAATGCGGGTTACGCTCTGCTGCCAGCACTACATAGGCGCTGCCGGGACGGTAGTCGCGTATGCTTTTGACCGCGCCGTATTCGGCTGCACCACCCACGCCACCAATCAAGCCAGGCACTTGGTCGCGCAGGCGTTGCTGTATGGGAGTGGTGTCGAGGGGTTCGTTCATACACACCCCCTCCCAAATACGCGCCCATCCGACAAGAATTGCACATCCAAATCAGCGCCTTCAGTCTGTATAGGATCATCAGCCCCCAGACTGAACTTGCCGTCAGCCGTCAACTGAAGCAGCCGCATGGCATCGTTGTAGTCGCGCACGATGGGGTCATCCTTGCTGTCGCCAATACGGTCCTTGTGCAGCATGTAGCGCAGAATGGCGCGTGCCCAGGTGGTCACGATCGGCGGCACCGGGTTGAGCGGCAAGTAGCCTCGCCGGGCCAGGAAGCCATCGATTACCGACTTGGCATCTGCCATGGCATCTTCAATGGTGCCCAGCGCCTCATCGGCAACCTCGATCTCTTCGATTGACCAGGTCGAGCGATCGGCACCGGTCAGGGTCGCTTCCATCAGCTCGGAATCGACCACAGCCTCGTGCTCAGGAGTGGCAATTTGGGCCAGTTCTCGGGCACCGGGGCGCTTGGCGAGCTGATCAGAAGTGATGTAGCTCATCGGGTCATCCGCTCGTCGGTGAAGGTTACGCGCTCAACAACCAGGTTCGGTTCCTGCTCCAGGGTCTCCAACTGGCCCTCCTCAAGTTCCTCCATCGCGACACCAAACCCTTCGCGGGTAAAGCGCATGCCGCAACGGCGGAAACTGGCTTTCACCGAGCGTACCCAGATGCCTTCGATCTCGTCTTCAGTCGCTGCTTTCGCTTCCGGCGCATCCTTGGCCGAGCTCTGTTCGGTGGTGTTCGGGGTTGCCGGTTCGGGGGGCTTTGAAGTGGCATTACGGCGTCCGCTTGTGCTTTTAGGTGCTGCCATCGCTTAGTCCTCAATCAAGGCCGGGGAGGCGCCGCTCACGCGGTCGCCAGCCAGGGGTTCATGATCAGTTTGGAGGTGTTGGCCCACTCGTTGGTCTCACCTCCGGCCGCCAGCAGGTTCTGCACGACTTTGCGCGCTGCGCCCTCCATGGTGGATGGCACCATGGTGTGGGTATGACGCAATGCCAGCGGACGCCCATGGTCACCCTTCATCGCCTGCAGGCGTTCGCGTGCTGCCTTGTAGTTGGCCGCATTGAATTCCTGCTTGGAGCGAACCGCCAGCATCCACAGCCCCGGTCCTGCATTCACACGCGCATCGGTCCCGAACAGGAACTTGTCCTTCATGAACACTTCGCTGTCGTTCAGGTTGGTGATGGAGCGGAAGTCATAATCGCGGCGCTTCTGGAACACCATCGGCTTGATGGCACGGCTCAGGTCCATCACGTACCAGGCATCACCGGTACCGCCCATATCATTGCTGACCGACACCTCCTTGCCGGCAGCATTCAGCACTGGGTGGTCGGTATCGAACAACGGCTGACCATCAAAGCAGGTCGGGTTGCTTTCCAGTACTTCGACTGCCAGTTCGTTGGGGTGCTCGCGGCTGGAGCGGCCGAACTCGTTGAACACCGGCCCATACAGGCCGTAGGTATCATCTTCAATGGCGTCGCGCTCGACACCTTCGGTGAGTTCGAACTTGCGGTTCTTGATACTGAAGTCACCGCCTTCCAGGGAGTGAATAACCCGGTCGCCCAGCCACTCACGCATACGCGGCAGCGACTTGAGGAAGGGATACACCTCAACGGCCGTGGTGGACGGTACAACGGTACAGAACTGCTCAAACAGCGAACCGTCATCACCGAGTGAGTCGAAGCCCTGCTGGAAGTGGGTTTTGTACGCTTTGAAAAGCGCTTGCAAGTTGGCAGATGTCAGATCCATGGTGTTCTCCTCGGTTATGCGATCTCAACCCAGACGCCGAGATCATCGACATCCACAATTTTTCCGGCGGCACTGCGGGTGCCGGTGCCATCGGTCGCGGCGACCGTCTGGTCATCCACGATGTAAGCCGTGCCCCCGATATGGGTGCGATCGACCGTGTCGGTGCCATCGTTTTCAAAACGCCAGGTGCCTTTCTCTGTCTCAATCGACTCAGCCCCTGCGGCGCCGGCGCTGTTATCGACGGTGGCCATAGCAACCCCTCGTGCAGTCAGCCCAGTGCCAGTGACCCCTTTCGTGGCATTGCCACTGGCATCCAGCACCACCAGCGCACCGGCAAAAATCACGACGGCTGCGGCCATTGGGTCGTTGCAGCGCTTATTCAGGCGCTCCGGGGTGTTACGTTCTTTGGTCAGTGCAGTCACGGATCACCTCCTTAATGGGCCTGAACAGGGTTGGCAGCACGATAGGCTTCAGGGGTGATCCCCATCGACTTACAAACAGCCAGCTCTTCTGTGGAAAGTGCGTCAGGCTTAGCCTCGGGCACCGGCGGCTTGCCATTGGTCTGAGTGGCCCCTTTCAAGGCGGCCACAGCCGGAGCGTCCTGCAAGTAGTTTTTGCATGCCGCAAGTCCCTGCTGCTTGAGCCAGTCAGCTGTTGCCTGGCCCGCGATACGTCCATCGTCTAAGCCCTGCTTGATCAGCATATCCAGCTCGGCGGTTTCATTACCGGCCTTGAGCGCGGCCAGCTGCTGATTGGCCTCATTGAGTACCGCTACAGGCACAAACTGGGACATATCCGGCTTGGCAGTTGCCTTGAGTGCGGCCACCTCGTCTTTTGCATCCTTGGCAGAGGACTTCAGTGCCACAATAGCTGCCTCGATCTGCTCGTCGGTGGCGCCGTCTTCCAGGCCCAGCGCCTTGAGCAATTTCGCTTTATCCATACTGTCCTCCTCAGGTTCGATGGATTCGGTTGAGGCCATGCGCGCCGCTGCCAATGCAGGAACGGCGGTATCGATAGCCGGGGTGTTCGTCAGGGCGATATGCAGGATGTCCAGCGGTTCGCCGTTCTGGTCATAGGGAAATACAGGAGAGAGATAGCGGTATTCATCCGCATTGATCGCCTGGCTGGCAGCTGCCGTCCAGGTCACACGGCCATACAATCCATCATCACGCCATTGCAGGCTGTTACGGTCCACCCAACCAGCTGCTGGTGCAGGTTTGCCATTCTGGTCTGCCAGCAGCGTTTGATGTTCATAGTCAATGGCGATATCGGTGCTGCGGGCAGCCGCCAGGGATATGATCTGCTGCGCACGGGTCTCCGTCAGGTTCCAGGGCCCAGATCCGGCCAGTGCGCCACGAGGCGCTTCAAAGCGCCCACCCGGCATCAGGCGCACCACATCGGTATTGGGCATGACTTGCAGAGCACAGGCGGCGATCAACAGCTTTTTCATTACATGACTCGCTCCGGTCAGGGTGACTGGTTTCAAATGCGTTTTTACTGCGTTCGAAGTCAGCCTAAGCGGAGTGACCCGGTGTGTAATTTGAACGGGGGCAAAACTTGCAGACGGGGTGTTTCAGCTCTGAAACAGCAAATGCAGGTCAGGACTGGCACGCAATCCTTTTTATAAAAGCGAAAATGGCCTTGTGACGGCCTTTTTGAGGGCTGGTGGCAGTGGTTGTAGCCCTGAGCGCCTGTCAGGGGCTTAGAAAGGCGCTCAGGCGGTCGGTGGTATTATCGACTGGATACCGCCCTGGCGAGGTAATCACGCGCCATAGCCAGCAGGTCGTTGTTATCCTCGTCACTGGTTCCCAACCAGGGGCGTGCCGGGATCTTGGTTTTGTGCGCACCGATGTTCGCGTTTTGGGCGAAGTCAGATTTTCCAGGTTTAACGAACCGGCTGCCGACAGACCCGTCCCGATTGCGCTTGAAGTACAGGGTGGTATCCCGTGCTTGGTGTTGGATCTCGGCGCCAAACTGATGCACTGCACCGTAGGGGCGATCGGTACCGAAGGCCAGACCTTCATCATCAATCACACCCCGCAACGTATTCATCAGGTAGCCGCGCAACACCAGAGTCTTGTCAGAATTCTGCTTCTTGCGCTCTCGGTACCGAGGCGAAAGTGGTGCCCAAGGCGTACCATCGGGCGCACGCTGATCACTGAAACGCTTTCGATGGGTACGGGTCAGGTATTCACGAATGTTGGCCAGCATCGGCCGTGGGTTCTCCAGCGCCTCCAATGCCGTAGTTAATGAACGACTGGCAGACTGGTTGTTCAGCTCGATATCGATACGCGCACCGGCCATGGTTTTCTCCTATAATTGGGTTAACCGCGATGAATACGCCCCCGGCAATTGGGCCGCCAAGCATCGCGGGACCGCAGGTGCCGGCCTGCGGTCACTCCTCATCTCTGCTGTACAATCTGACACCCACCCGCATATCGTCGATGTCATGAGCATCGGGCTGAAACACGGTGACCCCGCTCCACCCATCGGCTGCAATCTCGAACACGGCCAACGCCGGCAAGATCTGATTCGGCAGGCTGAACTGGGCGATATAGCGGCGGCGAACAATGGCTTTCTTCTGGGCATGGTGCCATTCCAGGCGGACCCAGATCTCATCCGGATCGGTCACGGCTTCGGCCAGTAACGGCAAGTAGCTGCCACGGCCACGTTTGTCGGCTTTCAAAGCGCCAGTGCTGCGATCGGTAAACAGATCCTTACCCATCACCAGGCGCTCATCAATCACGTCACGGTATACAACAGGGCTATCCAGGTCGGCTCCAAACGGTTGCAGGAAGGCACGGGCGTACTCTTCCTGCGTCAACCCTTCGGGCAGCAGCTGGTCCGGGTTGGCCGGACGTGGCTCAGGCAATGGCGCATTGGGGCGGGTATTGGGCAAACCCTGGCCACCGGTCGAGCCAGAGATCGGTGGCTCAGGGCGTTCAGGCGGAATAGCACTCTGTAAACGGGCACGGCCGGGGGTGTACTCAAAGCCGGGATCGATCCCCTCGGGCACCCGTACGTTGCGGGGGCCGCTGGGGCTGCGCTGGCCGATTTCGACCGTTTGCCAGTTCTCAGCCGGGGCATCGCCCAACTTTAGCTGTTGTTGCTGGATGTCATACTCCGACAGGCCGGTGACATAGCACTGGCAACCCCAGCCACCCGGCGGGAAGTGCGCCTTCCACCAAAGGTTATCGGCGCGCAGGATAAGACCATCCCATGCCAGGTGATGCTCACGCGGGTGGGTAACGGAATCGTTATGGTGGTATTGCCAGTACGGCAGTGTGTCGCGGTCGTTCCACAGCTGTTCGAACCGGCCCGCGTTGTAGCTGCTGAACAGGTTGGTTTCATAGATCACCCGGCTGCGCCAGTTGCGACCGCCGTTATAGTCCCAGCCGTGTTTTGAAACGATGTTGTCAAAATCCTTGCGGAAGTCTTCCAGGGTGCCGCCGTCAGTGATCATGCGTTCGATGGACTCGCGGAAGTCGCCCACGATCGCATCGCGGTTGGCGCCGGCCACCATAAACGCCCAGTCATGTTCCTGGGTGTAGATATCGGTCCAGTGGCGCGTCGGGATGTTCAGCTTCTGCCGAATAAAGTCGATCTGCTGCGGGAACGGCACCGAGCCATAGGACACGCTGGGCATCAGGACTGTTCCTCTTTGATCTCATTCATGCCCGCCAGATGAGCAGCAGCACCGGCTTCAGCCAGCGCCTCAGCGTACCGATCCAGTGACAGGTTGGGATACACCGTCAGCAAGCGATCGCGCAGTTCTTCAAGGCTGCCCACCTCATTCGCCAAGGTTCGCACTTGGTTGATCCATTCAGTTTGTGCCGGTTCTGCCGCTGCACGCGCTTGTTCCTGCATCTGAGCTGGTGGCTGGGTAGCTGGTGGTATATCCGCTCGCAGGGCCGCGATCGGGGCCTGTCGGGTGGCGCCCAAGGCAACAGGCTCAGTGGGTAAAGGCTGGACGGCAGGCTTCAGTACTTCATCTTTCTCGGTAGCTTCCGGTATGCCGGTCTTCTCATGTGCCCACCAGACCGGTATCCGCATCCCCATATCGACAAAGGTCGGCAACGACTGTGACAGGGCGGCATAGTCCTTGGCCTCTTCGGTTTCCAGGTAGAACTGGGGCGCCCGACGGATATCGTCGATGCCGAAGTTCATGGCGGCCATCGGCCAGAGCATGCAGCGCTTGATGGTGCCTGCGTACTGGCGTGCATCAGCCCGAATCAGGCTGGCCTGACCACGCTCATGTACATTGCCCAATGCGTTGGTGTTGGTACCTTCACCGGTACCGCTGGTCAGCGTTCCGCCCAAGATGGATTTGGCGATGGAGCGTTCACACCAGTCCAGCATCAGCTTGAACATGTCAGCTCCACCAGCGGCACCCGCCGCCGTCATGAACTCAATGCTCATGCCCTCGGGGATGATGCCGGCAGCGTTGTGCCCAAGGCTGGTGACGGCACGAAGCAACGTGGCTTTCTCAGACGGTTTAGCGTTACTGGGGTATTTACCGATACGTGCTGGCAATCCGTAGATTTCCAACAGTTCGGCCAGGTCAGAGACCGAGAAATGCTTGAACAGGTATGGCCAGGCCAGCTGACGGTGCAGGCCACTGCGGGCTACATAACCCGGTTTGGCACGGTGACGGTGTTGCACCCAGCCCAACGGCCAAAGATCGGCTCCTTGAGCGCTGTTGTCACGTAGGGTAATCAGGTTCTGGTCATCCGGGTGCAAGCGAAACCAGCTATGTGGGCGCAGCTCAGGCTGCTCGACAAAACGCAGGCTGCCATCCAATGCCCAGGACTGTTCCAGGTTGACCCAACCGTGGCCGATGCCAGCCCCCAGATCAATGATCAGATCTTCTACTTCAAGGCCGGCAAAGGCCTCGGCGGCCTGATCGGCGGCTCTCTTCTCCTGGCGGCTGGCATTGTCTGGCGGCACGATCTGCCACTCCAGTTCAGCGGCCAGCTGGCGGCGCTTGGCAATGTCGGCCCCGATCTGGGTATCACGCTCTTCCATATCCTCAAACAGCTCGCTCTGCGCCTTCAAATCGCCTTGCTCGGCGGCCTCAAGGATCTCGTGCAAGCGTGCCGGCGTCAGGCCCCGGCTGGGGTGTTCAGCGAACTCGCGCTTCAGCTGAGCCACTCGGGCATCGCCGGTCTGGTTCTCTTTAAGTGCCTGCTGACTATCGCCGAACAAACGGCGCATAAACCCTGGAATCTTTACCATGCTCGGCCTCCTTGTACTGTGTAATCGTCTTCGTCCCAGTCATCGCCGGATGACCAGCGGCCGGACGGTGGGGCTGGAATGAACTCAATCGAAGTGGCGGGACCACTGGCCGCATGAATCGCAAGCCCCAGTGCCCAGAAACGGTCCGAGTGACCATCCGGCGTACGCTCGGCGGTGAACCGCACGTTGCCGGCAGCGGTGACCTGTTTTGTCACCTGCCGTAAGTCGGCGCGGATCTTGGGGTCGTGGGGAATGCGGATCTTGCGGTCTTCCATACCGGAGCGGATCGGATATGCCAGCTGCTCTTTCACAGCGGTGGTGAACGTCACAGCTTCAACCCGATAGGTACCGAACTGATCCTGGGCATCATCGGCCCAGCCGATCCCCAGGCCGGTGGCATCGATACAGATGCGATCAGCCTTGGCGAACCAAGGCCAGAGCACGGCTTCCTGCTCGGACTTGCGCATGTTCTGCAGACACTCGACATGGCGGGTGTAGAGCACATCGCCCAGCTTCTCGATCACCCACAGCACGGTCAGGTCTTTCTTGCGGCCGATATCGACGCCGATGAACAGGCGACCACTCTCGAACTGTTGCCAGTCGGTACCGCCGGGGTATTCAGCGGCCGCGATCAGGTCGTATTCAAGGAAGGCCGCATCATCGTCGGCCGGGTTGCACATGTACTCCTGCTGGAAGGACTCTTCATCGGCACAGCCGGAGCGAACGAAGTCGAAATACGCAGCTTCGTCCATATCCTGGCGTTCATCACCTGCTGGTAGCATCTGCTGCAGCTTGAACAGAAAACCCTGATCCAGTGCGTCCTGCAGCGTCACGCGGTGATGACTGATACCTTTGGGGTTGCCATTCTCTTTGATCTCGCGGATCAGCTGATTGAAGAAGTTGTGCGAGCCTCGGTGCGTAGAAATCACTTCCAGAATGCCGCCCCAGGTGATACCCGGATAAGCGATGGACCAGAGCTTGCGCGGGTCCGGGTGCAGGGCGAATTCGTCCAGGGCACGGCTGCCGCGCTTACCGGCTTGTGCATCCGGGTTGCTCGACATGCTGTGAATGCGGCGACCGCTTGCGAACTCCAGCACATAGGCAGAGATCCGCTTCTCGGGATCGACGACCACCTCGCCCAGGTCGTTGGCGGCCATGTTCATGATCTTCGCCCACATCTTGCAGTCTTCGATGAACAGACGCGCCTGCAACTCGTCACGGCTACTGACCCACTGGTCGAACCGTGCGCCCTGTGCGGCGGTGCGTTCGTCGGAAGCGTAAGCGGTCGACCAGGACAGGCCGATCTGACGGCCTTTTTCCATCAGCTTCAGGCGGCTGGAGTCGGTGATCCATTTGGATTGGTACGGCAGGAAGATGGCGTCCGGGTTGGCCGGCACAACCTTCGCGTTACCCTTAATCGGCGCAGACATCAGCCAATCCCCAGCGCTTCGCGAATGGCTTGTTTGGTGTCTTCGGTGACACCACCTCTGCTCGGCATGGCCGCCAGCTTCTCCTTCTGCTCCCGCAGCAGCTCCTGCCGGGCTGCCTCGGCGATATCTTCCTGGTACTTCTTCAGCGTCACGCTGGAGCGTGTCAGGGTGGCGATGTTCTTGGCCGCATCCGACAGAAGGCCGATCCGCTGCGCGATATCGACCTCTTCAGCGTCAGCTTCTTGCAGGGACATGATCGATTCGAACAGCTCAGACTGGATCATGGCCGTCAGTGCCTCAGAACGGGCGTCTTCCCGGTCACCGGCATGGGCGCGGATAATCTTAGCCGCTTCGGTGCTGGCCCGAATGGCGGATAAGCGCTTCTCCAGCTTTTGGCCGTAACGGTGCACAGCGCTTCGGCTGGGCAACTCTTCGGCATGTTCTGGAAACCGGCCCTGCAGGTCAGCGATCAGTTCATCCAGTGTCATGCGGTCTTCGACCAGACGCTGCTCAATGTGGCGCTTCACCTCGTCGGGCAGGCGTGCGATGGATGAGCGCCCCGGTCGAGCGATCAAAGGCATGGATTCGTCGTGCTCACTCATCCTGCGCACCTCACCAGTACTTCTCAGGGCGGGCGATGCCTGGGCGGCAGTCGACTGTGTATTCAGCGATATCGGTACCGAGGCTGGTCAGGTCGCAATGCCAGCGGCCGTCCGGTTTCTTGTCGACATCAACCATTTTGCGATCGAACAGGTAATCGATCTCTTTGCGCAGCTCCAGCGGTGTGGCATCCGGATATTCACTGCGCACCACCGACAGCACCAGGTGCTCGAAGGCACCGATCGGACGAGCGTTGTTCAGCGTCAGCAGAATCAGCCAGCGCATCGATTCACGGCGTACACGTTCCATATCAATTTGCTGCATTTTGACCTCCTACCAGCCCATGCAACGGTGTGGTTTGCAGCCTGCTCGCCAGACTGTCCAGCTTTGCTTCCAAACGGCTTTGCCCCCGGATGTAGTCTTCGTTGCGCACGTACTTTTCGGGCAGCTGAGCCCGCAGCTCCATCAGGTCACGTTCCACCTTGGTCACGGCGTGATGGTTGCGTTGCTCGCTTTCTTCGATTCGGTTCAATCGTTGATTCAGCGCCTCGAACTTGCTATCGAGCTGCTGTGTAAAGAGCCGTCCTACATACTTGGCCAGCGCCCAGTAGCCCCCGATCAACGTGAGCACGACAGCCACCAGGCTGATCACATCCCGCAGCTCAATTGCCTCCATCTTCATCTCCCTGTAAGCGGTGTATCAGTTCAAACACACGACCCGCGCAGAGGCCGTACTGGTCATATAAAATCTTCAACGCGATTGCAGCCGCGTCGGGGCTGCCATCGCCCGGTTCAATCGGTGGTGGGCACGGTACCGTCAAGACCGCTGGCTGCGGCTTTGGCGGCGCGGTTACGGGCGTCGGTGAGTTCGCGCATGACGCGGTCGTCGAAGCGGCAATCAGCACGCAGAGCAGCCGTTTCATGCAGCACCTCCTTGAGTGTTTGTGTGGTCGAGTCGTCGTGGGTTTGGCGCTGTGCAATCAGGCGGTTAAGCCGCTCGCTGGCGGCATTGGCCTCCCGTACCTGCTGTGCGTGTTGTTCAAGCAGCGATGTGAAGCTGGCGACCGTCTGGCTGTCGGCGGCGGCCTGTACTTCGAGCGCCCCGTGATCTCGCCCCACCCAGTAGCCGCCCGCCGCACCTGTAATCAGGGCGGCAAGGGCCAGTGAGACTGTCTTGGCGCTGGGCATCAGCATGATCCAGTCCCCCAGCCTGCGGCCTTGTAGAGTGGTTCCCAGCGCAGCAGAATCAGACGCACATACTGGCGGTTTTCCTTGCGCGCCCAATCGGCTCGGCGGGTGTGGTACTCAACGCTGTCGAACCACGTGGCAGGATCGGCCCCCTCAGCCGACGCTAGGCGTTGATCGCGTTGTACCCAGCCGAAGCCGCCGTTATAACCACTCAGCATCATGGCAATGGCATTGCACTCATCTGCCGCCCGCACCCTGACGTAGATCCAGCGGTCGTAAATCACCAATGCACGCAACGCCCAGCCGGGGTTCATCGGCTGATTACTGCCCAGCGCATCGGGGTAGAGTTCGGCCATCCACGCTGAGGTGCCTGGCATAAACTGCGCCATGCCCCGAGCACCCACCGGGCTGACTGCATCAGGCATCCAACGGGACTCTTGATGAATCTGAGCGGCAAAGGTCGCAATGGGCGCGTCCAGCCCCCAATACGCATGAGCACTGCGGGTCAGCGTGCGTTGGTACTGCTTGGCGACGGCCGGAATGGTGGATGCCTCGGCAGGCTGGCAGCTGACGATCAAGACCAGCAAAGCCAGAATGGACAGCGCCCAGGCCGGCGCTTCGACGTTGCCCCAGACTTTTGCAAGCCAGTCCATGGTCACAGCCCCAGCGTCAGGCCCAGCACACAGGCCAGGACGATCAGAGCGCGGCGGAGGGTGGCAAAGGCTGCCTGCTGCCAGTTCAGTCGATGACACTCACCGTCGGACTGCGCTGCCGCTGCAATGAATTTATGTGGCCGTGCATAAGGAAACAGAGTGCGATCCAGCCAATAGGCCAACACGGCGGCGATGGTGACCAGCGCTATTTTGTACAGCACTACCGGCAGCTGCTGCGGACTGATCACAGAAATCCCAGCCAACAGCACAACGCTGACGACCAGCCAGACAACCAGGCGGGGAATGGAAAGTTTTGAGAGCAGGTTTTGCAGCATGTCGGCGTCCTCTGACTGTTGTGGATACAGTCAGAGCATGACGCCGATCAGGTAGGGAGTAATTTGAACAGGGGCAAAATCACCCCCTTTTCAGACATGCAGATTAAGGTGCGCTTTCTTCAACGAGTGACAGCACTTCTATCAGGTTGGGGATATATTGTTTTTTTGCAGTGGAGTAACGGTAATGAACGATAACGTTCGCCCGTACCGTAAATCGCCCAGCGAGATGATGTGGATCAACTGCATCAGCAAGCTGCAATTTGACCCTCGTTTTTGTCAGGTGTGGTATGACACCACTCCAGCCACGTGAGGCACTATCTCGATCGGTGGCACGGATTTCCAAATCCACATCATCGTAGCTTTCCGAAATCTCGTCTGGCTCCATAGAAAAGACAGCAGGGGCCTGTGTGACGATATCCGCGTCCATGGCTGGAATATTGGTACCTTCGCCAATATGCACCGAGCTACCGCCCGGCTCACGCTTAGCAGGTGCAACCACCTTAACCGAGTTTTCAGCCAGCTTTTTTCGATCTCTGGCAGCAACAGACTCAACAATGGTCATAAACTCTTGAGGAGTCATGTTGTAGGACTCAGCACCAATCACAATGACCGGGCTATCTTGCAAGTTGATGGAAACTGAAGGGTTCGATCCTGCAGGCTGGGCCGCATTGATCGCATATACAGTTCCAGTTGCAATCAATGCCGCTATCACGCCCGAAACGACTGTGGCTTTGATCACGGGATAACCACCTCCTGGTAGTTTATGGTATGCACCAATCGCCAAATTGCGGAGCTTATCCGCGGCTGCGTCCATGCTTGCTTCGTCCTTGAACGTCAGCCGAAGCAAGAAACGCTCTATAAACGAGCCTTCCTCAAGCCCCTCTACCAGGGCGTTGACTGTCAGGACCTCAGCACCAAGCAGACGACTATAGGCATCTGCCAAAAATGTGGTGGCTATTTTATCCATGCCGATCAAGGATTCAACAACATCCTTTATCGGTAACGGCTCCCTTGTACCGTAGTACACAACATGCTCAAAGCTCAATTCAGCTGACACTATAAACAACCTCCCTATCTAAAATTCCTAACTACCCGGTAAGTGATACTGCTGTTATCTGCGTTGATAACCTCGATTGAAGCACCCTTGTAGCCAATCACATTTGACACCGACAGATCGTATTCGACCTCATTATTAAATGCGGGCCGCGCCATGCTGTTACTGAATTCGCGGTAGCTGATATTGATTTTGTTGCCAACTCGACCGCTATAGAGCAACGTCTGCTGAAATGACTCTTTACCTACAATGCTACGCTTCTCGATCTTGTAGCTGCCTTTGTAGCATGTGGAAGTCCCAAATATCGGGGAGATTGTGCATACGGTCTGAGGTTTACCCTTTGGGACACCAAGCGCGGTGATCGGGTCCGCCAGTGACATGCGTGTGACACCAGCAGCAGAATAGAACGTCCACTTATCATCGTACCCAATTTGCGGATATTGGCTCGGGTGAATCTGGTATTGTGCGCCACCGATTGGCTTAGAAATGGTCAACACGGTTTGCTCATAAACCAAGCCTTTACTTAACATCTGCTCACCGACCCCAGCCGTTACCACGCGTCCAATCTCAGGGCTGTCAAAACTACGACTGGTCACATCTGCTCCATTGAGTTTGACACTGACACCAACGCCGGAACAGCCAGCAAGAACTAGGCCGGCTCCGATACAGGTGATTACCCTTAAAACATTCATACTCCCTCCTTAGATCACTGATTTCAGTGCCTGCATCAACCGGTACACCCTATGACTGGCCGGCAAACACCCAAACGACCGCACCACATACCGCTAAGGCTACCAACCCCATCATGCCGAGGAGCTGCGGGTCGTATCGGTAATAAAACGGAACGCTTGAGCTGGCATCCGTACCATCTGCTGCAGAATTAACAGCAACAAAAGCACGGATCATTTCTCCCAGTCCAAACAGTACGGTGCCTGAGATGAAGACAGCACCTGAAAACAACCCGATCAGAAGCTGCTTATCAGCCAGCTCGAAGTTGTGGACTAAGGACCCACCAACTCTAATTGACGTGTTGAAGTTTAGGGCGTAGGCGGCTCCAATGATGCCCACTGCCACAAGAATCAAGCCTATGATTCGCATAATGTTTCCCTCCTTAGATCATTTGCAGCGCCAAACCTGCGGTCATTCCCATTATGAACAGCAGCCCGGCATACTCAGGGAATTCAGCCATCCAAGTGACAACACCACCCTTTGAAACCCTATCTTCGAGCGTAGAGGGCTCGTCTGAAAGATCTGTCTCAGGCGGTGTTCCGCCAGCTAACTGGTGCTTCAAGCTGCAGCGTTCTTCCAGCAAACCAAGGATAAAATGCGCCTGGTCTCGATGCTCGATATGCAGCTGATTTACCCCCTCCACACCGATCGCCTGATGTATGAGGCGCCAAGTCTCCCAAGGGGGCTCGCCATACTCTTCGGCAAGCATTTGGACGCGGCTGTTTAACTCTTTCCGCTCATCCTTGGTTAAAAGCCGCCCCGGTACATTGTGGATCTGATAAAGATCCCTTGCTGCCACCTGGTTATTGCTTCCCTCAATTTCCAATTCCATGTCATATCCATCCTTACTTCTTGATGAAATTACGCCCCGCTACAGTATTGCCATTGCCGGAAACGCTGAACGACGTATCGCCCCCGTTATCAATGATGCTGCCTTTGTTTGACATTTTGCCACCACTCTTGGCGAACACGCTGGCCGTTGAGCGCAGGGCCTTTTTGCCTTCCGGCGCGCTCTGTCGGTAGTTTTCGATCAATTGCTGCTCATCTGCCGACAACACATTCAGAGCCTGCCGCACCAGGTCTGCATTGCCGATTTCAAGCCCAGTCAAAAGCATCTGTACACGGGCTTGCTCATCAGCGCTCAGTCCATCCATCTGAGCCTTCTCAGTAGCGCCAGCCACTGCACCCAGCCGACGTTCTAATTCCTGTTCACCATCAGAGCGGAACATCGGGCCATCACCGGTCACAAGCCACTCGGCTCGGATATTAAGCTTTTGGACCAACGCCCTGATTTCTTCAGGCTTGAGCTTCGCCACGCGACCAGAAGACATAGCCTTGACACGGCTCAAGCTAGATCCCGTTAGATCGGCCAAGTCCTGTTGGCTCAATGAACAGGCGGACATGACGGTCCGGATAAGTGTTTTTATCAAACTATCCCTCTTTTTTATTGACGAGTTTGAAAATCAAACCTAATATGAACCCAACAAATGCAAAACATCATTAACAGAGCACGAGGCATAGGATCCCATGACCAAGCGCAAAGCACTCACCCCTGATGAAGTCAAAGCCCAGCTACAAGATCAGGGCATCACGATCACTCAGTGGGCCAAAGACCACGGCTACACCCGCAACGCTGTCTATCGCGTTTTGAACGGGTTCGATAAAGCCAAATACGGCAAGGCCCATGAAATCGCCGTCAAGCTGGGCCTCAAGTGCCCAGCCAGCCCTGAACACGCAGCAGCTTGAGGAGCTGAATCATGACTGATCTCTACAACGCATACGGCTTCCCCATTAACGCTCCGGTAATCGGTGCTGACGTGCCTGCTCAAGCTGGTCAACCAACCCTGACAACATCGCTTGCGCATAAGGCTCGAAAGCCGCATCGGGCCATCGTCGCTGCTGTAGCGCGCTGCTCAATCCATCTGGGTTATGGCCGCCGGCAGCTTCGGATGCAGCCGCCAAATGGAGCCATGCCTGGGCCAATGCCTGTACCTGGCCTTCCAATTTCAGCAAACGCTCATCGGTCGTCATAGCCGCGCCCTCGGTTAGTCAATGTACCGAAGAGCCTAGCGAATTTGAAACGGTTTTACCTATAGCAAAAACCTTTTTTGTTTGGACGCGGCAACAGCCGCACGGAAATACGAGGTTCCAATGAGCGCCAGACGTTGGAAGCACTACCAACCCAGCAACATCCGCCGCGCCCTGGAAGGCTGCAAGGAGCACGCGCGTGAACGGCACAACATGAGTGTCGAGCGCATCGCAACCGAGATGGGGCTTGAGGATCACTGGACTCTGTACAAGTGGATTCAGACCGGCCGCATTCCGGCTACGCAGATCATCCCGTTTGAAAAGGCCTGCGGCATCAATCTGGTCACCCGTTGGATGGCCGCGCATACCGGCAAGCTGCTGGTCGAGATCCCGTCAGGGCGTCAGGCCACAGCTGAGGATATCCAGGAGCTGCAGTCACGGCTGCACGAAGTTACCGGCCTGCTGATGCAGTTCTACGCCGGCAACGCCGAAGCCGAAGACACTTTGGCCGGCATCCAGAACGCCATGCAGGCACTGGCCTGGCACCGCGGCAATGTGCAGCAACACGCTCAACCACAACTGGAGTTTTAACGATGGCAGACAGTTATGTCAGCAATACCGGGGTGAAGCACCTAAGGGCCATCAAGGCGCTGTCAGGTCACACGCTGGATGGGGTCAGCAATACCGAGCTGGCACAGTCGCTGAAGATCCCGGCCAGTGGTGTCACCCGCATTATGGCCACGCTGATCGCCGAGGGGTTTGCGGTGAAGCTGGACAACGGCCGCTTTGCCCCCAGCGTGGCACTGCTGCAGATCGCCCAGCGGACCGCCAATGAGCTGAGCCATGGCTCTGATCGGATCAACGAACTTACCCAGCGCATTGCTGCTGGCAGTCGATAAGGACGGGTTTATGAAAACAAAGAGTCAATCACCGCAAGACCAAACTATGCAGATTTTGGGCATGGCCGAGGCAGCCTTTAACCAGCACATGATGGCGCTGGTGATGCAAGGCAATCCGGTGCGTGAGATGGCCCAAAACCATGACATCAAGTTTTTGGGTGAACATAACCCTGAGTTCAAAAACCCCTTGCTCACCGCGCTGCTGATACAGATTGCTGATCGTTTTGAATTGTTGATCCGTGAAGGGAAAACGACCACCCAGTCATTGAAAACAATGCGAATAGACGGACTTTTGGACCGCTATATGGAACTGACTGAACCTGGCGTGGAGGTGCACTGATATGGATCGCGATAGCACAGTTGGCACACAAGAAGAGAACCACGAACTGGAGCTTGATGCTCAGTCCGTGCAGGCAGTGCATGACCTGCAGAACAAGAATGCGGCCTTGCAGAATGCGTTCAGTGAAGAGCAGCAGCACAAGAACGCGGCTGTTAACCAGCGTATTGGCCGCCGGCAGATTCTTACCATGTTCGAGAAAATCAGTAACGTTACGAATCTGGTTGATCTGCAAAAAATAAAGGAATCCAAAGAATACAAAGGGTTACAGATCAGCATCGATGGAGAAACTCGCAATATTACGACTTGGGCTGACTACTGCCGATTGGTTGAGGGGCGTTCTGTCGAATCCATCGACCTCGATCTGCAGAACCTCAATGCCTTCGGCGAAGAGTTGTTTGAGTCGATGCGCCAGGTCGGTATCGGCCCTGGAAAGATGCGAACCCTGCGCAAGCTGCCAGATGAAGATATTGCGCTGATCCAGCAGGCCCGTGAGTGCGATGACAAAGATCAGATCGCCGAACTGGTCGACAGCCTAGTGAGCAAACACACCCGAGAGAAACAGCAACTCGCCCAGGAAAAGGAGCAGCTCACCAAAGAACGTGACGACGCCCATGCAGATAAGCAGGCACTCGAAGAGGTGGTCTCTGACAAAACCTCCAAAATTCTGGACCTTGAGAAACAGGTTAGCCGTAAACGCCTGGAACGCCTGCCGCCGGACGAAGAGAGCCAGCAACTGCGCGAGGAAGCCAACAGCCTGTTGTTCGATACCGAAACCGCTATTCGCCAGCTGGTAGCACCGCTGGAACAGGTGGTAGCCCACGCCAACGACCACCAGCTGGATGTCGGCCACTGGCTGCGCGGGCAGTTGGACCAACTGAGTGAAGCCACCGAGTACCTGCGTGAGCAGCTGGGCATGGTGGCCTGGCAGCCATCAACCGACCCGGATCTGGATGGCGAACAGTGGGACGGTCAGGTCATTGATGCGGAGAGGACAGTGCAATGAACACCTTGGCACAGGGGCAGTTCCTGCTCGACGTGGCACAACGTGCCGAACAGGCCGGTCATGGCGGCAAGACGGAGATCTATGCCTCTGCTGCCGAGCAACTGGGCGTGAGTATCCACACATTGTTACGCAAGCTGTCGGAGATCCGGCCCAGTACCCGTAAGCGCCGCGAAGACGCCGGACAGAGCGCCTTATCACGTGATGACGCCAAGGCGATCTCGGCCTACATGATGGACAGCCGCCGCAAGAATGGTAAGCGCCTGTCCTCCCTGGAGGATGCGGTGGAGGTACTGCGCGCCAACGGTGAGATCGAGGCCGGCCGGGTGGATGATGAGACCGGCGAGTTCTGCCCGCTATCGCTGTCGGCCATCAACCGTGCTCTGTACCAGTACAACCTGCACCCGGAGCAGCTGCGCCGCCCGAGCCCCAAGCAGGTGCTGGCCAGCAAGCATCCAAACCATGTGTGGCAGATCGACCCCTCGCTGTGCGTGCTCTACTACCTGCCCACCAAGGCCGGTGAAGCCCTGCAGGTGATGGACGAAGCCAAGTTCTACAAGAACAAACCGGGCAATATCCGCCGCATCGAGAAGGAGCGGGTCTGGCGTTACGTCATCACCGACCACACCAGTGGCGTGATCTTTGTGCACTACGTTCTGGGCGCCGAGAGCGGCGTCAACCTGCTGACCGCCTTTATCCGCGCCGCGATCAAGCGCGATGGTGACCCGTTCCACGGCATCCCCCAGGTGGTGATGGTCGACCCCGGCAGCGCCAACACCGGTGCGGTGTTTCGCAACGCCTGCCGGGCGCTGGGTATGCACCTGCAGGTGAACGTACCGGGACAGCCTTGGGCCAAAGGCCAGGTGGAAAAGGCCAACGATATCGTCGAGCGCTCGTTCGAGCATCGGCTGAAATTTCTGGCGCATCCGCCCACCAGCCTGGATGAGTTGAATGCCGCCGTCGAGCAGTGGATGACCTGGTTCAACGGTACCAAAACGCACAGCCGTACCGGCAAAACCCGCTATGCCGTGTGGCAGACGATCCGAGCCGACCAGCTGATCATTGCACCTGATGCCCAGGTGATTCGCGCCGTAGCCATGAGTAAGCCAGAGGTGCGCAAGGTGTCGGTACAACTGGAGGTGAGTTTCCGTGGCCGAGCGTATTCCGTCGCCGGTATTCCCGGCGTTCAGGTGGGCATGCAGCTGGAGGTGATGCGTAACCCCTGGCACGAGGATGTGGCTGGCGTGCTCTACAAAAACGAGGACGGCCGCGAGATTGTGCAGCTGGTACAGGCACAGGAACTCAACGAATACGGTTTCCCGATGGATGCACCCGTGATCGGCGAGACCTTCCGCAGCCATGCCGATACCGCGCTGGAAACCAATCGCAAAGAGGTAGAACGCTTCTCCATGGGCGCTGAGAGCGATGCCGAGGCCGCCGATAAGCGCAAGCGTGGCGCTACACCTTTTGCGGGTCAGCTGGACCCGATGAAACCGATTACCGATACCCAGCTGCCCGATTACCTGCCCAAGCGTGGTACTGAGCTTGATGTGCAGGCCCCAACCGTTCAGGCGCTGCGCCTGAACCATGTCGAAGCCGCCCGCCGCCTGCGCGATCGCTTGGGGGATGAATGGACGGGCGAACACTACAACTGGCTGGTTCAGCGTTATCCAGAGGGTATCACCGAGGATGACCTGCCCGGCATTGAAGCCGCCATGCGCCGATCCAAACCGACAGCGCTCAGAGCGGTTGGAGGTGAATGATGTCAATGCGACTCGATCGAGTGCTGAGTTCGTTGGCCTTTTCCAAGTCTGACCTGGCCCGGCAGGTACACCTGTCTCCAGCAACGATTACGCAGCTGGTGCGTTACAACAAGTGGCCCAAGTCACGAACCGTTGAGGATTTTCAGGCCGAAATCATCGACATCCTACGTGCCAATGGCCTGCAGCCTTATCAGGAAAAAGGGCTGTTCGAGTTTGAAAACCGTCCTCTGGCTCCAACCCAGAGGACGGCCCCAAGCCATAACCCAAACGCTGAGCAAGAGCATAACTTGGAGAGCATGATGCTACTACGCAAACAGACCCTGAAACCAGATACCAAGCGCATTTTCGGGTTGTTCCGTGACCCGTTCGCCGAGGTGCGCGCTGCTGAAGAGGTCTATCTGACGCACGATATCCGCTATGTGCGTGAGTCCATGCGTGTCGGGGCCAAGTTTGGCACCTTCATGGCGATCGTGGGTGAGTCGGGTGCCGGTAAGTCGACCCTGCGCAAGGACTTGGCCACCTGGGCAGCCAATGAGCATGATCCGATCATCTTGATTGAGCCCTACGTGCTTGGCATGGAGGAGTCCGACGAGCGTGGCAAAACGCTGAAGGCTGGCCACATCGCAGAGGCGATCATGCGAGCGGTGGCACCTGGCGACAAGATCAAGGCCAGCTCTGAAGCGCGATTCCGCCAGTGCCATGAAGCCCTGCTGGAGAGCTTCCGCGCCGGTAACCGCCATGTGCTGATCATCGAAGAGGCCCACGGCATGCCGATCGCCACCCTCAAGCACCTGAAACGCTTCTATGAGTTGGAAGACGGCTTCAACAAGCTGCTTTCCATCATCCTAATCGGCCAGACCGAGCTGGGCCGCCGCCTGGACGAACGCAACCCGCGTGTGCGCGAGATCGTGCAGCGTTGCGAAGTTGTCACCCTGCGCCCACTGGATACTCACCTGGAAGGCTATCTACAGCATCGCTTCAAGCTGGCAGGTGTTGACCTTGCCCAGGTCATGGACGCCGACGCGATTGAGGCGCTGCGCAACAAACTTACCGGACAGGGGTTCTCCGCGCTGTACCCCCTGGCCGTACATAACGTCGTGACGGCGGCGCTGAATGAAGCGGCCCAGCTCGGCATCCCGAAACTGACCGCTGACCTCGTGAAGGGGGTGTGACATGTCAAATAAGAAGGATCTGCAAAACCAGCTGATTACTGAGCAGCTGGCCAAAACTCAACTGGCTGTTAATCAGCTGAAAGCGCTGAACCTGACAGTGGTGAGCATCGATAAAATTGGTGAGCGCCCGTGCATCCGCATTATGCCTGGTTATGGCTGCCAGCATCTCGAATCAGCCTGGACCCGGCGCTCTATCGTGAATGGCCGCCGCAGTGTCGAGAAGGTAGCGCTGTTGGCCGATTGCCAGATCAGCTGGGAGGTATATGCGTGAGCTATCACATCATCAATCTGGCACAGACCCGCATGCAACAGCAGCTGGTGTTTTGGGGCGTAGGCAGCGAGTCGGACACCACCGACCCACACCGGGCCCTGATCGTCACCGAGGATTACGTCAATCGCAACCTGGAACGCTACGACAACGGCCGCACCACCCGCGCCATATTAACCCGCGTTGTTGAGAACCATACCGGCGACTGGCGCGAGCTGGTCGGCTGGCCGGTACCGGAACACGAATTGGAACAGACAGGAGATGCCGCATGAACCACGCCGTACAGCAACACATACCCGAGGGGTACATGAAAAACAGCGCCGGCCACCTGGTGCCGGTCGAAACCATCAGCGATATCGACATGGTGCGCCATGAGCTGGTGCACGAAATCACCCGCAAGGCGCTGGAACTGCAGCAGGCAATGCGCGACTTCAAGATGAACACCTTGGGCGATGTGGAAGCCTTTATCGACCTGTCCGCCGAGAAGTATGGCGTCCAGATCGGGGGCAAGAAGGGCAACGTCACCCTGGTCAGCTTCGATGGCCGCTACAAGCTGCAGCGAGCCATTCAGGAAAGCATCAGCTTTGACGAACGCCTGCAAGCCGCCAAAGCCTTGATTGATCAGTGCATCCACCGCTGGGCCAAGGGCAGTGCCGCCGAGATCCGTGCGCTGGTGGAGCATGCCTTCCAGGTCGACAAGGAAGGCAACATCAGCACCGGCCGCGTGCTGGGCCTGCGTCGCCTGTCGATCGACGATGAACAGTGGAATCAGGCCATGACCGCCATTGCCGACAGCATCCAGATCACCGGCAGCCAGACCTACATCCGCCTGTATGAGCGTGTGGGGCAATCGGACCAGTGGCGAGCCATTCCGCTGGATCTGGCCAAGCTTTAGGAGTTCCACCATGCCCAAATTTATAACCATTGGCATCGAAATACCGGATGAACTCGAATACCCAAATTTCAATTTTGGCGGTGAGATTTTGTCCGGACGGATAGTGTCAGCATCTGTTCATGATGTGTTCAAACAGCTGGATGCTACGGAAGAAAAGCTGAATCAGGTCGTCGATATCGCACTTGAGACCTTGTCTCTTCACGGGATGGGTAAAGAGTGCGAGGACGCTATTCAGCAAATCCAATCTCTAACTGGGTCAGAGCCAGGGGAAGAAGACATATGAACGATAACGGACAGTATGCCGGTGTCATCACCCTTGAGGATTTAGCCAAAACTCTGGCCTTCCAAGTACAGATGACCGAGCACCAAGCCTACCAAGCCCTGCGGGCGTTCGGCCACATTGTAGTGACTGCTGTCGCGCAGGATAAGGCTGTCCAGATCGAGGGCTTTGGCATGTTCGATAAAGGTTATAAACCCAGCGGCGAGTCGGCCATCCGGTTCCGACAGCACAACAGCGCACGGGAGGCATTGAACTCATGAGCATTCAACTGCCAGTGACTGAAAGCGAAGTCCATGAGCTGCTTGCCTGGAGTGAGGAGCATGTAGATGGCGGCACCACCGACCACGAAAGCGGTACCTACGAAGAAGGTGTTTGCGACGCCATCCGCTGGATGATGGGCCTGATTCACTCACGACCGGATGGGGTGTGATATGGATAAAAAATTACTCGCAAAGATCAAGAAGTGCCTCGCACTCGCCGCATCCAGCAATGAGCATGAGGCATCGGCTGCGATGCGTCAGGCACAGAAGCTGATGGAAATGCACGGGCTTACCAGCACTGATGTTGAGCTGTCAGCAATCCAGTCGAAAACGCAGAAAATCAGTAACAACCGCTCGCTTCCGATGTATCAGCATATGCTGATCAACATGATCAAAGATGCGTTTGGCGTCGATGCCGTTCATGAAAGTGTCTACAGCTTTGGCCGATTTGTGAGCAATGTTCGGTTTATAGGTGTAGAGGAAGCACCGGAGTTGGCGGGATATACCTTCGACGTGCTTCGACGCCAGTTGGACCGGGATCGCAAAGCGTATTTGGCCACGTTGAAGCGCTGTAAGCGAGCAACGAAGGTAAGGCGTGGCGACCTATTTGCTGAGTCATGGGTTCTGAAGGCACGTCAAAAGGTCCAAAACCTTCAGGTGCCTGCACGCCATTCGGAGCTGATAACACAGTGGAAAGCCTCTAATTATGGCCAGCTGGGGGAAGGGAAAGCAATCAGCCGTACCGACAAGTTGGCTCACAACGACTACAAGGCATCTTTACTTGGGGCCCAAGCTGGTGCGTCCGCTCGATTAAATCCTGGCATGTCTGGAGCAGCTCAGCCAAAGAGGTTGCAGTAGTGAATGCAGTGATGGCAGCAGCATTAAGCGAAACGCCCGTCAGGGCGTATGCCGGGCGTGGTTGTCCGGTACTGATGAGCAGCCAACAAGGAGAAATCTAATGCGCAAATCTGACCAGGTAGACGCCATGACCCAGGCCATGAAAACTCACTACGACCGAGCAGTCAGTAAAGCCGATGTACAAGCTTTTCTTGATGTGTTCTCAGATCTCTGCCGCAAGAAATTGGCCGAGGATGGTGAATTCATCTTCCACGGTGTCGGCAAGTTCAGCGTGAGCGATCGCGCAGCTCGCCAAGGGCGCAACCCTGCTACGGGTGAGCCAATGACAATTGCTGCCCACAAAGGCCTGCGTTTCTCAGCATCCAAACTGCTGAAAGACAGCCTGAATCCTAAGCAGTAAGCGAAACCTGTCCGGTTGATCCGGGCAGGTCTATCCAGCGTGGTGGCTGGGTACTGATGAGCAGCCATAAACCGGAGACACCATGAAAAAGCACGATAACCGCAAAGCCGCTCTGGCCCAGATCCACATCGCCAAAAAGCAGCTGGGGCTGGATGATGACATTTACCGCGATTTGCTTGAGAGCTGGACCAGCAGCGGTGAAAAGTCAGGTAAACGAAGCGCGGCTGATCTCAATGCCAAAGAGTGCGGCATCGTTCTGGATCAATTACGTAAGCTCGGCTTTCAAGGGAAGCCACGCCAGCAGGTGGCACGCCACCCAGGCACGCCTCAAAACATCGAGACGACCCCCATGCTACAGAAGATCGAAGCACAGCTGGCCGATATGCAGCTGCCCTGGAGCTACGCGGATGCGATCGCCAAGCGCCAGTTCAGCATTGAGCGTATGGGCTGGCTCAAGCGTCGCGAACATTTTGAGGCGGTGATTGCTGCACTGCATGTGGAGCAGGAAAAACGATCACTATGGGCGGGTGTGGAGCGTGAAATGCTGCGTCTCAGCATCACCGAGGCTGACATCGAGCGCGACTACAGACCCAGAAAAGGCTGGAAACGCAACCGTAAAGCCCTAGAACAACTGCTCAGCCTACTGATCCAGAAGGAGGTTTGATATGTCTCGCGATGATTCAACAATGGGGGGACGCCGTCATGAGCTCTTGGAGGATGTGCACGCCCAAGTTAAATCCGTATTGCAGGAGTTTGGTATCGATGCTGCGGTGGCAGACCAGGCTGGGGCAGCGCTGGCTGATCATTTAGCACAGAACTGGGGAGGGCAAAACTTCACATTCCCTATGGACCATCATTATTATGTCACTATGCGTGACCAGGAGATTTATGCCGAGTTTGATGGCCGAAATCATCATGTACTTGCTCGTAAATTCAACATGACTGTTCGTGGTATATATAAAGTCATAAAACGCATTCGCGCCAAGGGTGACCCGGATCAGCATGCGCTGTTCTGATCCGGCCCCTCTCGGCCCTTCCGCTATCTGAAAATCCTTTTCAAATTCTCATACCACTCCGTGTCGACGCATCCCGCCCAATCCCACATTTTTCTCACATACCCTGGATATTTATCTCACCCCTGAACAGCATCGGTGAAAAAAGCTACTACCGCGTCGGACAGGTGGTGGACTTTGATCTGGTACCGGCACTGGAGCCCATGCTCAAGGCGATTGCTGAGCGCCAGCAAACCAGTCGCGATGGACTGTCCCTGGCCGCAGAGGAACTGTTGACGTTTCTTGCAAGTCAGCAGAATTATCTGTTTGGTGGCTCAATTCTGTTTCTGGTGATCGTTGTCAGCATGACACTTTGGCTGCGTCATACCGTCATCCTGCGTCTGCAGCGCATGGAGCGGGACCTGAGCGCCATGGATCGCAACAGTGACTTGAGCGGTGTGCCAATGGTCGAAGGCAATGATGAAGTGGCCGGCGTGAATCGGGCGTTAAGTGGTCTGGTGCAACGGTTCGAGCACTTTGTTGGTGACGTCCGAACGGCTGCCAGCGGTCTGACCGAACGCTCTGCTCAGCTGGATCGGGAGGCGGAAACCCTTCACAGCACGTCAACGCAAACGCGTCGATTGATTGATGATGTAAACCAGTCCATGAACAACATCGCGAATCAGTCCACTGCCATCGAAGCGGCCAGCGAGCAGTCCGCCAATACAGTCCGTGAAGCACTGGCAGCCAATGCGGAAGCACAGCAGGGCATCCTCAGCAGCGAGAAGGCAGCAGATCACGCGGTCAGTATTATCAACCGGGTCAGCGAGTCGATTACAACCCTGACCGAATCCAGCGGGCGTATCAGCCAAGTAATCAGCATCATTGCAGATGTTGCCGAGCAGACCAACCTGCTGGCCTTGAACGCTGCCATTGAGGCTGCTCGTGCCGGTGAGCATGGGCGAGGCTTCGCCGTGGTTGCAGATGAAGTCCGGGTACTGTCACAGCGCACCTCGGATTCCACCCGTGACATACGTCAGTGGGTGGAAGAGCTGGTGGCCGGTGTAAAAGAGGTCGAGCAACAACTGGGTGGCATGCGTGATGCCGGTAGTCAAAACCGATCCCATATTTCGGCCCTGCGCGCGTTCCTGGAGCGGCTGCAGGAGCAGTTTGTAGAGCTGGAGAGTCACAGCTCCGGTATCAGTGATGCAATCGCGACTCAGCGTGATGAAACCGGCCGTGTAGGCCGCCGGGCACAGGCGCTGGAAGAGAGTGCCGATTCGCTGGTGGCCAGCGTTGGCAGCGCACGGGAAGTCAGCAACGCCCTGCGTCAGGAATCGGACTCCATGCGTGGCCTGATCGCCCGTTTCAAGACTTCGGTAGATGCTTGAGGTGTGTTAGAGGCAGCGCGGCAAGTTGATAATTTATATTCTTTAAATGAATAAATTTGTTATTTATTATTCTTTTATAGAATCAAAATAACCCTGTATCTTGGTGGTTTTTAACGGATACGGGTTATCGCTGTGGAGTGGCAGGGCTGGTTTGCACTGAGTTTGATGGTTACGGCACTGGCCGTACTGATACTGACGCGCATAGGGCCGCACATCGTGATGATGGCGGTGCTGGCACTGCTCAGTATCAGTGGCGTGCTGAGCCCCAGTGAGGCCCTGTCCGGCTTTTCCAACTCTGGCTTGATAACCGTTGCCTGCATGTTTGTAGTAGCGGCCGGAATTCACTCTTCCGGCGGTGTCGACATGCTGGTCAACCGTGTACTGGGCAAACCAAAAGGGGTGCGTGGTGCATTGGCTCGCATCTTTGCGCCGGTGGTGCTGCTCAGCGGCTTTCTTAACAACACCCCCGTAGTGGCGACCATGATTCCGGCGATCCATGCCTGGTCGCGCAAGATCAATATTCCCGCATCCAAACTGATGATTCCGCTCAGCTACAGTGCCATTCTGGGCGGTACGCTGACGCTGATCGGAACCAGCACCAATCTGGTCGTGAACGGTCAGTACCAGGAACTGACCGGTGAAGCCGGCCTGTCGCTGTTCTCGATTACCGCCGTTGCGCTGCCGGTGGTACTGGTTGGCCTGGCATTTATCTGGCTGGTATTTCCGCGTCTGCTGCCGGATCGCAGCGAAAAACGCGCTTTTGCCAATCTACGTGAGTTCACCCTTGAAGTGGCTGTGGCGCCCGGTGGGCCGCTGGTGGGCCAAAGCGTGGAGCAGGCGGGGTTGCGCAGTCTTGATCGGGTCTATCTGGTCGAAATTGAGCGCAACGGCAATATCGTGACCGCAGTGCCGTCCGAAGAAAAGCTGCGCGACGGTGACAGACTGGTGTTTGCCGGCGATACCGAGGCCATTTCAGACCTGCTGCGCATCAATGGAATCATCCCTTCGCCGGAAAACGGCCATTCCGATACGCTCAACCTGGACCGTGCCGAACGCAGTCTGGTTGAAGCGGTGGTGTCACCTCACTGTGACGCCGTCGGCCACGCAATCCGTGATGCCCGTTTTCGGGATCGCTACGGTGCTGTTGTGTTGGCAGTAGCACGCAATGGGGAGCGGGTACAGGGCAACCTGGGCAATATCGTTCTGGAAGCAGGGGATACTCTTCTGCTTGAAGCACGCCCGGCCTTTGTGAGTCGCCAGCGCTACAACAAGGATTTCCTGTTGATTAACGACCTAAACAAGTCCCAGCCACGGCATGAGCGTGCCTGGCTGGCCTGGGGTATTCTGGCCGCGATTGTGCTTGCCGCCGGTACAGGTGCGACCAGTATGCTCAATGCGGCGCTGGTGGGTGCCGGTTTAATGGTAGTGACCGGTTGCTGCAGTGTATCTCAGGCGGAAAAGAGCCTCGATCTGACCGTAATTTTGACCATCGCAGCGTCCTTTGCACTGGGGGCGGCGCTGCAGAAAACCGGTGTATCAGGCTGGATCGCCCATGCCATTGTCGACCTGAGTGCAGGCACGCCTTGGCTATTGTTGTTGCTGACATACCTGGCTGTGTCCATCCTGACTGAAATCATCACCAATAATGCTGCTGCCGTTCTGATGTTACCGATCGTACTGGAGGTGACTGAACGTGCCGGTCTGCAACATGAGCCGTTCATTTTTGCCATCATGATTGCCGCTTCAGCCAGTTTTGCGACCCCGCTTGGGTATCAGACCAACCTCATGGTGTACGGTCCCGGTGGCTATCGGTTCAGTGATTTTCTCAAAGTTGGAGTGCCCATGAACCTGCTGATCGGTGCGGTTACGCTGACCACATTGCTGCTGGGCTGGCCGCTGGTGCGTTGATGCGCTCGCCTCAGGGCGAGCGCAAAGCCTTCAGGCTTTGATGAACAGCATCACCGACAGCAGGCCTACCCCGCCCAACACCACGGTGTAAGGCAGAGCCATTATCACCATTCGACCATATGATAACCGTACCAGTGGTGCGATGGCCGAGGTCAGCAGGAACAGGAACGCGGCCTGGCCGTTGGGCGTGGCAACGCTGGGCAGGTTGGTGCCGGTATTGATGGCCACTGCCAGACGATCAAAATGCTCGCGGCTGATAGCGCCGTTATCCAGTGCCTGCTTGATTTCGCTGATATAAACCGTGGCGACGAACACGTTGTCGGAGATCATCGACAATACGCCGTTGGCGAGGAAGAACATGCCGGGCTGTTGCTCTGGCGGCAGTGCCAGTACTGCCGCGATAATTGGACTGAACAGGTGCTGCTCGTGAATGACTGCCACAATGGCGAAGAAGACCACCAGCAGTGATGTGAAGGGCAGTGCTTCCTGAAAGGCCTTGCCGATCTGATGCTCGTCGGTTACGCCGTTAAAAGAGGTGATCAGGATGATCACCAGCAGGCCGATAAGTCCTACTTCCGCCAAGTGCAGGGCCAGTCCGACGACCAGTATGGCGGCAGCAACTGCCTGAACGATCAGTGCGACTTTTTGGCTCTGGGTACGCTTGGCGCGCTCGGCATCGGCAAACTCCTTCAGCACCTGCAGAACGGGACGGGGCAGCTTGACGCCGTAGCCGAACAGCTTAAATTTCTCCAGCAGCACGCAAGTGATCAGCCCGGCCGCCAGTACCGGCATGGAGATGGGGGCCATTTTGATAAAGAAGTCGGCAAAATCCCAGCCGGCTGTTTTGGCGATCAGCAGATTCTGTGGTTCGCCGACCAGCGTACATACGCCCCCCAGGGCGGTACCGATGGCGCTGTGCATCAGCAGGCTGCGCAGAAAGGCGCGAAAGCCTTCCAGATCATCCCGATGCAGGTCAACCACTTCCTGATCGCTGCCGTGGTCGTGTGTATTGTGCTGATGTCCCTTGCCGGAAGCTACCTTGTGGTAAACGGAGTAGAAGCCCACCGCTACGCTGATGATGACGGCCGTGACGGTGAGTGCGTCAAGAAATGCGGAGAGCAGGGCGGCGGTCATGCTGAACATTAGCGCCAACAGGTACTTGGAGCGCACATGCAGCAGAATATTGGTAAAGGTCACCAGCAACAGGCTCTTCATGAAATAGATCCCGGCCACCATGAACATCAGCAGTAGAATGACCGGCAGATTGGTCTGAATCTCTGCATAGAGGGTTTCAGGTGAGGTCATGCCCAACAGCAGGGCCTCGGTGGCGAGCAATCCGCCAGGCAACAGCGGGTAGCACTTGAGTGCCATGGCCAGTGTGAAAATAAATTCAGCGATAAGCAGCCAGCCGGTCGCCTGAGGGCCAAACAGCCAGAGACAAACCGGATTGATGATCAGGAAGAGTACAATTGTCTGCTTGTACCAGGCAGGGGCATTGCCCAGAAAATTGTGCGCCAGCGCACCGGGTGTGCTCGTCGACATGGCAGGTTTCTCTCTCAGCCGTAAGGGCTGTCATGCAGTTTGAGTTGTTTTTATCGCGGCGAATTATACGCCGGGTTTAATAATATTGCTGCACCTGCGTAATATCAGAGCATCCTCAATTAGTGCTAATCATATCGACCTGCTATGGCAGGCGTTGCATAATCCCTTTTACCTCTTTCCATACAAGGACGCATCATGGAGTTTCAGATCGAATACTGGCACTGGGTCGTGTTTGGCATGCTGCTGATATTGGCCGAGTTGGTGGTGCCCAGCTTTACCATTTTCTGGTTTGGGCTTGGTGCTCTGCTGATGGCGCTGATGGTCTGGTTGCTGCCTGAGCTTACACTGAACCTGCAGCTGGTACTGTGGGCGATCGGGTCGGGTCTGTTTGCGCTGGCCTGGTTTCGACTGTTGCGACCCATGATGCGAGACCGAACCAAAGCCGGTATTTCACGTGAGGCGGTACTGGGTGAAACCGGGCAGGTGATAGAAGCCCCGCAAGCCGAGCGGCGAGGGCGAGTCAGATTTACCACACCGGTACTGGGTGATGATGAATGGGAGTTCATCTGTGAGCAGCCGGTCGAAGTGGGTGATCGAGTGGTGATAACGGAAATTTCCGGCAACACTCTGATTGTCAGAAAACGCTGATACAACCAAACCTTCAAGTGATTGCATGAGGATAAACGGATGCTGATCGATGGATTGACAATGGCTGGAGTATTTCTGGCTTTGGTAGTAGTCACCCTGTTTCTGGGTGTCAAGATTGTGCCTCAGGGCAGTAAGCATGTGGTGCAGCGGCTGGGCAAGTACCACAAGACGCTGGGACCAGGGCTGAACATCATTTTCCCCTATATTGATACCGTGGCCTACAAGGTGACGACCAAGGATATCGTGCTGGATATTCCTTCACAGGATGTGATCACGCTCGATAATGCGGTGATCATCGCCAATGCTGTGGCCTACATTAATATCGTGTCGCCGGAAAAGGCGGTCTACGGTGTTGAGGACTACCGCTTTGCGATCCAGAATCTGGTGCAGACGTCGCTGCGCTCTATTGTAGGCGAGATGAATCTGGACGAGGCTCTGTCCAATCGTGACAGTATCAAGGCCAAGCTCAAGGGCGCGATCTCCGACGATATTGCTGACTGGGGCATTACCCTGAAAACGGTCGAAATTCAGGATATCAATCCGTCCCAGACCATGCAGACAGCGATGGAAGAGCAGGCGGCAGCCGAACGTCAGCGCCGCGCCACTGTCACCCGAGCCGGAGGCGAAAAGGCCGCAGCCATACTGGAAGCGGAAGGGCGGCTGGAAGCATCGCGTCGTGATGCCGAGGCCAAGGTGGTATTGGCGGAAGCCAGTCAGGCTGCCATCGAAAAGGTGACCTCAGCGATCCAGGGCAACGAATTGCCGGTGATGTTCCTGCTTGGTGAAAAGTATGTGGATGCGATCAAGGAGATGTCAGCGGGTGAGAATGCCAAGATCGTACTGCTGCCCGGCGATATCCCGGCGGCTGTCCGAGGCATTATGGGTGGCATGAGCAAGTAGCTCAGATCTGGTAGTTCCACCGCTCCGGCTGCTCGGTATTGTCAAACAGATCAGGAATCTGTTCTGCCGGTACCGGGCGACTGAAAAAGTAGCCCTGATACTGATGGCAGCCAAACTCGGCCAGCATGGCCAGCTGATCGGCATCTTCAACCCCCTCAGCAATGACTGTCAGGTTAAGGTTGTCTGCCATGGAGATGATGGTGCGACAGATGGTGGCATCATCGGGATCAACACAGATTTCACGCACGAAGGACTGATCAATCTTGAGCTTGTTAAGCGGGAAACGCTTGAGGTAGCTCAGGCTTGAGTAGCCGGTACCGAAATCATCTACGCTCAGGTGAACCCCCATTTGATCCAGTTGCTCCAGCAGTCGGATGGTCTGGTCCACATGTTTCATGATGATACTTTCGGTCAGCTCCAGCTCAAGTTGGCTGGGGTCAAGCCGGTAGCGCTTGAGGCAGCGTGCTACCTTGTCACAAAAATTGGCATCGTCCAGCTGAGGTGCCGACAAATTGACCGACACCCGAAGGTCAAGCCCTTGCTGTTGCCACTGCTGTAGCTGGGCACAGGCGCGCTCCAGTACCCAACTGCCGATCTCTGTGATCAGTCCGTTCTCTTCAGCCAGCGGAATGAAATTCGCGGGTGATACCATGCCGTGGCCTGGCCGTTGCCAGCGAATCAATGCCTCAACGCCGATAATGCGACCGCTCTGAATTTCGATTTGAGGCTGATAGTGCAGCTCAAACTCCTCGTGGCGCAGGGCCTGGAACAGCGCATTTTCCAGCTCAACGCGTTCACTTTGCTCATTATCGAGTCGGTGATTGTAAAAGTGGTACCGGTTGCGACCGTTCGCCTTGGCACGATACATGGCGGCATCGGCATGCTGAATCAGTGCCTGAGGCGTATGGCCGTCTTCCGGGTAAACCGCCACACCGATGCTGGAAGAAATTCTGAACTCCTGTACCCCCACCCGAAAAACCGGCACCAGTGCCGCCTGGATGCGCATGATCAGCTGTTCAATGCGGCTGCGCGGCTTGATGTCATTGAGCATGATGACAAACTCATCACCACCGATGCGTGACAGGGTACCTTGCTGCCCCACTGCCTGTCGCAGTCGCTCGGCCAGGCTGCGCAAGAGCATATCGCCTTCGTGATGACCGAGGGAGTCGTTGATGTGCTTGAAGCGATCCAGATCTACGAATAGGACTGCCAGCGCATCTTGACGGGTCTCGGCCTGTGCGATTTGCTCTTGCAGTCGGCTCTCGAAGAGGCCTCGGTTTGGCAGGCCTGTGAGGCTATCGTGCTGAGCCAGATGGCGGATGCGCTCTTCCGCAATCTTGCGCTCCTCTATCTCGCGGTGCAGGCTGGAGACCACCTGTTCCAGCTCACGAGTGCGTTCCTCAACTCGCTGCTCCAGCTGCTGGCGAGCGGTGACCAGAGCCGCCTCGGTCGCTTTGCGGTCGGAAATATCCATGATGATCCAGATGCCGCCCTTGCTCAGGTCGTTCGGGTCTACCGCCTTGCTGCGAACGTCACACCAGAACCGGGTACCATCCTTGCGGATCAATTCCATCTCTGCTTCAAAGGCGCGGCCTGAAGACAGCACCGCATTGTAACGCTCTCCCGCCGCTTGCCAGATCGACTTGTCGGCATACCAGAGCTGGGAACTGACGCCGATCAGTTCGTCAGTTTCATAGCCCAGAAGCTCGGCAAAACGCCGGTTACAGCTGGCGACATGACGGTTGTGCAGGAAGACGATGCCCACCATGGCATGGTCCAAAATCAATTGCTGTTGACGCGTAATCTGTTCCAGTGAATCTGCCGCATGACGCTGCTGATCGATATCGTCAACGATCCAGATGGAGCCCTGTTCGGGACTGGAAGGGTCGATCATTTTGCCGGTAACGCGGCACCAGAACGGTTTGCCGCTGGCGCGGCGCATCTGCAGTTCGGTACTGAAACGCTCGCCTCGGGCAAGAGAGGGATAGGCTTCAACGCCGAGCTTGCGAAAACTGAGGTTATCTGGATACAGCTGTTCGCTGCTGGTGCCAACCAGTTGGTCGGCGCTGTCGTAGCCGTAAATTTCGGCAAAGCGCTGATTGCAGCGCTGAATCTGGCGCTGCAGGATAAAACAGATGCCAACACTGGCGTTGTCCAGTACGACACGCTGTTCGTTCAGAATCCTCATCAACTCCTGCTGGCTTGGCAGAGTGAGGTTGTTGCGGCTGTCGTGTGTAGGCTTGTTGTTATCGTTTGTCATTACCGTTTCAAACCGGTCCTGAATTACCTGTTAGTGCAAGACTAGCACGAAGCTGGCAGATACTGCATAGCACTAAAGCCGATTACAGAGTCTTTGCATGGAGCAATACTTGCGTTAGGGTGAAATGAACACTGCCTGACAACTGGAGGTAGCCCATGCCAACGGCGTTTCGCATGCCAGCGGTGATTAACAGGGATGACGGCCAGATGCGCCGAATCGGGTTTGAGCTTGAGTTTACCGGGCTCAATGTGGATGAAGCGCTGGTGGCGATGCAGCAGGTGCTGAAGGCCGAGGTGGAACAGGTCTCGGCCGCCGAACGCAAGCTGAAAACTGATTCGGGCAGCTATAACCTGGAGTTGGATTGGGCTCTGCTCAAGCGCACGGCCGCCGAGGCGCAGCAGGCCACTGATTCGGATCAGCCCGAACCCGAATGGGTCGGAATGGTCAGTCAGGCGGCTGCATTGCTGGTTCCGGTCGAGGTTGTTTGCCCACCCTTGCCGCTGGATAAACTGGACGAGCTGGATGCACTGGTTGATATGCTGCGCCGCTCCGGAGCGAAGGGGACCAGTGACTCGCTTGTGGCGGCTTTGGGTGTGCATATCAATGCGGAACTGCCCGCGTTGGATGCCGAAACCATCATGGCCTATGTTGTGGCTTATAGCCTGCTGCAGTGGTGGCTGGTTGAGTCTCATGCGGTCAATATTGCCCGCAAGATCTCCCCCTATGTTGACCTGTACCCTGAAGCTTTCATTCGTGAGCTGTTGGAGGCTCCAGATACTGACCTTGACTGGCTGTTCGAGCATTACCTTACGCATAACGCCACCCGCAATCGGGCGCTTGACCTGCTGCCCCTGCTGTCGCATCTCGACGCTGATCGAGTGCAGGCGAAAGTGCCGGATGATCGCATCAAGTCTCGGCCAGCATTTCACTATCGCCTGCCCAACTGTGAGATTGAAAACCCGGCCTGGTCGTTGGCAAACGAATGGAACAAGTGGTGGGTGGTTGAGCAGTTGGCGGCGGACGCTGAAGCGAGAGCCGAGCTGAGTCAGGCCTGGTTGCAGGCTTACAGGCCTCTGCTGGGAGTCAATCGAAAACAGTGGGTTCTACAGGTGGATGGATGGCTGCAGCAACGCGGGTGGCAGTAACCGGTAACAGTCGGCGCTGGTCGCCCTCTTGGTGGTGCACCCGATTGGCGCTGCGTCTGGCAGGCGCGGAGGCGGTGCGGGTCAGTGTACGCCATGAGGTACCCGAAACTGCTGTCGATGCCCTGATCATCGGGGGCGGTGATGACATCAGCCCCGAGCATTATGGTGGTGAGCTGAGTGAGCCGGTGCGACTCGATCCGGAGCGGGATGAGCTGGAGATGCGCTGGATTCATCATGCGCTGGATACCGGTTTGCCGATGTTGGGCATCTGCCGTGGCTCTCAGCTGATCAACGTGGTGCTGGGGGGGCTGTTGTATCAGGACATTCGTCACCTGCGCCGTTTGACCTATAACCGTCCCGGGCTGTTGCCCACCAAGCAAGTACGGCTGGAACAGGGCTCGGCACTGGCGCGTATCTGCGAGCGCGAAAAGCTGCGTGTGAATAGTCTGCATCATCAGGCGGTACGCGTACCCGGAGATGGGCTCAGGGTGGTAGGGCGCGATCTGGATGAGTTGACACAGGCGGTAGAGTCAACGTCAGGACAGCCGATTATCGGCGTGCAGTGGCACCCGGAGTATCTGTTTTACCTGCCGTCACAACTGCGCCTGTTTCGTTGGCTGGTTGAGATGGCACAGGTGGAAAAACAAAATTGACGGCGAAAACAAAAAAGCCCCACCGGTTAGGGCAGGGCTCTTTCGTTTGAATCAGATGGTGGTGGGAGGTGGATTCGAACCACCGAAGCTCGCGCGTCAGATTTACAGTCTGATCCCTTTGGCCACTCGGGAACCCCACCAAAGAGCTGCGCATTCTAATGATCACGCCGGTGCTTGTAAAGCCGCACTTTCCTGAGATTGATCAGGCTTTTTAGGCTATGCAGTTTTTTCTTGATGATGGTTTTTCATATGAAAAAAACTCATTTTCGAGCTCGCTCCCCTGTAGCCCCTGCCATACCGCATTTGTGGCCGCCAGCCGGCGCTGGCTACACTCCAAACGGCTGAAAATCAAGATTGAAATCTTTCCTCTAATATCTATATTTAGTGCCCTGTAAGCAGTGCCACACTATATATAGTGCTTTCCGTCTAAAAAGTGATCAGGCGTTCTCATAGAGTGCGTACTGATAGCGACACATGCTGTCACAGCCACGGGCCGGGCTGGGCGGGCTGCTTCAGGGAATACAGGCAGCATCACGCCTGAACGACAACACTGACTGAAACTGGGATGAGCGTCATATGCAGCAGAATCTGATGGTTACCAAACGTGATGGACGCCGCGAGCCGATCGACCTGGAGAAGATCCATCGCGTGATAATCTGGGCTGCCGAAGGGCTCGAAAACGTTTCGGTTTCTCAGGTTGAGCTCAGTGCTCACCTTCAGTTTTACGAGGGCATCAAAACCTCGGATATTCATGAAACGCTGATCAAGTCAGCTGCCGATCTGATTTCGGAAGAGGCTCCCGACTATCAGTACCTGGCTGCACGTCTGGCGATTTTCCATCTGCGTAAACGGGCCTTCAACGACTTTGAGCCGCCGCATCTCTATGACCACGTTGTGCGCATGGTCGAAGACAACCGTTACGACCGTCACCTGCTTGAAGATTACAGCCGTGAAGAATTTGACGAGCTGAACGCCTATCTTGACCACAGCCGTGACATGAACTTCAGCTATGCGGCCGTGAAACAGCTTGAAGGCAAGTATCTGGTCCAAAACCGTGTCAGTGGCAAGATTTTCGAAAGCCCGCAGCAGCTGTACATGCTGGTATCGGCCTGCCTGTTCTCCAATTATCCGCGTGAAACACGGCTGGGTTACGTTAAGCGGTTCTATGACGCGACATCCCTGTTCAAGCTGTCGTTGCCGACGCCGATCATGGCTGGGGTGCGTACTCCAACACGCCAGTTCAGCTCCTGCGTATTGATTGAAGCCGATGACAGCCTTGACTCCATCAATGCCACAGCCGCGGCTATCGTCAAGTATGTGTCCCAGCGTGCCGGAATCGGTATCAATGCGGGCCGCATTCGCGCCATTGGAAGCCCGATCCGTAACGGTGAAGCATTCCATACCGGCTGCATACCGTTCTACAAGCATTTCCAGACTGCCGTCAAATCCTGCTCTCAGGGTGGGGTGCGTGGTGGTGCAGCCACATTGTTCTATCCGATCTGGCACCTGGAGGTTGAATCCCTGCTGGTGTTGAAGAACAACCGAGGTGTTGAAGAGAACCGCGTACGTCACATCGACTATGGGGTGCAGATCAACAAGCTGATGTATCAACGCCTGATTAAGGGTGGCAATATCACCCTGTTCAGTCCGCATGAAGTACCGGGGCTGTATGAAGCATTCTTTGCTGATCAGGACGAGTTTGAACGTCTCTATGTGCAGTACGAGCAGGATGAGTCGATTCGTAAGAAGACCATCAAGGCGGTTGAGCTGTTTGGGCTGATGATGTCCGAGCGTGCCTCTACCGGTCGTATCTACGTGCAGAATGTAGACCATTGCAACACGCACAGCCCGTTTGACCCGGCCGTGGCGCCGGTGAAGCAGTCCAACCTATGTCTGGAGATTGCACTGCCGACCAAGCCGCTGAAAGACGTGAATGACCCCGATGGCGAGATCGCACTCTGCACCCTGTCAGCATTCAACCTGGGTGCGCTGGCCAACCTGGATGAGCTGGAAGACCTGGCGGATCTGATCGTGCGTGCGCTGGACAGTCTGCTGGACTACCAGGACTACCCGATCCCGGCCGCCCGCAACGCTACGATGTCACGACGTACGCTGGGTGTGGGCGTTACCAACTTTGCCTACTACCTGGCCAAAAACGGTGTGCGTTACTCTGATGGCAGTGCCAACGGCCTTGTGCACCGTACGTTCGAGGCGATTCAGTACTATCTGCTCAAGGCATCCAACCAGCTGGCCAAGGAGATGGGGCCTTGCCCGAAATTCAACGAGACCACCTACGCCAAGGGTCTGCTGCCGACTGACACCTACAAGCGTGATGTCGACGACTACTGTCAGGAACCACTGCACTACTTCTGGGAGACGCTGCGCGAGGATATTCGCGAGTTCGGTCTGCGTAACAGCACACTGACGGCGTTGATGCCATGCGAAACCTCCTCCCAAATTACCAACTCCACCAACGGTATCGAGCCGCCACGTGGTTTTGTATCGGTGAAGGCGAGCAAGGACGGCATCATGAAACAGGTGGTGCCCGAGTATCTTGAACTGAAAAACCAGTACGAACTGCTCTGGAGCATCCCGAACAACACCGGCTATCTGCAGCTGGTGGGTATCATGCAGAAGTTTGTTGACCAGTCGATCTCGGCCAACACCAACTACGACCCGTCCAAGTTCCCGGGCGACAAGGTGCCGATGAAGCAGCTGCTTCAGGATCTGCTGACAGCCTACAAGAACGGTGTAAAGACCCTTTACTACCACAACACCCGTGACGGCGCCTCTGATCAGGCTGACGACGGTGGTTGTGAAGGCGGAGCCTGCAAGCTCTGATCAGACCCTCTGATGTTCATGTTTCAACAGGCGCTCACAACCGGTGAGCGCCTGATCAGGTTTTGTTTTTTTCAGGAAAGCACCGATGTCATATTCCACTTTCAGTCCGAGTAACCACGACGCCACACGTGAACCGATGTTTTTCGGTCGCCCGGTCAATGTGGCGCGATATGACAAACAGAAATACCCGATCTTCGAAAAGTTGATCGAAAAACAGCTCTCTTTCTTCTGGCGTCCCGAAGAGGTCGATCTGACCAACGATCGCAAGGACTTCATGGACATGCCGGACCATGAGAAGCACATCTTTCTCAGCAACCTGAAGTACCAGACTCTGCTGGACTCGGTTCAGGGGCGCTCGCCCAACGTGGCGTTTCTGCCGGTAGTGTCTCTGCCGGAGCTTGAAACCTGGTTTGAAACCTGGGCATTCAGCGAGACCATTCACAGCCGCTCCTATACCCATATCATCCGCAATATCATTACCGAGCCGTCTGAGGTGTTTGACACCATCGTGACCAATCCGGAAATCATCAAGCGGGCCGAAACGGTTACCCGGCTGTATGACGAATTTATTCAGCTGGTCAGTGTCTACTCCGTGCATGGTGCTGGTGTACACCAGATCAACGGCGTCAGCTACGATGCTTCACTGTACAACTTGAAGAGAAAACTTTATCTGACGCTGGTTTCGGTGAATGTACTGGAAGCGATCCGCTTCTACGTCAGCTTTGCCTGCTCCTTTGCCTTTGCCGAACGTGCCCTGATGGAAGGCAATGCCAAGATCATCAAGCTGATTGCGCGTGATGAGGCACTGCACCTGACCGGTACCCAGCACATGCTTAATCTGATGGCATCAGGGGCGGAAGACGCGGACTTCAAACAGATCGCGGTTGAATGTGAGGAACAGGTTTACGCCATTTTCCGTGAGGCGGCGCAGCAGGAGAAGGAGTGGGCCGAGTATCTGTTCAGTGAAGGCTCCATGATCGGTTTGAACGCACGTATTCTGGGCGACTATGTCGAGTACATCACCAACGTACGCATGAAGGCACTGGGCTTGAATGAAATCTTCCCGGCGCGGCAGAATCCGCTGCCCTGGATGAATGGCTGGCTGGTCAGTGACAACGTGCAGGTGGCGCCTCAGGAAGCGGAAATCAGTTCCTATCTGGTCGGACAGATCGACAATGATGTCGGCAGTGACGATTTTGACGGCTTTGACCTGTAAGCGAGGGACGCATGTCAGGTATTCCACGAATCAAGGTCAGCAATTACCACACATTCTTCTATCAGTATGAGTTTTCTCTGCTGGATGCGCTTGAGTCACAGGAGATTCCTGCCCCCTACAACTGCCGGGGTGGTTACTGTGGCTGCTGTAAAGTGCGCCTGCTGGATGGTGAAGTGGAGTATGTGCAGGATAGTCTGGTAGATCTTCAGGGCGATGAAATACTCACCTGTTGTTGCCGACCGAAGACACATATCGAGATTGAATTGCCCGAAGATTGAACCGGGTCACAAAATCGACATGAAGTGAAAGAAGCGCCTTGACAGGGCACTGCTGTCCCATAAATGGCAGCAAATGAGAAAGCCTGAATCCAAGTGAGTAAAATGAGAGTGCGACCAAACACTCTACTCACAAAGGATTCAGGCTTTGTCTCATCATAACACCGCGTTTCATCAGTTGCTCCAGCCTTTGTCCAGACACGATTTTGAGCGAACGGCTCGTGAGCATCATGTGGGGCAAAAGCTCCGTTCAGCTTCACGCTGGGATCAGTTCATTGGCATTGCGATGTCCCAGATTTCTGGCCGACAAAGTCTTCGCGACATCGAGTCTAGCCTCGCCAGTCAGCGGCATAAACTCTACCACCTCGGAGCCAAGCCGATTGCTCGCTCAACCCTCGCCCGCCTCAATGAGCAGCAGCCTGCCGAGCTCTATGAGGCCATCTTTTATAAGCTTTTGCAGCGCTGTTCTGTGCGTTCAAATGCGCATAAATTTCGCTTCAAAAATCCACTTTATTCACTCGATGCCAGCACCATCGATCTGTCATTGAATATTTTCCCCTGGGCAAAAATCCATCAGTCAAAAGCTGGTGTAAAGCTGCATACTGGCCTGAACAACGCCAGCTTAATTCCCGAGTTCGTTGCGCTCAGTGATGGACGGGAAGGCGATTTGATTCAGGGGCGCCAGTTCACCTTTCCGGCAGGCAGTATCGTGGCTTTTGATAAGGGCTATGTTGATTACCGCTGGTATGGAGAGCTAACAAAACAAAAGGTTAGCTTTGTCACGCGACTGAGACCCAAAGCTGTTTATCAGGTGCAGAAATCGAATCCAGTACGTGCCGAGACGTCGGTTGAGTACGATCAAGTGATTGAGTTGAGCAGTCAGCACGCGCAAAAACAGGGCGCACCCACGCTTCGATTGGTGGGGTATAACTGCCCGGAAAGCGGTAAACACTTCCGCTTTATCACCAACAACTTCAAGCTGGCCGCGACGACAATTGCGTCGATCTATAAGGATCGTTGGCAGGTGGAACTCTTCTTCAAAGCACTCAAGCAAAACCTGAAGATAAAGGCGTTTTTAGGTAACAGTAAGAATGCTGTGCTGACGCAGATCTGGATCGCCATGATCTGCTATCTACTGCTCTCGTTTGCTCGCCACAGCGCCCGGCAAGGCTGGAGCGTACAACGCATAATGCGAACACTTCAGGTGAGCTTGTTCGAACGCATACCCCTTTGGGCGCTACTTAATCCTCCTTCACTAAAGCCAGAAAAAAGGGACCCTCAAATGAGGATCCCTTTATGATCAAAAACTATGGGACAGCAGTGCTTGACAGGGCGCTTTTTTTTTGAACTTGTACACATGCCTGAGGCGCACTGACTGAAGCCGGTGCATAACCCGTTTCAGCGAAGACGTATTGCTCTATTGACATATGTAAGCTATTGTTTTTTATGGATTTGATCGAAAGCTGACGTTTTTCTTACCAATTTGCTGAAGGCCTCGAATTACGCTGGATTGAGCCATTCTTCCCAATAGTACTCACAGTTTTATCCACAGAAATTGTGGGTAACGAAAGGGGCTATTCGAGCTCCGTTTTCTGCTTGTATTCACATAAATCTTCAATCACGCAGGCACCGCAACGAGGCTTGCGTGCCGTGCAGACATAGCGTCCATGCAGGATCAGCCAGTGGTGTGCATCCACCAGAAAAGGTTTGGGTACATGGCGCAGCAGTTTTCGTTCGACTTCCAGTACGGTCTTGCCTGGGGCGATACGAGTGCGGTTGGCGACGCGAAAGATATGGGTGTCTACCGCCATGGCGGGCTGGCCAAACGCCGTGTTGAGGACCACGTTGGCAGTCTTGCGGCCAACACCGGGCAGCTTCTCCAGCTCGGCGCGTGTCTGAGGGACTTCGCTGTTGTGCTCTTCGATCAGAATGCGGCAGGTCTTGATGACGTTTTCGGCCTTGGTGTTGAACAGACCGATGGTCTTGATGTACTGCTTCACACCATCCACTCCGAGGGCCAGAATGGCTTCAGGCGTATTGGCGATGGGATAAAGCTTGCGGGTAGCCTTGTTGACGCTGACATCGGTTGCCTGTGCCGACAGCATGACGGCAATCAGCAGCTCAAAGGCGTTGCTGTATTCGAGTTCGGTTTCAGGGTTGGGGTTTTCGGCCTGCAGGCGGCTGAAAATCTGGTATCGCTTGTCGGCATTCATCGCGGTCTGTCCGGTTACGGGCAAAACTGCGATTATTCCAGATCCTCGGCCAAGGTGGTACGGTTGCGGCCATTCTCCTTGGAGTAATACAGCGCTGTGTCGGCATCTCGCATCCACTCTTCATGGGATTGATGCTGGTTGCCAAGCTGAGAAATGCCAAGGCTGGCGGTAAACTGTATACGGTTGGGGCCGTGCCTTACTTCCAGCATCTCAATTGCACGGCGAACCCGTTCGGCGAACACCATGGCGTTGGTGGCTGTGGTGTTGACCAGCAGAACGCCGAACTCCTCGCCGCCATAACGGCCCGGCGTATCCGTGGCACGTGCATGGTGGCGCAGGGTTTCGGACAGGATACGGATGACCTCGTCACCGGCCTGGTGGCCGTAAGTGTCGTTGATCGCCTTGAAGTGGTCCACATCCATCATGACCAGGCTTGAGGGGGTCTGAGTTCGGCGGAAGCGCTCATACTCCTGTCGCAGGCACTCTTCCCAATAGCCTCGGTTTGCAAGACCACTGAGTCTGTCTGTGCGACTCAGCAGTGCGAGCTCGGCGTTGGCATCACGCAGCCCCAGCTGGCTCATGGCGGCGGCCGTCATGTCATAGATCATAATGCCGACATGGTCGATCTTGCCACTGGGAGAGGAGAGCGGAATCAATGTCACGTTCTGATACATGAACTCAGCCAGTCCCGTAATAGGGTGGTACGGCTTGAAGCGGAACAGGTAAGGGCGCTCTTCCCAGGTGATAAAGGCACGATTGCGAAGCATGAAGACGCTTTCAAGCTTGCGCTGAAACCATTGTCCGGGGAAGTCATCGAACAGGTCTTCCAGTCGTTTGCCGTAAGCAATGGCATCACGTACACCGGAATGGTTGGTCATGAAGTTGTTCCAGAGGTGAACGCGGTGGTCGGCATCCAACACAATCAGGCCCACATCCAAGTGTTGCAGGAGTCCCAGTTGCCAATGGAACTCATCCACGCTCAGTATGTGCTCCGGCGGGTTGATCATCACAGATGCCTCACTAATTCATTCATGGCCGGAAGTGAATCTTCGGTAAACAGCAGCAGCAGGTCACAACTCAAATCGCGCCCCTCGATCCGGTAACCGATGTCGATGCTTAGTGTTCGCGTCCAGCGGCTGTTCTGTTGCAGGTTCGGTATACTGCAGTGCTGGCCCAGAATCAGTGGCGAGCCCTGGCCAAAACTCAGATCCAGCTGTGATCCAAGCCCGTTCAAGAAGGCGCCGATCAAGAGGTTGGCGATATCCATCATCAATTCGCGTTCGACCTGGTCGGTGATTTCACCTTCATGGCCGAGCATATAAGCCAGATCCTGACTGCTGGAGTCACTGAACATCAGCAAGGCTTCACCGGCGATGCCTGGAGCGATAAAGCCCTGACAGATAGTGGTGATCGGATTGTCTCCAGTCGCCTGATGCAACGCCATGTCGAATTCACACAGCTCAACCAACTGTACGTGGGGGATCGGCAATTCGATAAAGACCTTCAACAGCCGTGCAAGGCGGTCGGCTGCCTGGCCCATAGCGACGTTAGCCAGCTCCTGGTAGCTCTCGGTCAGTTCAAATGCCTGCGATACCGGGTCGAGGCCCAGGCCGCGAGTGCGGTTCAGTGGCTGTGGACGTGCACTTTCGAGATCGGTTTCAACTGCATCATTTACGGTGTCGGCGGGGCGTTCGGCAAGTTCTTCGAGCAGGCCGAATGAGCGCAGAGACTGGGTCAGCAGGTCGGTATCCAGCGGTTTGCGGATGAAATCAAGTGCGCCGAGTTGAATCACACGCTCACGGGCTTCCGGCTGAATATCGCCGGATACAACGATGGTAAGAGTGGGCAGGTCATTGGCACGGATGCGTTCCAGTACCTGGTAGCCATCCAGCAACGGCATGTTAAGGTCGAGAAACAGCAGCTCACCCTTGCCGGCCCTGATCGCCTCAAGTGCCTCCAGGCCATGGCTGGCGTGTGTAATGTCCACATTCCATTGTTTCAGCGCTCGCTCCATCTGCTTGCGAGCGAGGCGGGAATCATCACAGATTACGACGGATAGCGGTTTGCCCACCTTGGCTCCTGTTGATCGAAAATGATGCAGGTTTGGCCGAGGTTAATGAAAAAGGGTTTGGGTTTCAATGAGTAAAAAGTGTCATCAACCGGTAACGCGTACCCTTTTGCTACCCGTCAAGGTTTTGGGAGTCTGTTGCTTGCGGCGTTCTTCCAGGCGCGCATCGATTATGTTCTTCAGCGCAATCAGCAGTCCAAGGCCAACAAAAGCACCCGGTGGCAGAATGGCAAACAGGAAGCCTGGGTAGTCCTCGAACATCAGCCACTTCCAGTTGCGTGCGGCTTCGCCGAACAGCAGGTGCATGTCACTGAACAGCGCGCCGGTGCCCAGTAGCTCGCGCATACCGCCCAGCAGGACCAATACGGCGGTGAAGCCGACGCCCATCATCAGGCCGTCCAATACTGAGGCGCGCACCGGGTTCTTGCTGGCAAAGGCATCGGCACGGCCCATGATGGCGCAATTGGTCACAATCAATGGAATGAAGATGCCCAAAATCAGGTAAAGCTCATAGGTGAATGCCTGCATCAGCAGTTCGATCGCCGTCACGAAAGAGGCAATGATCATTACGAAGATCGGTAGGCGTACGGTTTCCGGCACCAGTTTGCGGAAAGCGGATACAGTCAGGTTTGAGCTGACCAGTACCAATGTGCTTGCAAGGCCAAGGCCAAGGGCGTTCACTACGGAGGCGGTGACGGCCAGCAGGGGGCAAAGGCCCAGTAGTTGCACCAGTGCCGGATTGTTGGTCCAAAGGCCGTCCAATGTAATCTTGCGGTAGTCGACGCTCATTGTGTGACTCCTGCCGCAGAAGCGGCGTCAGCAGTAACGGGTTGCAGCAACTGTGCGCGGTGAGCCCGGAAAAACTCGATTGTGCGGGCGGTGGCATTTACGATCGCGCGTGGCGTGATAGTAGCGCCGGTGAACTGATCAAATCTGCCACCGTCTTTTTTAACCGCCCAGTTCTCGTCACGATTAACCGCCATGTGAGCCCCCTCAAAAGCCAGAATCCAGTCGGATTTGGCCAGCTCGATCTTGTCACCCAGCCCCGGTGTTTCCTTGTGGCTTAGGACGCGTACACCGGCGAGCGAACTGTCGGCATTCACACCGATCAGCAGCTCGATGTTGCCGCTGTAGCCATCCGGTGCAATCACCGGAAGCAGTACAGTTACTACCTCGCCGGAATTGATTGCCTGCCAGCCTATGCTGCCGGAAGGGTAGCCCAGCTCAGGCGCGGCACTGAGCTGAATCTCATGCGACAGCAGATCGGGATCTATCTCGCGAGGCACGATTTCATACAAGGCACGAGCCTGAAATTCGGCCTTGTTGTGCGCGATTCTCTCGCGTGTACTCAGCTGAGTGAAGGCGATGACAGCCGCTGTTACGATCGCGAAAATGCCGATGGCCAGGGCGTTACTGCGAATGGCCTGAAAGACTTCGTTCATGCCTTGCCTCCCTGTCCCTTTTTGGCCCTGTTATGGCCATAGCTGCGTGGCTGGGTATAGATATCGATAAAGGGCGCCGCCAGATTCATCAGCAAAACCGCGAAGGCCACACCATCGGGATAGTTGCCCCAGGTACGGATAATGAAAATCAGGATGCCAATACTGGCACCGAACACTATCCGTCCACGGTTACTGGTCGCGCTTGAGACTGGGTCGGTAATGATGAAGAACGCCGCCAGCATGGTGGCACCGGTGCTGAGGTGGAAGAAGGGGTCAGCATAGTTGTCGGGATCAAAACCGAAAAACATGCTTGAACACAGGGTCAGTGCCAGCAGCATGGAGATGGGTGCGTGCCAGGTGATCACCTTGCGGTACAGCAGAAAGATGCCGCCCATCAGCCAGGCGGCACTGACTGCGTGCCAGGCGCCGATGCCTTGTGACAATACGGTGGACTGGCGCCAGGCTTCTTCGGTGGTCAGGCCGCCACGGTGGCGGATTTCATCCAGAGGGGTCGCTCCGGTAAAACTGTCATACCAGAGGTTGTCGGCGGCGGCGAAGATGGCCTTCAACGTGTCGAGGAACGGCGCTATCTGCCAGCCGTCGCCATTGAGTACGAAGGGGGCGGTCCAGCGTGTCATTTCCACCGGGAACGAGATCAGCAGGAGGGCATAGGCCACCATCGCAGGATTGAACGGGTTCTGTCCCAAACCGCCGTAAAGGTGCTTGCCCAATACAATGGCAACAAACACGCCGACCAGTGTCATCCACCAGGGCGCGAAGGGAGGAATCGCCACGGCCAGCAGCATGGCGGTGACAATGGCGCTGCCATCGTTGAGGTGAAACAGCACCGGGCGCTTGCGCAGCTTGAGTATTACAGCTTCAAATCCCAGTGCCAGCAGGCCGGCCCAGATAATCTGGATTACAGTGCCCCAGCCGAAAAAGACGGTCATGGCCAGAATGCCGGGCAGCATGGCCAGCATCACCAGTCGCATCACATTGGCGGTGCTGTTGGCCTTGTAGACATGAGGTGAACTCAGTCGGATCAGTGACATCGGTGTGCGATCCTGTCTTAAGTATCAGTTGGGTTTAGGCCGGCGAGTGTTCGCTCAGGCTCTGGTTCAGGGCGTCGGATTTCTTGCGGGCTTCCACCAGTTCGGTTTCCATCTCCCGACGTGCCTGTTCGTCTTCCGTCTTGGTCAGTGCGCGTTCCAGTTTGGTCACCGCTGCGCGGGCCATGGCGGCATCAATCTTGAGCTGCTTGAGATCTACGCCCTTTTCGGCGGCGGCAGCGGCCTCTGCCTGCTCAGCTGCCTTAAAGGCCTGCTCGGCTTCTTCTGATTTCTGCTCCAGGTCCGTCAGGGTGGCGCGCAGGGCATCGATGCCATCCAGTCCCTTGTCTTCAGCGTTCTTGAAGGCGTCACGGGCCTTCTTCAGCTTGGTACGGGCAACCGCTGCAGCGGTTTTCAGTTGCTTCAGGTCTGGTGCAGCACTGGCTGCCGGAGCGGCGCTGTCAGATGCTGACTGGGCCTTCTCTGCTTCGGTATTCTTGCGAGACTGTTGTGCCCGTGCAGCCTCTTCGGCTCGTGCCTTGCGGCGTGCTTCCTTCTCGGCCTGCTCACGTTCGAGTCGCGCCTGACGGGCTTCAAAACGCTGACGCGCATGGTCAGCCTTGCGTTGTTCGGCTTCTTCGGTACGAATCTCGGATTTGGCAAAGCGATAGTACTGCACCAGCGGAATGCTGCTGGGGCAGACATAGGCACAGGCGCCGCACTCGATGCAGTCGAACAGGTTGTGATTACGCGCCTTGTCGAACTCACGCCCTTTGGAGAACCAGTACAGCTGCTGCGGCAGCAGTGTCACGGGGCAGACCTGCTCGCACATGTTGCAGCGGATGCAGGGCTGCTCAGGTGGTGCCTGTGGCATTTCCTCATCGCTGGCGGCAATGATGCAGTTGGTGGTCTTGATCACAGGGATCTGATCATGCGCGACCGTGACCCCCATCATCGGCCCGCCCATCACCAGCCTGAACAGACGGCCTTCATACAGGTTGGCGGCCTCCAGCAGGTCGGCAAAGGGGGTGCCGATCAGGGCTTCAAAATTCTGCGGCTTGGCCACGGCGTCGCCGGTGACGGTCACAATACGCGAAATCAGCGGCTCGCCAAAATGTACCGCACGATGGATGGCGGTTGCCGTGCCCACATTCTGGCACACGATGCCGATATCGGCAGGGATGCGACCACTTGGCACTTCCAGTCCGGTGAGCAGCTGGATCAGCTGGCGTTCACCGCCCGAAGGGTATTTGGTGGGCACGACGCGGATATCAATATTCAGCTCGCAACCCTTGAGTACCGCTTCCAATGCGTGGATTGCCTGCGGCTTGTTGTCCTCGATGCCGATCATGATATGGCTCGGGCGCAACAGGTGGCTGATGATGCGAATACCGCTGAGAATGTCGGCGGCACGCTCACGCATCAGCATGTCATCAGCCGTGATATAGGGTTCGCACTCGGCGGCGTTGATGATCAGAGTATTGACGATATGGTCATCACCCAGATGCAGCTTCACATCGGTTGGGAAGCCAGCACCGCCCATGCCGGCGATGCCGCACTGGCGGATATGCTCGATCAGAACCGAGGGCTCCAGCCGGGTGTAATCCTGCAGGCCCTGGTGTTCAATCCACTCATCCTGACCGTCGGTTTCCAGCGTGATGCAGTCAGACTCAAGGCCTGATGCATGCGGCACCGGGTGTGGCCCGATTGAGCGCACAATGCCTGAGGTAGGCGCGTGCAGCGATGCGCTGATACGGCCGACCGGTTCGGCAATCAACTGTCCCTTGAGTACACGATCGCCCACATTGACCACCGGGTTGGCGGCAATGCCGATATGCTGCTGCAGTGGGATATAGAGCATCTTCGGCAGCGGCGCTTGGGCAATCGGGGTTCGGGTGGACTGCTTCTTGTTTTCCGGCGGGTGCACGCCACCGTGGAACGCAAATACCTTGCCCATCAGTGTGCCTCCTGCTGTTCGGCGCCGCGACCACGGTCGGTCGCGATCAGGCTGGAGGACTCGGTTGGCGAGGGCCATTTCCAGTTGGTAATGGTGGTTTCCACCGGAATCATATCAATACAGTCCACGGGGCAGGGTTCAACACACAGGTCGCAGCCGGTGCACTCGTCGACGATGACGGTGTGCATCTGCTTGGCGGCGCCGAGAATCGCGTCCACGGGGCAGGCCTGAATGCACTTGGTGCAGCCGATGCATTCATCTTCGCGGATAAAGGCAACCTTTTTGACCTGTTCTTCGCCATGTTCGGCATCCAGCGGCACCGCTTCCACATCGAGCAGGTCAGCCAGCGCTTCAATGGTGCTTTGACCACCGGGCGGGCACTTGTTGATCGCCTCACCATTAGCGATCGCTTCCGCGTAGGGGCGACAGCCCGGGTAGCCGCACTGGCCACACTGCGTTTGTGGCAACAGGGAATCGATCTGATCCACGATCGGATTGCCCTCGACACGAAAGCGTACCGAGGCATAACCCAGAATCACGCCGAACACGACGGCGAGGCAAAACAGGATAAGAATAGCGGTAATAACGGTCGTCATCGTTGTCTCCGCCTCAGAACTGAACGAGGCCGGCAAAGCCCATGAAGGCCAGCGACATCAGACCGGCGGTGACCATGCCGATGGCCGCACCGCGAAAGGGAACGGGCACATCCGCGACGGCGATCCGCTCACGAATTGCCGAGAACAGCACCAGCGCCATCGAGAAGCCGACGGCAGCACCAAAACCATAGGCGATCGATTCAAGGAAACCGTTCTGCTTCTTGATGTTGAGCAGGGCAACGCCGAGTACCGCACAGTTGGTGGTGATCAGCGGCAGGAAAATGCCGAGCAGCTTGTACAGCAGAGGACTGGTTTTGTGCACCACCATTTCGGTGAACTGCACCACTACCGCAATCACCAGAATAAAGGCGATGGTTTGCAGGTATTCCAGCTCGAAGGGGACCAGCAGGGTCGAGTACACCAGATAGCTGCAGACCGACGACAGCGTCAGCACGAAGGTGGTGGCCAGGGACATGCCCATGGCCGTTTCCAGCTTGTTGGAAACACCCATGAAAGGACACAGCCCGAGGAACTGGACCAGTACGAAGTTGTTCACCAGTACGGTGCTGATCAGGATGAGCAGAAATTCAGTCATAGCCCCTGTCAATGCCTCAAGCCCTGCCGGCATGACCGGGCAGGGCGTATTAGATTCCGCTGAATTTTACCGGATTTATAACCTTAGGGTATAGATCCGCAGGCCGAGCGCAAGCGCCCGATCCCCGACTCAGATCAGATCTGCCTGCTGAATTTTCTGCAACAGTGCCTTGACCTGTGCGGTTGGGGGCAGTTCTGCGTCGGCCTCAAGCACCAGATCTGCCTCAAAATCATCACGCTGAGTCAGCAGCAACAAACCGGCAGCCTTGAGTGCGGCAACCTGCTCAGTGTTCTGGAAGGTCAATGCCAGCGGCAGGCGGCCACGATTGAACAGCTGTTGCTCAAGTGTATACAGCAGTGTTGCACCCTGAGTCGCGTCAGAGGCCTTGATCTGAACCAGTGCCGCTTTCTGACCAAAGCGCTCGGCACGCTGCTGAGTGCTGATGATGGACTCGGCGTGCAGCTCAATCGCACTGTCATCTTCCGCTTCGGCCTGGATCATGCCGGCGGCCACCGTGGCGTTGGTCAGGCGGTCGACGATAATGAACGAACCGGTGCCCTTGTGACGACGGTAGTCATCCGCCACGATCGGCCGCTCCAGTGTGACTTCAACCTGAGCGATCTCGTTCAGTCCCAGAGTCGCTGCCGGGCTCTGTTCCAGCGTATTCACATCGATGCGGTGACGAATCGCGCTGACGCGTCCAGCGGTGCGTGTACTGGCCAGCTTGATCTCATAGCTGCGCCCCGGAATCAGCTCCTGTTCCGACATCCATACCAGATGCGCTGCGAAGCGGTTAGTCACTTCCGGTACCTGATCACTGTGTACGATCAGGTCGCCACGGGAGATATCGATTTCGTCTTCCAGTGTCAGCGTCACCGCCATGGGTGCAAACGCCTCAGGCAGCTCGCCATCGAAGGTTACGATCGATTTCACCTTGCTGGATTTGCCGGAGGGCAATACCGTCACCGCATCGCCCGGGCGCACGATACCCGCACTCAGGGTACCGCAGTAGCCGCGGAAGTTCAGGTTCGGGCGGTTGACGTACTGCACCGGGAAGCGCAGTTCATCAAAATTGGCGTCTCCGGCGATCTCCACGTTTTCCAGTGTCTGCATCAGCGAATCGCCGCTGTACCAGGGCATGTTCTCTGACGGGTTGACCACGTTGTCGCCCTTCAGGGCGGAAATCGGTGCGAAGTGGATATCCTTCAGTCCCAGCCCCTGAGCAAAGTTCAGGTAGTCCTGCTTGATCTGTTCAAAGCGTTCTTCGCTGAAGTCCACCAGATCCATCTTGTTGATCGCCACCACGGTGTGCTTGATGCCCAGCAGGGATACGATGAAGCTGTGACGGCGGGTCTGCACCTGTACCCCGTGACGGGCGTCGATCAGGATGATCGCCAGATCGCAGGTGGACGCACCGGTGGCCATGTTGCGGGTGTACTGCTCGTGCCCCGGGGTATCGGCGATGATGAACTTGCGCTTGGCGGTGGAGAAGTAGCGGTAGGCTACATCAATGGTGATGCCCTGTTCGCGCTCGGCCTGCAGGCCATCGACCAGCAGCGCCAGATCGATCTCGTCGCCGGTGGTGCCGACTTTCTTGCTGTCGCTCTGAATCGCGGCCAGCTGATCTTCATAGATCATTTTGGAGTCGTGCAGCAGACGACCGATCAGGGTGGATTTGCCGTCGTCCACGCTGCCGCAGGTAAGAAAGCGCAGCAGCTCCTTGTTCTCGTGCTGGTCCAGATAGGCGTCGATGTCAGTGGCGATCAGATCAGATTGATGACTCATAATGCTGTACTCAAATATCCGTTAACGAGATGGCGGTGGCGGCTCAGAAATACCCTTCGATCTTCTTCTGCTCCATGGAGCCTGCGCTGTCGTGATCGATGGCGCGGCCCTGGCGCTCTGACGTGGTGGTCAGCAGCATCTCCTGAATGATCTCGGGCAGGGTGTCGGCATCGGATTCCACGGCTCCGGTCAGCGGGTAGCAGCCCAGCGTACGGAAACGGATATTTTTCATCATCGGCACTTCGCCATCCGCCAGCGGCAGGCGCTCGTCGTCGACCATGATCAGCATGCCATCGCGCTCGACGACCGGACGCACCGCCGAGAAATACAGCGGAACGATGGGGATCTGCTCCAGATGGATATACTGCCAGATGTCCAGCTCGGTCCAGTTCGACAGCGGGAATACGCGGATGCTTTCGCCCTTGTCGACGCGGGTGTTAAAGGTGTTCCACAGCTCCGGGCGCTGGTTCTTCGGGTCCCAGCGGTGGTGCTTGTCGCGGAAGGAGAATACGCGCTCCTTGGCGCGGGATTTCTCTTCGTCGCGGCGCGCACCGCCAAAGGCGGCGTCGAACTTGTACTGGTTCAGCGCCTGCTTCAACCCCTGGGTTTTCATGATGTCGGTATGCTTGGACGAGCCGTGGGTGAACGGGCTGATCCCCATCTCGACCCCTTCCGGGTTGATGTGGACGATCAGGTCCATACCGGCTTCCTGCGCCATGCGGTCACGGAACTGGATCATCTCCTTGAACTTCCAGGTGGTGTCCACATGCAACAGCGGAAAGGGCGGCCTGCCCGGGAAGAACGCCTTGCGTGCCAGATGCAGCATCACGGAAGAGTCCTTGCCGACAGAATAGAGCATGACCGGATTGTCGAACTCGGCAGCCACTTCACGGATGATGTGGATGCTCTCGGCTTCGAGCTGTTTGAGATGGGTCAGGCGGTGTTCCGGCAACAGATTCATCATTCGACTCTTTCACTTGGTTGCGACACGAAAGCCCCGGAGGGCTAATAACTGGATGGCATTATGTCGAACCGCCAATAAAATAAAAAAGAATATATAGGCATTTTTATATTCCGTCTGGTGATATGGGCGGTATCGAATAATGGTTATAACAAAATTATCAATTAGTATTTTACGTTATAAAGACGACTGGGTAACATGGCGACCTGTTTTAATGACGCTCAGTAAAAAGGTTGAACTGACATGTACCAGTACACCGAAGTGGATCAGAAGCTGGTAGACGAACGGGTGGCGCAGTACCGCGACCAGACCCGCCGCTACCTTGCAGGCGAGCTGCCGGACGAAGAGTTCCGCGCATTACGCCTGATGAACGGCCTTTATATACAGCGTCAGGCACCGATGCTGCGCGTGGCGGTTCCCTATGGTCTGATGTCCTCGACCCAGATGCGCAAGCTGGCGCACATCGCCCGCACCTATGACAAGGGCTACGGTCACTTCACCACCCGTACCAATATTCAGTACAACTGGCCCACACTGGAGTCGGTACCGGATATTCTGGCCGAGCTGGCCGAAGTGCAGATGCACGCCATCCAGACTTCGGGCAACTGTATTCGCAACACCACCACTGACCCTTACGCGGGTGTGATCGCCAGCGAGCTGGAAGACTCGCGCCCCTGGTGCGAGATCATTCGCCAGTGGTCCACGCTGCACCCGGAATTTGCCTATCTGCCGCGCAAGTTCAAGATCGCCGTTACCGGAACCCCGGAAGACCGCGCCGCCTCGCAGGTGCACGATATCGGTCTGCATCTGGTGCAGAACGAGAAGGGAGAAACCGGCTTTGAGGTGCTGGTGGGTGGCGGTCTGGGCCGTACTCCCGTGGTCGGCAAACAGATCCGCCCCTTCCTGGCACAGGAAGACCTGCTCTCCTACCTGGAAGCGATTCTGCGGGTCTACAACCTGAACGGTCGTCGTGACAACAAGTACAAGGCGCGCATCAAGATCCTGGTGAACGCCATGGGAATCGATACCTTCCGCGAGCAGGTGGAAGCGGAGTGGGAACAGATCCGCGATTCCGACCTGCGCCTGTCACAGGAAGAGATCCAGAAGGTCAAGGCTCTCTTTGCTCCGCCGGCCTATGACGCGGGAGCCGCCGACAACAATCTTGCCGCCCAGCTGGCCGAGAACGATGAGTTCCGGGTCTGGTACGAGCGCAACACTGTTGAGCACAAGGTGCCGGGCTACCGGGTCGTTGTGGTCTCGCTCAAACCCTATCTGAAAGCACCGGGTGATATCACCGATGTGCAGATGGAGGCGGTCGCCGATCTGGCAGAACGCTTCTCCTTCGGCGAGGTCCGTGCCACCCATCATCAGAACCTGGTGCTGGCGGACGTGAAGCAGGGCGATCTGCTGCAGGTATGGAAGATCCTCAACGCCAACAACCTGGCGCGACCCAATATCGGCACGCTGACAGACATGATCGTCTGCCCCGGCTTCGACTTCTGCGGTCTGGCCAACGCTCACACCCTGAACATCGCCGAACAGATCAACGAAAAGTTCGAACAGGTGGACTACCTGCATGACGTGGGAGAGATCCGGCTGAACATGTCCGGCTGCATCAACGCCTGTGCCCACCACCACGTGGGGCATATCGGCATCCTGGGTGTCGATAAAAAGGGCGAAGACTGGTATCAGTTTACCCTGGGCGGCTCCTCCGAAGCGGATGCGGCGCTGGGCAAGGCCCTGGGCAAGGCGATTCCCGCTGACCAGGTGGCCGACACCATCGAAAAGCTTTTGCTGACCTACATCGAGCTGCGTGAATCCGAAGAGGAAAGTTTCCTCGAACTGGTACGCCGTGTGGGTGTAACCCCCTTCAAGGAGGCCGTATATGGCGCTGATCATTGACCGCACTCCCGTCATCGAAGACCGCTGGCAGTGGCCCACGGATGACCAGCCCCTGCCGGAAACCGGCCCGGTGGTACTGCCGCTGGCCCGCTGGCTGGAGCAGGCGGATGCTCTGGCCACCCGTGAAACGGGTGTGAAGGTGAACGGTGATGACGACCTGGAACAGATTCTGGCCCTGAAGGATCGGGTCAGCCTGTATGCCGTTGAATTCCCGGCCTTTACCGATGGTCGAGGCTTCAGTATCGCCCGCCTGCTGCGCCGGGCAGGCTTTGCCGGTGAGATCCGCGCCATCGGCGATGTAACCCGCGACCGGCTGGTTCATATGGAGCGCAGCGGCTTCAACGCTCTGCAGATACCGGATGAGCGCTACAGCCCCGAAGTACTGAGCGCTTTTGACGAAGTCAGCGTACATTACCAGGGTGGAGCGACACTGGCGCGCCCAGGCTTTCGCCAGAGCTGAACCCGAAACAGGAGAGTAGAGATGAGCATTGATCTGGCTGCTGCCAATGCCGAGCTGGCCGGCAAAACACCGCAAGAGATCATCGCCTGGGCCATCGCCCACAGCGACAAGCCGCTGGTCACCACCAACTTCCGCCCGTATGAGTCGGTGATTCTGCACATGGCCGTGCAGGTCAAGCCGGACATTGAGGTGCTGTGGGTCGATTCCGGTTACAACACCTCGGCCACCTACCGCTTCGCGGAAAAGCTGATCAAGGATCTGAACCTGAATATCCACACCTTCATTCCGCAGATGAGCGCAGCCCGTCGCAACGTGCTGATGGGCGGCATCCCCGATGTGGACGATCCTCAGCATGATGAGTTCACCCGTCAGGTGAAACTGGAACCCTTCCAGCGCGCACTGGCCGAACTCAAGCCCGATCTGTGGCTGAACGCGATCCGCAAGGACCAGACCGAATTCCGCCAGTCACTGGATATCGTGACGGCCAGCAAGGACGGCATCATCAAGGTTGCGCCGCTGTTCAACTGGACCGAAGCCGACATGGACGCCTACCTGGCCGAGCATAACCTGCCCAACGAACACGACTACTTCGACCCCACCAAAGCGCTCGAAACGCGCGAGTGCGGACTGCATACGCAGCTGTAAGTGTGTAAGGCCACGCCGCTCGGCGGGGCCTCAATTCACATCCTTTCTGCCACATCCTTTCTGCCACTTTTCTTATCAGACCGTTCAGGTTAATCTCAAGCTACTGATGTCAGCAGGGAGTACGCTGGCCGTGATTAACCCCAAACAGGCAGGGATGTCGCATGCCAACTGGCTACCTCCCCAATACCCTTATCGTTCACTCGAACTCGCGCAATACGTTGCAATCCCGGGCCATGCAGCCAGGCCGGATGGCGTTTGCCGTTCTGCAGAATGAAATACCTGATCCCGAACAGATACGACCTGATTGTGTGATGGCGGTAGCGCTGGACACGCATGAAGTCCTCAACGGACTTGAAAAAGGGAGAACCCGACATGTACCACACCTCATCCATGAAATTTATGCAGACCGTTATACCCGCTGGGTGACGTGATGTCGAGAAAAGTACCTTTTTGTCGGTGGATGCTGGTATCAGATCATTATTTTTAATGACTTATGAATCAGTGGTCAGAATTAAAAGGTAAACCGATAATTATTATGAGGTCGAAGGCCTCATTAAAAGACTGTTAGGCAATTAGGAGAATGGGAATGAAAACGGTCACTGATTTAAGAGCAATTGCTGCTTCTGGCGGTGGAATGATTTTAGATGCAGATAGGTTTACGACTACTGATCTTCGTGCAATAGCAGCCTCCACAAATAGTGGCGGTGGGCAGCTTTTCTTGAAAGGACTGGGCGGGAAAACCACAGCAGATCTAAGGGCAATAGCTGCATCTGGTGGCGGAAAAGTTGTTTTCGATGTAACTATTCAGTTGGCTTGATTTAAAAAGTTTTCGGATTATCGCTTGGCGCTGCCATGAAGGTCGGCAAACGTCCTTCGAACAACAGTGTCAACGCCTCGGAACCACTCAGGTTTTGCTTGCGCGCCGTCGACAGATAGCTGCGCACACGACAGAAGATCTGTGCCCCATCCATCGAGCGGAAGCAGCCAGAGATCTTCTGCTGCACCTTGAGCATACGGATATCACGCTCGCCTTGGTTGTTCGTAAAGGGGACCGCCGGATCGTCCAGAAAGCGCAAAACATCTGCCTCATAGTCGCGCAACCGCTCCAGCAGGTTGCGCGCCCGAGAGCGTTTGAGCCGACCACGCTTGCCCTGCCGTTGGTTTTCATCCGGTGGCGGACACTCGTCTTCCGCTTTTTTGAGGCATTGCCGGTAGGCCTTTCGCCACCCTTCTGCCTTTTCAGGCGGCAGGCTGCCGCCCGCACTCTTAACGGCATCCTCCATGGTGCACAACAGGGTTTGCATGCGCTGCGCCCAGGTCTGTTTGTCCTGCTCCCAGGCGCGCTGAAGCTCGCGCAGATGGTGGGCATTACAGAGCGCATGCCGGCACTGATAGCGGTAGTACGGTTTCCAGTGGTCATGACAAAGCACGCCGTGGAAGCGCGGCAGGATACCGATGGCCTCCATCGCCTCGTGACCCCGGTGAGCATGGGGCGCCAGCCAGGTCAGGTCATCATTCGAGGCGCAATGCAGCCAGCGGCGTTGGCCACCGATGTTGATGCTGGTTTCATCGGCGTGAATCAGCACCGACTCGGCCAGACGGTCCTTAACCCAGTGCTCGAAGCCCTCAGCTTTGTCGAAAGCGTCTTGGTTGAAGTTGAACAGCGACCCTGCGCTGAGCGGGATACCAACCTGATCCTCAAAGTATTCGCGGACACGTTCGTAGGGCAGCAGCTGGTACTGCGACAGATACACCGCATGCGCTTTCAAGCGGGGACCATACTGCACCGGACGATCAACACCGGCCGGGAATGGCGCTGTGACGCGTTGCCCCTGTTCGTTCTCCAGGATCTCGGCCTGGTACTCGGTCACGAAGCGGCTGATATCCAGATCGAAGACCTGACGCTTTTCATAGCCGACCACGCGGAATGCGCTGCCCTTAGGCAGGGTGCGCCGGTCGACCTTCACGGTCTTGATCGCATCCGGCTCCTCGACCCGTTGCAGCGTCTTGCCAATACGGCCAGGCTGTCCGCCCGGTTTACGCTCACCTTTACTGCGGCTCTTCTTGGGCCGGTTCGGATCCTGGGAGGGCGGCGTACTGCTGTTGGTACTGTTCGTGTTGAGCCGGCCGGTCATCATCTGGATCAGCACCATCATCATCTCAATGGCTGCGCGCAGAGATGGCGAGAGTGTCTTGTCGTCCTGGAGCTGTTGTCTGACGTTCGCCAAGATGGCGTCGACATCCATATTGCTGATCTTCATGAGCCTGAGTATCGTCGATTGATGGCCTATTATCGCACGACTTTTTCAGGTCAAATTTTTCGCTTTGTGTGCGGATCTGAGCAACTTTTACATTGCTCCCACGCTCCGAGACATAGAGCTCCGCCAGACGCCACAGAGTGGCGGTACGGCACCTTGAGGCAGGCTTTAAAGCGAAATACCGACTGTCACTGGACTGGGAGATATTTTGACAAAAAACCTGTCAAGAACTTTTTGCAGGAACTTGAGCTGAATAGTTACTTTTCGATTTCACATAGTATTTGTTCGGGGGCCTAAAAAATTACTGCACCGGCAAAATTTACTCGCTGGCGCTCCCAATTTTCCGGTGAGTAAGGCGTTATGTGTTGTAGGTAAGACTATGGGTGGACTCAAAGAAAACTATCTCCACAACCAAGAAGAGCGGTACGCCAGGATGGCTGATGCTCTTGGTATTTCATGGGAAGAGCTATCAGAGCTTGATTACGAAATAGATGCCAATGTCTCAAAAGATGGGCTGGTCTATGACTATATTTTGCAGTTTAGCGAAGAAAATGACCCGATCATCCTAGAGAAGATCAATGACTTAGATGAAAACCGAACTGCGCATTTGGCACCGTGGGTCTTTGAGAGAGGGTCTGAAGACGAGCATGAGCTGGAGGCAATCTTAGAGAACATAGACCCAAAGGCAAGCTTCATAAATGAGATAAAAAATCTCGAACAGCTTTTGGCTATCAATCTAAAACAAGAAGATATAAAAGACATTCTTTTTCGACAGATCTTTATCAGTATGATGGGGGCGCTGGAAACATATCTATCTGATACTTTTATTAATAAAGTTAGTGGGTCGGTATATTTCTTAGAAAATTTTGTCGCGAGTCACCCTGAATTCAAGAAACAGAAGTTTAGCTTAAGTGATGTATTTAAGGAGAGGAGGGGTATTGAAGAGAAGGCAAGGAGCGTGATGGTAGAAACCATTTATCACAAGCTGCCTACTGTAAAGAAAATGTATGAAGATACGTTCTCCATCAGTTTTCCAGATATTTCTGCAATGCAAAAATTCGTTATTCAACGTCACGATCTAGTGCATAGGAACGGAAAGACCACAGATGGTGAAAAGGTTCCCGTTTCAGAAAAAACTATAACTGACCTGAAGAATACAGCTGTTGACTTAGTAAACAGGATTGAAGAACGTATGGAAGATGACGATATTCCATTCTGAACCGCTAATCACAAAAAAATAACCAATAGCTGCAGCTGAACAGTTTTTCGCTACCGCTCCAATCTGGCGGCTGAGCCTACGGGTTATAAATCACATTAGTTCGGAGGGTTATGAAAATCTCAACGTTAGAAATAAGTAAAACTGCAATGTATCACGGAGAGTTTACAGAACGTAAAAAAGAATTCTCAGAAGCATGTAAATGGTTATCAGAAGAAATGGGGTTTCCATATAAAAGTACTCGAATGGGCGACTACGAGCGGCTTCTGAAAACATTTGTAAACCCCGGAGCAAAAGCACCTACGGAACGTGACTTAATTGATGATTTCTATCATTTTATGCAAGCAGCGACCGAAGCGTGCCTAATCATCCGCTTGTGGAATACTTTTAAGGATGGTAAGCACGAAGGCTTAAAAGATCGTATCAAGCATGTCATGTCTGGTAAAAGCATACGTGCCGAAGCAATCAAAAAAAACAAAAAAGGAAAAAATGATGACCCTGCACGAGATTTCGCGTTTGAGCTAAACATTGCCTCTAGGTTTCTCAAAGGCGGCTATGAAGTCGACTTAACGGATGACTGCGATGTGGTTGTTACTATTGGTAAAGACAGATTGTATGTAGAATGCAAACGTATAAAGTCTTTGAAAAAATTAGCCTCTCGTATGAAAGAAGCATCAAGTCAGATAGATACACGTATTGGTGCAAATCGTAAAAATAAGTATGGGTTGATAGCATTGGATGTGACTGATGTACTCTTGCCTGAGGGTACAGTTACAGCAACAAGCGATGTGCGTCTTTATGATATGGAAATACAAAAAGCAATTACAGATTTCGCTAGAGAGCAGCAAGATTTATCAAACAAAAATGCAGGTCGTAATGTAGCAGGTATTCTATTTGAATTTAGTTCAAGCGCACTCTTTTATCATGAGGAAAAGGAACCTGCTTTGGGTTTTGGGCGAGCAGCGTGCATGTATAGGCAGGCTAGCCAAAACAAAAAGTCGTTGGCTCTAGTCTCTGGTTTTATGGACAAAATTGCCAACCAAAACCTATAGAGTTCAGATTTATCATGGGAAGATCATCGCTTTGCTCACTGGGTCCTCAAAAGCTACGCTTTTTCGGCCCTTAGCACGGCGTTAATTGACCGAGTTACCCACGAACACTAGACACCTTCTATAGTAAGGTGGACTTACCTCAGTGCGGACGGTGTCGCTGGCCGTCAGTTAAGAGCAACAACGAGAGAAAAACAGATGAGCGAGCACGATGCACGGTTTTGGGACCGGGCCGCCAAAAAACATGCAGCTTCTCTAATTGATGATGAGGCGGGGTTCGAGAGGACGCTGGCGCGTACGCGTGCGTTGATGTCGCCCGACGCACGGGTGCTGGAGCTTGGCTGTGGCACCGGTACGGCAGCCCTGCGTCTGGCTGATTCTGTGAAAAGCTACGTTGGCACGGACATTTCAGCGGGCATGATCGCCATTGCACAGGAAAAACTGGAAACAGCCCGCCAAAGCGGCTTGAATGCGACGTTGGCGTTCCGCCAGGCAACCGCCGATACCTTGGCCCGTGAGGGTGTGCAGTATGATGTGGTGCTGGCGTTTAACTACCTGCATTTGGCAGGCAGTCTGCCTGTCGTGCTCGCTCAGATTCACTCGATGCTTGTGCCGGGTGGGCTGTTCATCGCCAAAACCCCTTGTGTCGGTGATATGAATCCCCTTATCCGTCTTGCCATCCCGGTTATGCGTCTCGTGGGCAAGGCCCCGAGCGTCGTGACCACATGCTCCTCGGGTTCGCTGGTACAAGCAATCGGTGAAGCGGGGTTTGAAATACTTGAAAACGAACGGCACGGCACGAAGAAAAGTGACTACCGTCCCTTTATTGTCGCTCGGGCGATCTGACTCTGCCTGACCTCAGACATGCGGGCGTGCGCGCTCCCATGCCGCTCCGGGTTTAAGGGTGTGTCCCTGACGCGAAATCAAAAATGTTCATGAACAGGAAAAAACATGAAAAAACAGCTGCTGGTCTTACTGATACCCTTCCTGCTATTGCCAGGATGTGCGACTGGCCCGTCTGCTCTCAGACATGATGTCGCCGTGTCGTATGACGCCGAGCGTATCGCCTATGATGTGGCCGGAGAGGGCGGAACAGCGCTGATTTTCGTTCACGGCTGGAGTTGTGACGGGCGCTACTGGCAAGAGCAGGTCCCGGTATTCGCGAAAGACTATCGGGTCATTACGGTCGACTTGGCAGGGCATGGGCATTCCTCATTGGAGCGATCCGATTATTCAATGCTGTCCTTCGCCCAGGATGTGAAAGCCGTTATGGACAGGGAAAACATTGGTCGCGCGGTTCTGATCGGGCATTCAATGGGAGGTGGCGTGATTGCCGAGGCGGCCAGACTCATGCCGAAGAGGGTTGTGGGTATTGTCGGGGTCGATACCTTGCAAAACGTTGCGCAGCATACACCTGAGAGCGTCATTGATGAGATGGTAACGCCATTTGAATCTGATTTCAGAACGGCGACGCAGGGTTTTGTTTCACAAATGTTCCCGGCAGGCACCGATCAACAGCTGATGAACTGGATAATGGAAGACATGTCATCAGCGCCCAAGGCGCCGGCCATGAGTGCCTTTCGTAATTACCTGGGACAGTATGTCAGCGGAGACGCCGCCGCTGTCTTCAAGGATGTCAGCGTTCCTGTGGTCTCAATAAATGCACGACTGTGGCCGACCGCATTTGAAGAAAACCAAAAGCATATTAAAGACTATCAGCTTCTCTATATTGAGGAATCAGGCCACTTTCCCATGCTGGAAAGGCCCGATGCCTTCAATGCGCTGTTACAACAGGCCATTGATGCAATCGAAACGCGAAATGGCATCTAGCCTTTGCATCACATGCGCGCCGGTGTCTCCTCTGGCGTTCGTCTTGACGTACGTACTCAAAAGCGTACACTTGGTGAAAAGTTGAACACGCAAGAGGTGCGTCATGACCGGAATCACAGCCACTGAGGCGCGCAGCAACCTTTATCGGTTGATTGACGAGACCGCCGAATCCCACCAGCCAATCGTCATCATGGGTAAGCGGAACAAAGCCGTCCTGGTTTCCGAGGAAGACTGGTCTGCAATTCAGGAAACACTTTACCTGCTCTCCGTACCCGGTATGCGGGAGTCTATTCGTGAGGGTATGGTTATTCCCGTGGATGAGTGCGATGAGGAGCTGAACTGGTGACATGGAAGTTGGTTTACACCAAACAAGCCCAGAAGGACGCAAAGAAGCTGGCCTCCAGCGGCCTCAAACCAAAAGCCGAAGAGTTATTGGCACTCATTGCAGAAGATCCGTACCGCAAGCCACCCCCGTTCGAGAACCTGGTTGGTGATCTTGAGGGTGCCTATTCACGCCGAATCAATATCCAGCACCGTCTGGTATACCAAGTGCTTGAAGACGAGAAAGTGGTAAAAGTCCTCCGTCTCTGGAGCCACTACGAATGATGCATAAGCGGAGTCGCCGTATTGGTGGATGTTCACGAGTACGAGAGGATGCAGGAGCGCCTTGAAATTCTGGAAGAGCTATATAAGGCGGAAGAACAGATAGCATCCGGTGATGGCATTGCGCATGAAAACGCGAAAAACAGGGTTTTGAGCAAGCTGGCTCCATGAAGATTGTTTGGTCCCCGCTCGCGCTTGTGCGTGTGGAAGATACAGCCCGCTATATAGCAGAAGATAGCCCGGATGCTGCGGTGGCTGGGTGGAGGACTTGTTCTCTGCGGTAGAACGGTTAGCCGACTTTCCTGAAAGTGGACGAATGGTTCCCGAGCTAGG